>CAMKDG010000001.1 GCA_946411205.1 uncultured Desulfotomaculum sp.
TCCTTTACCACCGGTGATGTTCCCAGAACCGCCGAAACTGCAGAACTGGTATTTACCTTTAATCCTTCAACCGGTAATAGAAGCAGGATAAGAATCGATTTTGTAGAAATACGCTGCCTCAGTAGATAAAGTTAAACTCCCCGGATTTTCCGGGGAGTTTAACAATTTTACAGGACTATACAAGCAGGAAAGCGGCTACTTTCCTAAACTTGCGGCTTTTTGATAAATCCACATAGACAGCATGGCAATGCAACATCACGCTGTTAGCCTTTGGCTAATAGCTACTAAGGCTCTAATGTCGGCAGGCACTGCAATTGCTGGAAGTACAGCCGTGACAACTGTCCCCCCGACTGCCGGCCAGTGCACCTGGATTATCTACCCTAAAGCCAGACATAATTCTTTTGGGGGCAGCAGCTTGACAAGAAGGACAAACTAAATTCTCACCAGTGTCTCCCATTGAACATAGTTTGGCAAATTTGTGTTGACATTTTTCACAGCGGAACTCATACATTGGCATAAAAACACCTCCCAGATAGCCTTTGGCCAAGGGCCAATTCTCATATCATTTTATCATAAAACCGAAATACTCGTAAAATGAACTTAAGGACAAAGCAGAAATAAACAACAAGTAACCCTCACAAAAATACACTTTATTTGCACGCTCATAAGCTTGCTTGTTAGTTAACTAGTATATCCATCTATATAATACTCCCACGCACATGGTTTTACACCTCTAAATCAGGGTTTTGAGACAACTTTAAAGGATTACGTATAAAAATGGGAATATGTTCCCAAGGGATTTAGAAAATTGTGGCGAACTTCCAGTAAAAAGAGCCGGAGGTATAGAGAATGTTCGATATATCTTGGATGGTAATTTTCTTTTTTAATAACCGGAATGTTCTTGTGACGTGATTGGGTTTGCGGGTGATAAACTATAATCCTTCTTTTTATGGATTAGTTATGGTGTCAGTCATATATGGCCCATTATTTAATCTAACTAGGACAGTATGTGAAAGGGTTCCAGAGTGATTACCAAAAGGGGGTATAATTTTTGAAAAAAACCTTTCTAATCACAATATTTCTAATAATTTTATTTGTATTGGTGGGAAATAACCTGCTAGATTTAAATCAAGGACAAGTTTCAAAAGATCCTAAGAAGGAGGATACTCTTTCTCCAGAGACACCAACTCTACAGCAAGAGTCAGAAGAAATCCCTTTAGAAAAAGAGCATGGTCCTTTATTGGGTATGCAAGTTAAGGTAAAAGGAATGGATTTTGGCATTGGGTCGCAGTGTGATGATATTCTAACTACACTGGGTAGCCCGAAGGAGGAAGGCACTTTTGAGGGAAGCTATTATCTCTCGTATGAACAAATCATTTTCTTCTTAAATTCGATGGAACGACAAGGGAGGGTAGCGTCATTTGCTGTTTGGAAAGGAATGAAAATTGAGAGAGCAACGGTAGGGATGACTCCGGATAGTATTAAAGAGGCACTTGGAAATCCCATTAATGAAGGGATTAATCCAGAAAAAGATTACTATTTACTTTATAAGCTTGGAGATAACACAGTTATCTTTTTCGCAAAGGATGAAAACTCACCGACAACCAGTGCGTTAGTTAAAATTGAGTAAGATTTTTAATGTGATAAAGCTGTGGTAGGTATATGATTCATTTCGTTTATTTATCTTTGCAGACGATTATTTAACTTGCATAGAAAAACCGTGTAGAAATTCCCTGATAATTTTAGGCTATTTATCCAAGGAACCCCAAAAGGAAAGGTTGTTAAAAGAACCGTACCCTTTAACTATGGAGGTGAGCGAAGCGAAAGGAATGGCAATAAATATGAAAGAGCACAAATCAATTATAGCAATAGACTTTATATACATCGTTATTATGACTGCATGCTCCGTGTTTTATCTTTTTGCTGATTTTAGCAAAAAGATTTCAGGGCAGTGTGGTTTTGCGCAGTTCGTATTTTCAATATTTGTAATCATTATCTTTATTTTTAGATTGATAAATAAAAAGGATGGTTTACCTTCATATATTTATGCCATTTATTCTTTAGCCCAGCTGGTAGCGGTATTTTGCTGGATGATCTTCGCTTCCCATACATTTTATATTTTCCCTGGAGTTAAGGCGATAAATTTTTTAGGTCTCATGGTACATATATTGCTAATTGCTTGGGGTATTAACATGATTTGCATAAAAAAGAAGATATGGAATGGAGTAATCAAAAACGCAAATTGATTAAGGCAAAATTGCTTCGAATTGGCCCTTGACACCCAAACACCCGTAGTAGCTACATGATCCGAAATATAAAAGAAACCCAGGATAACCTGGGTTTCTAATTAATCGGGGAACGCCTATAAAGTAACTAACAACTGACCTTGATTAAACTCCAAATGTTAAATTACCTTTCTCATTTTACTTACCAATATCAAACTCCACTAGACTTAAACATTTTCAATTTTCCAAACATACAGGGAATCACTACTAGATCTTGTCTTACTAATACAGATCCTTAACTTTGGTACTACAGGTTTAACAAATAACCAGCTACCTTGATAACTTTCCTAACACGGAAATGTTTAGCTTACTAAAACTATGGCGTTCCCCTTGAGTAAGATTATATACAAAATTAGTCTTTTGTCAAGTAATTTATATGGAAATAATGTAATTAATTCTTAGCAATTACAAACCTATGATAATAACTACAAAGTAAAGCTTTAGGGTGCGGATAAAGGGGAGTATATCATTCTTAGCAGGTTGTTAAGAGGATACTATTTTTGGCTGAATACTTAAACATACCTTGGGAAGGATAAAAAGGAGAAAATTCTAGATCCTGAAAAGATAAATATATTTTAGGTAAGGAGGATAATGAATGAGTCAGCATTATCCATATATCGGTATGGTAAAGCAGGAAGTAAATCAGCCAATTGCTTTCCCTTCGCAACACCAGCATCCCCCTGGATTTGAATATCTGATGAACCCTCGTCCGATTTTTGATTACCCGGGTTATGTAGGAAGTGGCAAATTAAAAGGGAAAGTAGCGATAATTACAGGTGGTGATAGTGGATTCGGCAGGGCGATTGCGGTAGCCTTTGCAAAGGAAGGTGCAAACCTTACAATTTTATACCTGAATGAACATAGAGATGCAGAAGAAACCAAAGAGTACGTGGAGAAATTGGGTGCAAACTGCCTACTACTACCCGGTGATTTACGAGATCCGTCTACCTCTAAGTCAGCAGTAGCTCATACTATTGAAATGTATAAACAATTGGATGTGGTAGTGAATAATGCAGCGGTGCAACCATATACCAGAGATATCATGGATGTGTCGGATGAACAACTGGAAAACACATTTCGCACGAATGTCTATCCACTTTTTTATATGACAAAGGCTGCATTACCTTATTTGAAATATGGCAGCTCTATCATTAGTACAACATCTAGAGTCGCTTATGAAGGGGCATCGACAGTTATTGACTATGCAGCTTCTAAGGGTGCTATTGTTTCCTTTACTCGAACAATGGCTCTATCTCTTGCAGGAAAAGGTATTCGTGTAAATGCTGTAGCACCAGGACCATCTTGGACACCATTAAGTGTTAGTACTTATCCTCCAAATGATGTAGCAATCCTTGGGACAGAAACTCCCATGGGGCGAGCCGCTCAGCCATTTGAAGTTTCACCAACATATGTTTATTTAGCTTCAAATGATTCAGAGTATGTTACGGGACAGGTACTCCACGTAAATGGTGGTCTAATTCGTTATTCATAGTCACAAATTTATAGCAGAGAAGGGGAGCAGCTGGAAGGTTGCTCCTTTTTAGTGATTAAATCTAGAGCAATGATTGAAAAAGCGTCGGGGGACGGTTTTCCGGAGACGCTTGCTATTAGACAGTTAAGGAGTTAAGTGTGGGATACATTCTTTTAGGATGAAGGAGAGGAAACTATGCCTCTCAGATACCAGATGAAGAACAATATTTATTATCTGTTCTTCGATACATTCATAAATTAGCGAAACTACAGATAACAAAGGACTATATTTTACGGTTGTGTTTATAAAAAGCAAGCACAAAAAAGAATATTCCTATAATCATAAATAGAGGGACAAAAACATTTGTAAAAAGCCCTGGAATTTGTGGTGAATTTGGAGCACTACCCATATACCGGATAGCATTCAATTGTCCTATCCATACAAGATGGGCTATTCCCCTTTCCAGTGTGTAAGTAATGCCCCCTGCAATTATAAAAACTGTTCCAAGAAGATAATATAATATTTTATCCAATATATATACACCTCTCTAGGTTATAGTTTCTTCAATAATAAATATAGCCGGTTCCCTGGAAAAAGGAAATCGGTTTTTATCTAAATTTTAATATTAAGGATATATAAGTGAACAAATAAAATTACTTTTGTTCCAATTGTTTGCGATTGTAAAGAAGACCTGCGTTTCAGAAAATCGTAGAGAAATTTGTCTGATAATGTAGGCGGCATTTCCCAAGGAATCTTAAGCTAAATAGCGAATCTCCAGTAAAAAGAGCTGTAGGTGTAGAGAATACTCGATAGTAGTGAATAGGAGTTATTAATATGCTTTTTAGGAACTTATTATTAATTGGCATGTCTTTAGTGCTTGTACTTTCAGGTTGTTCTGGAAGCAGCGAAAAAAAGCTGCCTTTGATTGGAGTTAGTGTTAGAGTGGCTGATCAAGGTAAGGACTACTGTAAATTAGAATGGAAAGTAACAAACAATTCTAATATAAATGCTACGTTTCGCAATGGAAACATAGAACAATATGAGATAATGAATATGAGTACAAATAAAAAATATATTAGTGAAAAAAATAAACTAGATATTGTTCTTAAAAAATGGCGATGAATATAGCAATATCATTCTGTTAACCAAATTAGGAAAAGGTACTTATAACGGTACTTTTTGGGCTGAATCAGAAGAAGGGACAAAGGGTGCAATGAAGTTGTCGTTTGAAATTAAGTAGTTCTGAATTTGATTATAAATAGTATTGGATGTCAAAGGAAACGCAACCTTGACTTCCCCATTACGCAAATAGTTATTAAGCATTAGGGTATCTCTCCAGAGTTAGGCGTTTATGTGCCAGATTATAGAAAAATGAGTTCTTTTTCAGCTGAACAGAATGAAACAATGGAATCTCTAAGTTAAAGTAAACTGAGTCTCGACAATTTAGATATCAGAGGAGGGTTGAATATGAAAAAGTTATTGATCATCACTGCGCTTTTACTTATGACAGCCTGTTCTGCTGATAATGCAAAACAGACTGATAAGGAAAAAGGGCAAGTTACAACAACTAAAGATCAAACTTCATCTATAGTGAAGTTAGGTCAAGTTAATTTGATAAACGAAAATGGGAACACCGTGCAGGAAAGGATAAATCCTCCAGAGCAGTTTGAAAGAGTCAAGGTAGAGGAAGGTTCATTTGCGCAGTACCTGAGGAACCTACCTTTGAAACCGCATGGTTCAAAAGTCAAATATTACAACGGAGAAACTAAAGGCAGGGAAGTTCATGAAGCCGTAATGGACATAGATGTCGGGGAAAGAGACTTACAGCAATGTGCAGATGCAGTGATAAGATTACGGGCGGAATATCTGTACGGAAAAGGATTGTATAATAAAATCCACTTTAATTTCACCAATGGTTTTAAAGCCGATTATTTTACATGGATGCAGGGTAACAGGATCATGGTGGAAGGAAACAAGGTCTATTGGGTAAAAAGGGCAGAACATTCAAATGATTATACTAGCTTTAGAAGATATCTTGACATGGTATTTGCATATGCGGGGACATTATCTTTATCCAAAGAGATGGAAAAGGTATCCTTGGATGACATGAAGATTGGGGATGTGTTTTTAAAAGGAGAAGATCCGGGACATTGTGCCATTGTGCTTGATATAGCCGAAAACAAAGCTACAAAGGAAAAGCTTTTCATGCTGGCCCAGAGTTATATGCCTGCACAGGATATTCATATACTTAAAAACCCTGAAAACAGCGAACTAAGTCCGTGGTTTTCCGTTAACTTTGGAGAAACGCTGCTTACGCCTGAATGGAAATTTTATAAATATCAGCTAATGAGATTTAAAAAAGATTGTGCTGACGCGTAGCTGGTAAACAGGAGGGGTTTAAGAGGATACGGTTGAGGAATATATATTTTACTATTTTTCTAGAAGTATAAATGGTTTTGTAACAGTCTGTCTGCCGTTCCCTTGACAATCATTTCAGGTGTTTTTATTGATGAAATGACTGCATGTTTTGGTTTTCTAAAAAGAAATCCGCTTATCTAAAAATTAATATGATTGGCATAAGACATCTGTCTCTGGCAGGTGTTTTTTTATGCTTTAGCTAGTTGTTGCTGTCATTACGCGGGCAGAGGTTATTGTCTAATTTAGAAAGATTCTTGCCCGAAATGAAGGTATTAGTCATAATTGCAAGAAATAGTTAGTATCGATTGAAGGGGGGTTTTCGTTTGTACATTCAATTTTTAGGAGCTGCAGAAACGGTAACGGGTTCTTGTTTTTTAGTTGATACAGGTTCCACCAGAGTTATGGTGGACTGTGGTTTATTTCAAGGTTCCAAGGAAATTAAAGAGCGCAACTACCGAAATTTTCCCATCAGTCCGGGCAGTGTGGACTTTGTGGTACTAACCCATGCCCATATTGATCACAGTGGGTTGTTGCCGAAATTTATTAAACAAGGCTTCAAAGGGAAAGTCATTACCACCTCTGCCACCGTAGATTTGTGTGAAATACTATTGCCCGATTGCGGTCATATCCAAGAGATGGAAGTTGAACGGAAAAACCGTAAATATCGCCGGCAGGGTCGCAAGTTAATTGAGCCTATTTATACCGCGGATGATGGTGCCTATGCATTGAAGTTTTTTGAACGGGTAGATTACGATACAACAGTATCTATTGGTTCTGATGTACGAGTTTGTTTCCGGGATGCCGGGCATATTTTAGGTTCCTCCATGGTTGAAATGTGGGTAAGGGAAAATGGACAAGAAACCAAGCTGGTTTTCTCCGGCGACATTGGCAACACCGGCCAGCCTTATCTGAAGGATCCTTCCGTGATTGCCGAAGCCGACTATGTCATTATGGAATCCACCTACGGTAACCGTGAACATCATGATTTGGACAATAAGCTGGAGCTCTTGCAGCAGGCCATTGTAGATACCTATCACAAAGGCGGTAAATTAATTATTCCTGCCTTTGCTGCCGGGCGTACTCAGGATGTTCTCTACAGCATCAATGTGCTGAAGATGAAAAAGGCCATTCCGGAAATGCCTATTTATATCGATAGTCCGATGGCTATCAATGCCACCGAGATTTTCAAAAAGAATTGCAACCTCTATGATGAGGAGACCAAGGAATTAATCGCCCAAGGCTGCAGTCCACTGGAAATGTCCAACATCAGAACTACGTTAACAATGGAAGCATCCAGAGAACTGAACTTTATGAACGGCCGGGCCATTATTATTTCTGCCAGCGGGATGTGTGATGCAGGACGCATTAAGCACCATCTGCGTCATAACCTATGGCGCTCGGATTCTACCATCCTGTTTGTGGG
This sequence comes from uncultured Desulfotomaculum sp., assembly GCA_946411205.1. Classification (GTDB taxonomy): domain Bacteria; phylum Bacillota; class Desulfotomaculia; order Desulfotomaculales; family Desulfotomaculaceae; genus Desulfotomaculum. The sequence continues at coordinate 7,598 of CAMKDG010000001.1, forward strand.
CTACCAAGCCGAAGGCACCCTGGGTCGCCGCATCCTGTCCGGTGAAAAGACTGTCCGCATACACGGGGAAGAAGTGGTGGTCAAGGCTGAAATTCGTCGCATTGATGGTTATTCTGCCCACGCAGATCAACCGGCTCTCCTCAATTGGGTCAAACAGTTTAATAATAAACTGAAGAAGGTCTTTGTGGTACACGGGGAAGCAAAGGCTGCCGCTAACCTGGAAAGCTTGATTAAAGCAGAGGGTATCGAGGCCAGTGTGCCCTACTGGTTGGAGAAAATTGAATTGGCTGCTAAAGCCCAGCAAGCTGTACCGGAAGTTCTTCTGGAAACTTGGGGTAATATTCAAAAGAGAATGCAGGGCATGCTACAAGGGGAGTTGTCTCCCACCAAGTATTCTGTGTTGCTGCGGCAGTTGGCTGAGTTAGAAGCTCAGATAAACGAGGTGCTGCCCGAAGAAAAAACGCAATCTAATGTAAGCTAAAGAAGGGGGGAACCCGGGTGTACGGTATCACAATGGAGCGTAGGGGACCACTGCAATATATTCAGTTTACGTCCTTTCAACAAACGGGGAAAATCACGCATGGTTTTACCACTCGTTTGGGTGGGGTCAGTTCAACTCCCTATGATGGCCTTAATATGGCTTTCCATGTGGGAGATGATCCAGAAAAGGTGAGAACGAACCGTAAGTTGGTCTGTGAAGCCCTGGGTATGAAAGCAGAGGACTTAGTGGCTGCTGTACAAGTGCATGGTAGTGAAGTGGCCGTGGTAACAGCCGAAGACCGGGGACGGGGTGCGTTAGACTATGCTACCGCCCTGAGCGATACCGATGCCCTCATCACCAATGTTCCCGAAGTTCCCCTATCCAGTTATTATGCCGATTGTGTGCCAATACTTTTATATGACCCGATAAAAACCTGTGTGGGCTTGGCCCACGCAGGTTGGCGGGGTACCGTCCAGGGCATTGCCGGCAAGACGGTAGCTCGCATGAGTGAAGTATACGGCTCTAATCCAGCCGATATTTTGGCAGCCATAGGTCCCTCTATTGGGCCTTGCTGTTACCAAGTGGACGTACCTGTACAGCAAGCCTTAGAAAAGAATTTTTCCTACTGGCAAGAATTACTTACGCCAGCCGGTACCGATCGCTGGCAGTTAAATTTATGGGAAACCAATCGTAAAATTTTACTGGCTGCCGGTGTGTTGGAGAAGCATATTACGGTGGCAAATCTTTGTACGTCCTGCCGTCATAAGGAGTTATTTTCTTACCGGGCAGATCAGGGAAAGACCGGACGGATGGCGTCTCTCATCATGATAAAGGGAGGCTAGAAGATGCCCAAAATTCTCATTGTGGACGATGAACAACCCATTCGCGAACTGGTGAGATTTAATCTGGAAAAAGAGGGTTTTCAGGTACTGCAGGCTGCTGATGGCAACATGGCTTTGGAAATTGCCAGGAAAGAGACACCGGATATTATTGTGCTGGACGTCATGCTTCCCGGACAGGATGGCTTTTCGGTATGCCGGTCATTGCAGCAGGATCCTACTACCCGGGCCATCCCCATTATCATGCTTAGTGCCCGGGGAGAAGAGTTGGATAAAGTACTGGGGCTGGAGATGGGAGCGGATGATTACATTACGAAGCCCTTTAGTCCCAGGGAACTCATTGCCAGAGTGAAGGCTCGGCTGCGGCGTCAAACGGTGGATCATCAGGTTTCCGAAGAACCGGGGAGAGTCGTTATTGGTAAATTGATTATTGATCCGGATCGTTTTGTGGTGTCCTACAATGGCATCAAGCAAGATCTTACCCCGAAGGAATTTGAATTGCTGCGTTATTTGGCCAGCAATCCGGGCAAGGTATTTACCCGGGATTTTCTCTTAGAGCAAATCTGGGGGTATGATTTTTCCGGCGATTCCAGAACCGTGGATGTACATATCAGACACATACGCCAGAAACTAGAGCAGATTCCTGAGGCACCACAGCTGATTGATACGGTGCGAGGTGTTGGTTACCGCTTTAAGGAGGTCTAAGAATCAAATGCTTACGAGCATTCGTCAGCGTGCCATTGGTAGTTATGTATTGCTGTTTGGCATCTTTATTTTGCTGACCCTTTTTCATCGATGGGGTTTGGTAAATCTTTTAACGGTACTGTTGGGCTCTTTTTGGGCAACAGTCTTTCTGGCTTGGCTGACAGCCAGGCGTTTAATTACTCCGGTGGAACAAATTACCTCAGCGGCTCAGGAGATGGCCGGGGGGGTATTAGATACGGAAATCCGGGTGCAGGGTGAACACGAGCTGGACGAACTGGCCTGGAGTATTAACTACATGGCACGGCAATTGCGCAAAAACCTCTTTCTGATTACAGAGGAACGCAACCGTGCCAGAGCTATTTTAAACAGTATGGCCGATGGTGTGATTGCTCTGGATAAAAATGGCAGGGTTATTTTAATTAACCCGGTGGTGGAAAGCATTTTTGATATTAAGGAAGAATCTTGGATTGGCACTGAGTTAATTAAAGTAATCCGCAATCACGAACTGGAGCAGCTTTTTATCCGTGCTTTGCAGGATATGCAGCCGGTGTTAAACAACGAGTTGCAAGTACTTACCCCGGAACCCCGGCTATTTAGGGTACAAATATCCCCCTTGAAGGGTGTTCAGCATAAAAAAATGGGCGTGGTGGGTCTGCTTACAGATGTGACCGAAAGAAGAAAATTAGAGCAAATGAGAACAGAGTTTGCGGCCAACGTTTCCCACGAACTGCGGACACCGTTAACTTCCATTAACGGGTTTGTGGAAACTTTGTTGGATGGTGCGATGGAACAACCCCACGTTGCGAAAAACTTTTTAGAGATCATTCATACAGAAGGCAAGCGATTGGCTAATTTGATCGATGATTTGTTAAAGCTCTCCCGTTTGGAAGATCGGCGTACCATCCTACACAAGCAGCCGGTTGATTTAGCTGATAGTATTCATAACACCATCAAGATGTTTGAAGGCTTGGCCCAGGATAAAAATATCGAATTGACCGAAGTCATTCCCAGCGATTTGCCACCGGTTCCGGGAGATTTCGGGTTTTTATCCCAAGTGATCGTCAACCTAGTGGATAATGCCATTAAATATACCCTGACAGGTGGGAAGGTTAACGTTGAAGTGACCTTTAATCAGCATTCAATCACCGTAACTGTCTCTGACACGGGTATTGGCATTCCGGAGGAGAGCCTGCCCAGGGTCTTTGAGCGGTTCTATCGAGTGGATAAAGCCAGAAGCCGCGAAATGGGGGGGACTGGCCTTGGTTTGTCCATTTCCAAGCATATTGTGGAAGCTCATGGGGGGAAAATAAAAGCAACCAGCAGCCAGGAAGGAAGTACCTTTTATTTTACCTTGCCTTTAGAGTAGACAAAACTTGGCTTGCGCCAAGTTTTTGACGCAGGCGGAAGCCGTAGTTTTTCTTATGCTTTCTGAAAGTGGAGCTAACCGTTGGTTGAAGATCTAAGTAACAGCAGTCTGTTTATTAACAGGATTTTAACATTGTGACAACAAAGGGATAACATGATGTTGTTACACTTGAGGCAATGCGAAATGATGGGTTTGTTCATATAGGGGGTAACACGGTGGCGTATAAAATCACAGCAAAAGGTTTAAACCTATATTACCGAGAAATGCAGGCATTGAACAAGATAAACCTAGACATTGAAGAAAGGCATGTGACTGCACTGATCGGACCTTCGGGATGTGGTAAGTCCACCTTTTTACGTACTTTAAATAGAATGAATGACTTAATTGAGGGTGTGCGGGTAGAGGGACAGATTTTGTTAGATGGTGAAGATCTTTACCAACCGGCAGTGGATGTAGTGGCCCTGCGGAAAAAGGTGGGAATGGTATTCCAACGTCCCAATCCCTTTCCCATGACGATTTATGAAAATATTGCTTACGGACCCAAAATCCATGGTCAGAGGAATCGACGTTTATTAGACCAAATAGTGGAAAGCAGCTTGCAAGCCGCAGCTCTTTGGGAAGAGGTTAAGGATCGCCTCCACAAGCCGGCCTTGGGGCTATCCGGTGGTCAACAGCAGCGACTTTGCATTGCCAGGTTGTTGGCGGTAGAACCGGAAATTTTATTGATGGATGAGCCAACTTCCGCCTTAGACCCCATTTCTACTTTAAAGGTAGAAGAATTAATTCGGGAACTAAAGAGTAAATATACCATTGTGATTGTAACTCATAACATGCAGCAGGCCGCACGGGTTTCCGATACCACAGCATTTTTCTTGAATGGTGAGTTGGTTGAGTTTGGTGATACCGAGCTAATCTTTACCGGCCCTCGGGATAAACGTACGGAAGATTATATTACCGGTCGTTTTGGTTAGAAAACTCTTGATGACAGTAAGGGGGTTTCAAACTTGTCCACCCGTCAATCCTTTGATAAAGCACTTGCGGATCTGCAGCAGGATGTTCTGCGCATGGCCAGTGTCGTGGAAAAATTGATTTATAATGCAGTAAAATCCTTAGCTACCCAGGACCCCATCTTAGCGGGTGAAGTCATCGAGGGGGATGATCTGGTAGATGAACAGCGTTTTCAAATTGAAGATAAAATCATCAAAATTATTGCTACCCAGCAGCCGATGGCGAAGGATTTACGTATTTTAATCACAGGTATCCGCATTATTATAAGTTTAGAGCGGATGGCAGACCACTCGGTGGATATTGCCAGGGTTACCATGTGCCTAGTGGATGAGAAGCTGATTAAACCCCTGGTGAGTATTACCGCCATGGCCAAACTGGCACAGCAAATGGTTAGAGATGGGTTGGATGCTTATGTGCACAACGATCCTGATAAAGCCAGAGAAATGTGTGAGGCAGACGATGAGGTAGATCATATTTACCACCAAACTTACAAGCACTTAGTTTCCTTTATGAAAAGAGATCCTGATACCATTGGTCAGGCAACCTATTTATTGTTTGTGGCCAGATTCCTGGAGCGCATTGCCGATCATGCCACAAATATTGGGGAAGCGGTGATCTTTCAAGCAACCGGAGAATGGAAAGAACTAAACTAAACGAGAAGAAAATGGACGAAAGTTTAAAAACGCCTTAAAGGGCGTTTTTTTTACAAAGGAATTCATCTACTACCTGTCGAAGCCTTTTATGGTAATACAAGGCAGGTGTAGTCATGACAGAAAATTTTTCATATGAGGAAAGGCAAAGGAGACCCAGAAAAAAACGGGTTGTCAAAAAAGGTCGGTTGTTATTTTTTGGTCTCCTATTTGCCACCGTCTTGCTGTGCTCATTGTGGTATCTGGTGCTTGGTATCAAAACTCTAATTTTTCATCAACTGCTGGAAATTCAAACTTTGCAGTCAAGTGTTGTGAGACAGGAGTTTTCTATACAGGGAGTTTTAATTAAGCAGGAATACCCGATCTCCTTACCCTTAAAGGGGAGCATGAAATTTACTGTATCTGACGGGGAAAGGGTTAAAGCCGGGACTCAGCTTGGGATACTGAGTGCTTCCGATTTGGAGTCGGCTTCCGGTGCCAGAACCTATACAGTAAAATCAACTACCAGTGGAATGCTATGTACGCATGTGGATGGTTTTGAAAATATTCTCATTCCTGGCAATATTGACATTGTACAAATCCCATCTTTGGATAAAATAAATAGTAACGGTAATGGTGTTCCCCCTACTGTGGTGGAAAAGGGACAAGTAGTGGCCAAGGTTATTGATAATCTGGCACCGATTTACGTCTATGGCCATGTCACCAAAGAACAACTTAGTAAAATTGAGGCTAAAAAAGATTCCGGTGTTAAGGTACATTGGCAACAACATCTGTTAGAGGCCAAAGTAGATAAGCTGATTTCTAATGAGCAGCCGGGGATGCTATTAATATTGAAAAATTATCCCGATGAAATTATGCATCAACGTAAAATTGATTTTCAGTTGGTAATCGGTGAATTAGAGGGCCTGCTGGTGGATGAAGCATCCCTGGTGTCTAAGGATAATAGCCCAGGTTTATATATCCTCTGGAAGAGTATGGTCCGTTGGGTTCCCGTAGAGATAAAAAGCCGTATGGCAGGAAAAGTACAGGTAAATGGACAAGATATCCAACCCGGCGTACGCTATATTGTAAACCCTGAGTACGCACGGGAGGGAGACAGGATACAATAAGGCGGGAGAAAACTTGAGCATAAATCAAAATATTACTTTGATCAAAGAACAAATTGCCAGAAGTGCCGAGAAAGCTGGCAGAAATCCGAATGACATTAAGCTGATTGCGGTTAGTAAGAATATGACTGCAGATAAAGCCAGAGAAGCTGTTGCTGCAGGCTTGGTTGATTTAGGTGAGAACCGGGTACAAGAACTAATGGACAAGCATCCTTTGGTAGAAGGAGCCCACTGGCATCTGATAGGACATCTACAGACCAATAAAGTTAAATACATTGTGGGTAAGGTTGTCATGGTTCATTCACTGGATCGCTGGTCTTTAGCACTGGAACTGGATCGACGAGCCAGGGAAGCAGGGATCATCATACCAACTTTGGTGCAAGTAAATGTGGCAGGCGAAGAAACCAAATTTGGTCTCGCGGTACCGGAAGTGAGAGAGTTTATTACCGAAGCAGCAACTTTACCGGGTATCTCTATTCGGGGGCTAATGACCATTGCACCCTATGTAGAGAATCCAGAGGAAGTAAGGCCGGTGTTCAAACAATTAAGAAATATCTCCTACGGCCTAAGGGAAATCCCCGGTGTAAGGATGGAACAACTTTCGATGGGGATGAGCAATGATTTTGCTGTAGCCCTAGAGGAGGGTTCCACCATGATAAGAATTGGTACAGCAATCTTTGGCAGCCGGAAATAAGGAGGGATACTTATGGCCATAGGGATGTTTGATAAGATGCTAGCCATGATGGGTTTTGATGATGTGGAGGAATCAAAGGAGGAAAAGGAATTCGAAAGAAATGAAGTACAACCACAAACCACGCGTAAAAACGCTCCCGTGGTAAGTCTGCATACCGGACGGCAGTTTCGAGTGGTGGTCTGTGAGCCTGCTTCCTTTGATGAGGCCCAAAATATTGCCGATAATCTGAAAAACCGTCGGGCCGTGGTGGTTAACTTGGAAAAGGCCGGTGCCGAGCAAGCCCGGCGCATTGTTGATTTTGTCAGTGGGACAACCTTTGCCTTAAGCGGTAATATGGAAAAGGTGGGTCAAAATATTTTTCTTTTTGTACCTAATAACATAGACATTGCCAATGAAACCAGGAGAGAGTATAAAGAGAAAAGCATTTTTTCCTGGGCTAAGTCACAATAAGAATAGAACGGGGTTGAAGCATGTATAACATCATTTCCTTTCTTAACATTGCTTTTTGGGTTTATGAGATGATGCTGCTAGCCAGGATTTTGTTGTCCTGGTTTCCGCATAATCCTCACAATTCGGTGGTTCGCTTTTTGTATGAGACCACGGATCCTTATCTTAACATCTTTAGAAGAATTATCCCACCTTTGGGCATGGTAGATATTTCTCCGATTGTTGCTTTCCTAGTGTTACGGATGATTCAGAACTTAATCTTTGGCTTGGTGAGATAAATGAAACTGAACCGCCAGTCTTTCTTACATCACCTCAACGATCCAGAGGAAAAGGCATTGCTGGCCAAGGTTCTGGACAGCGTTGAAAGGGTTCTCAAGCAGCACTGTCCAATCATCACTAATTTTTATGACCCGTATCATACGGGTCTGATCATTTCTATGCTGGAACGTATTCCCGAGTTGGATTTTGCCACCTTTGGCGGATATGATGCCGCTGAGAGAGTTCGTACAGCCATTTTTCCAAGTTATTTAGACGAGTCTGAAGTGGATTTTCGGATTTCCTTACTGGCGGTGGAAGGTAATTTTAAGCTGGTTAAGGTAAACCACCGCGACTTTTTAGGTTCCATTCTAGGTCTGGGTATCAAAAGAGAACTGATAGGAGATCTCATCGTCACCGAGCAAGGTTGCCAGGTGGCAGCTACGGATGAAGTGGTAGCCTATCTTAGGGCCAATCTAACCAAGGTACACAAAGTAAAAGTGGAAGTAAGGGAAATAACAGCCGCAGAGCTTACGTTATCAGACTTAAAAGTGAAGGAAATCAGTACCACCGTAGCTTCTTTGCGGTTAGACGCCATAGCGGCAGCGGGCTTTGGTACTTCCCGCAGCCGTATTGCCAGAGAAATTCTCTCAGAAAAACTGAGTATCAACTGGCAGAGTTGCTCAGATGTGGCCGCACAGCTCAAGGCAGGAGATATGCTTTCGATGCGAGGGCGTGGCAGAGTTGAGGTGGCGGAGGTTAAAGGAAACACCAAAAGTGGCCGAATAGGTATAGTATTAAAAAGATATTTGTAATACGAATTCACATTAAATAAGGTCCCTTAAAGTGGATTCGTAGATACTGTTTTCCTATATTTTGGACAAATATTTGTCCACCTTTTAAAATAAAAACAGTATAAAATGGCAGCAAAGTGGTATAACCGGAGGTGTTTTTCAGATGTCTGTATTAACGCCCTTAGAAATTCAAACCAGGGAATTTACCAAGGCCCTGCGTGGCTACGATGTAAAGCAGGTAGATGCCTGGGTCCAAAAAATTAAAGAAAATTACGAAAAACTTTATGTGGAGAACCACGAGCTCAAAGAACGTTTGTCCAAGAGTGAGGAAAGCATTGTTCACTACCGGGATCTGGAGGATGCGTTACAAAGGACATTGGTCATGGCCCAAAAAGGTGCCGAAGACATGCGTGGTAATGCTGAAAAAGAGTCAAAAATGATGTTAGAGCAGGCGGAAGCTTCGGCTAAGGCCATGAAGCAAAAGGCTGAGGAAGAGGCAGAGCGGCTGGTCAACGATGCTTCTCGCAAAGCAGAAGAAATGCTAAAAATAGCCGATGAGCGAGTGGGTGCTATCCTGGATGAATACCGCGGACTGGAGAAACAAGCCCAGGTCTTTAAGGTAAAGTTTAAAGCATTTTTAGAGGCGCAGCTTTCAATGGTTGAGGGAAACCTGGACGTGACTGAGAAAGAAAGTGGCGAGAAGGAAAGCGCCTAGATAGAATACCGGCAAGTCTGACTGTTTTTAAGCATATCGGAAAGTACAAGTTTTCCAATATGCATAAGGGCAAACTAAGCTTCCGCCGGTGTCTAAAGGCTTGGCGCAAGCCAGTTCTTCTAAGAAATGTTGACCTTTGTGTCAGATTTGGATATAATAATGACGTTTAAATATGCTTATCTCCTGTGAACGGGAAAGTAAATTGGTGGGAGTCTGTACAGAGAGTCCGGGATTGGTGCAAGCCGGGCCAGAACCATCCTTTGAAGATCACCCGGGAGGTGCCTACTGAAACCCTGGATTAGGGGAGTAAGTTTGGCCGTTAACATCGACGTTAAAGGTGTATCGAGTGTTCAGGTTTTTGTCTGTTCATGAGGGTGGTACCGCGGGTTATCAACTCGTCCCTTTTTAGGGACGGGTTTTTTATTTTGCATAAACAAACGTCAGGAGTGAACGATATTGGATTACAGCAAAACCTTAAATTTGCCCCAAACCGAGTTTCCCATGCGGGGCAATCTACCCCAAAGGGAACCGGAAATCTTAAAACATTGGCAAGAGATGGATCTGTACAATAAGGTTCAGGAGAAGAACCAAGGCAAGACCAAGTACATTCTGCACGACGGTCCTCCTTATGCCAACGGGCATATTCACCTAGGGCATACCTTGAATAAAGTTCTAAAGGATATGATTGTTAAGTACCGCTCCATGAGTGGTTACGACTCCCCCTATATCCCAGGCTGGGATACCCATGGCCTACCCATTGAACAACAGGCCATCAAGCAATTGGGTATTAACCGTCACCAGATTGATTCGGTGGAGTTTCGCAAAAAGTGCAAAGAGTATGCCTTGGAGTTTGTCAATATTCAAAGTGAAGAATTTCAGCGTTTGGGTGTACGGGGAGACTGGGCGCGCCCCTACATTACCTTACTGCCTCAGTACGAAGCCACTCAGATTCGTGTATTTGGTGAAATGGCCAAGAAGGGCTACATCTATAAAGGCTTAAAACCGGTTTACTGGTGTGCCAGTTGCGAAACGGCTCTGGCCGAAGCGGAAGTGGAGTATGCTGACAAGACCTCACCGTCTATTTATGTAAAATTCGCGGTTAAAGATGGCAAGGGTATGCTGCCCGAAGATGCAGCGGTGGTTATTTGGACCACCACTCCCTGGACCTTGCCTGCCAACGTAGCCATTAGTGTACACCCGGAATTTGAGTACGTTTTAGCGCTGGTGAAGGGGCAGAAAGTAGTAGTAGCCAAAGAATTGCTGGCAGCCTTTAAGAAGGTAATGGAAACAGAAGAAGCAGAAGTTTTGGCCACTTATAAAGGGGAACAACTGGACCGGGTGGTTTGTCACCATCCCTTTGTGGAGCGTGACTCCCTGATTATCTTAGGCGACCATGTTACTCTGGAGGCCGGTACCGGTGCGGTACACACCGCTCCAGGACATGGTGAGGATGACTTTATCGTAGGGAAGAAATATAACCTGCCGGTATTGGCTCCCATAGATAACAAAGGTAAGTTCACTGCCGAGGGCGGCAAGTTTGCCGGTCAGTTTATTCTAGATGCGAACAAAACCATTGTTGAAGAATTAAAAGAACGGGAAGCACTGATGGGACATGCTCAGATTAAGCACCAGTACCCCCACTGCTGGCGTTGTAAGCAACCCATTATTTTCCGGGCCACGGAGCAATGGTTTGCTTCGGTGGAAGGCTTCCGCCAGGATGCTCTGAATGCCATTCGCAATGTTAAATGGGTACCGGAATGGGGCCAGAACCGTATTTACAACATGGTGGAAGGCCGCGGCGACTGGTGCGTCTCTCGTCAAAGGACCTGGGGTGTGCCTATTCCCATTTTCTACTGTAACGACTGTGGCAAAGAAATTATTACCGAAGAAACCATCGCTCATATTCAGAAATTGTTTAAGGAGCATGGTTCGGACATTTGGTTTGCCAAAGAAGCCAACGAATTAGTGCCGCCGGGTTTCACCTGCCCCTGCTGTGGCAAAGGTAAGGACTTCCGTAAAGAAACCGACATCATGGATGTTTGGTTTGATTCCGGCTCCAGTCACTTGGCCGTACTGGATCAGCCCGAGCTGTGGCCGGAACTGCAGTGGCCGGCAGACTTATATTTGGAAGGCAGTGATCAGCACCGTGGTTGGTTTAACTCTTCCCTGTCCACCTCGGTGGCGGTTACGGGTAAGCCCCCCTACAAAGCTGTACTAACCCATGGTTTTCTGGTGGATGAAAAGGGACGCAAAATGTCCAAGTCCCTGGGGAATGTAGTAGATCCCTTGAAAGTAATTAACCAAATGGGTGCCGATATTCTGCGGTTATGGGTTTCTTCTGCAGATTACCGCAGTGATCTGTCAGTATCTCCGAACATTATCAAACAGATGACCGAGTCCTACCGGAAGATCAGAAATACTGCCCGGTTCCTATTGGGTAATCTGTATGATTTTGACCCGGCTAAAGATAAGGTAGCCTATGAAAAATTGCCCGAACTGGATCGGGTAGCCCTATTGGAACTGCACAAGTTAATTAAGAGGGTGCTTAGTGCCTACGAAAACTACGAATTCCACGTTGTTTACCATGCTGTTCATAATTACTGTGTAGTGGATCTCAGTGCCTTCTATTTGGATATCATCAAGGATCGCCTGTACACTGCACCTCCGGCTTCCCTGGAGCGCCGGGCTGCTCAGACCGTGCTCTACGAAGCACTGGATGCGTTGGTACGGCTACTGACACCGGTACTGGCTTTTACCACTGAGGAAATTTACAAACATATGCCGGTAGTTGGTGAGAGATTAGCCAGTGTACAGTTACTGGATATGCCCGAAGTAAATGAGGAATATCTGGATGTGGAACTGGAGAAAAAATGGGATAAGTTCCAGGAAATCCGCAAAGAGGTACTAAAGTCTCTGGAAGTGGCTCGCCAAAATAAGGTTATCGGTAACGCTCTGGAAGCGAAAGTAGACCTCTACGTCGCCGGCGAAGTGGCAGCCCTTTTGCAACCGATGGCAGATGAGCTAACCACTCTGTTCATTGTTTCCAAAGTAAACCTGCAGCAGCTCAAAGCTGCACCGGCGGAGGCTGTTCAGGCGGAAGAGCTAGAATTGGCTATATTAGTAGCCCCGGCTAAAGGCGATAAATGCGAACGCTGCTGGATGTACCACGAAGCAGTGGGTCAAGATACTGAACACACCTCCCTGTGTCCCCGTTGTGCGGGAGTAGTGAAGGAACATCATAGTTACTAGGTAAAGCAGAAACAAAAATCCAGCCTCAAGGGGCTGGGTTTTCGTTTTTAATGCTTTTTCAGTTTTCTAAATAAAAGATAAATTATTGATTCTAGTCAAATAATTGTTTTTTTTCAAAAAGTAATCATTGCTATACCTGATTTTTTTTGGCATAATAAATACAATCTAACAAAATTTGGTACAGAAGTTTTAAATTGCAAAAGTTATTACCTCCGAGCTTTGGAACCTGTGATAGTGGATTATGGTTCTTTAGCCGTTAGGGTTCACCTGGAAACGGGTGTGCCTCCCGTGTGGAAAGGATGGTAGGTTTATTAAACATACCTTTAACCGCACTTTATGCGGTTTTTTTTGTATATAAAGATAAAGTTCTCCGAGCCATAATACCTAATACTGTTGTGATGGTGCTATGGCCGTATAGGGTTAATCGGGAAACGGGTTAGCCTCCCTTTGGAAAGGAGAGCGCATTATTCCGCCTTGTTAGGTAGGGTTGGTTTATGCTGCTTTCTTTAGGCGCATATGCCGGCTTTTTTATTGTTTAGACATGTAATCATTAAACTATAGCAAGACTTAACTTTGTGGTCGGAGGCGATGGGATGACAACAAAGATTAGTGATACGGATGCTATTTTAACTTTGTCCTTAGTTATTGCAGATATGGCGACACTGATTGAGCACGATGTGGTGCACAGAAATATTATTAACGTTACTAATGAGCTAGTTTGTAATGCGGCAGGGAAACCATTGTCAAATGATTTTTTTAATACTTTGGGTATTTTAGTGGATCTATTAAAGCAGGAAAAAGAAAATGCGCTTAAAAGAATAGAAGGTACTGAGTATCTGTCATCCTAGAAGATAAATGCTAATCAGGCCAATACCCGTGCTAGTCTTTTTCTAGCTCGATGTTGGCCTGATTAGCGTTTATCTCTATGTGGTTTATTTTTGGTTCCCTCACGGTGATTGAGTTCGGGCTTGAGCAACCACTTTTTCCGGAAAAGCATGTTTAAATTGTATTTTTGCCCATTCTCTGTAAGAGGTGCCAGCGTTAAATAGGTCTTCGAGTATTTGTTTCATTTCTTCGAGTTCTTCTATGTCACCAGAGGGTAGTTGTTGGACAACCGAAGAGGTACCTGCTGGTGTCTTTGTCACAGTTCCGGTGGATTTTTCCCACCGCCCCTCAAGTTCCTTCCTAATGACTTCCTTTTTTTCCTCTAACAACTCAGCCTGTGTTTGCAGGTGTTCCGGCAAACTATTTTGCAGAGGCAGTTTATGGTTAACTAGATAATTGTAATAAGAACTTATGGATGGCTGGCTATTTAGTTGTTCTACCAATTTCGTAATTCTTTCCTCGGGAGATGTAAACATCTCCCCTTCGCCGTTTCTCAGCCATGATTCTGAGACACCATACCGAACACAAATATGTTTTAGTAAGGAATCAGAAGCCTTTTTTGAGGCACTTTCAATATTCCCAACATGACTTCTATCTATGCCCAAGTCCTGAGCCATCAGAGACTGGGTTAAGCCAAGGGTATCTCTTAATAATTTAAATCTCTCTGAAATACTCATATACATTCCTTCTCAGAAGTATTTATTAATAACGTCGATTCTTGGAAGCACATTGCTGTTGACTTGGTGTCTCAGAAGCATTATACTGACGTTAACTATTAAGGTTAAAAATGCCAATTGAATCAATAATTTTAGTGGGAAAGGAGAGGGTAAAAAAAGCATTTTTAAGATAATTTTGGATAAGTGACACAAAAAACCAAAAAATAAAAATAAAGAACCAAGCAGTTAAAAAACCACTACACATTAAATATACTTATTCTATTTTAAATATTAAACATTTTTCTTACTGATAGTAACAAATTTTAAGTTTTCTGACAAGGGTTTTAGAAAAACAGTAGTAGAAGATACATGGCTCATCCAAAAAATATTTAGTTAATTAGTTTATGAAGTTAGTATTCCTAGTTTTAATAAATTAAGAAAGTAAATGGGAGAGCTAAAATGTACAGGGAAATACCACTTGAAGAAGCAGTAGCCATCTTGATGAAGTATACAAAACCGATTGGTTTTGATGAAATTGATATAGTTGATGCCTTGGGACGAGTTTTAAATGAGAATATTACTACCAGTTTTCCCCTTCCTCCTTTTAATAGGTCTCCCCTGGATGGATATGCTGTTATGGCCGAAGATACAATTCATGCCAGCAAAGAACAGCCAATCCGCCTTAAGGTAAGTCAAAATATCTTTGCAGGTGATTTGCCGTTAAAACCCATAGTATCTGGAGAAGCTGCTGCCATCGCTACTGGTGCGCCAATTCCCTCTGGTGCCAATGCCGTAATAAAAATAGAAGATACGCAACTGGCAGAAGACGACGTTTTACTATTTTCTCAACTTAAACCGGGTGATAATTTTATCAACCAAGGCGACGATGTTCTCGAAGGGGAGCAGATCCTTTCCCAAGGGATGCTGATTACTCCTGCCGTTATAGGCTTATTAGCTTCTTTAGGAAGAAAAAATGTAAAGGTTTTTAAAAGGCCTAAAGTAGCAGCCTTATCCATTGGTGACGAATTAGTAGGGATTGGTGAACCCAGGACGCCAGGGAAAATATACAACAGTAATCTCTACGCAATTTCTGCTCAGATAACGGAGGCAGGGGGAATGCCGGTTCCCTATAGGAACACTGTTGATGATAAGAACCAGATAGCTTTTTTGCTGGATAGTTGCTTACAGGAAAATGATATGGTCATTACCACAGGCGGGGTATCGGTAGGCAAAAGAGATTATGTCAAAGAATCCATAGCCATAAGTGGGGCTAACACCCTTTTTTGGAAAGTAAATATAAAACCGGGAACTCCAGTTGTCTGCGGTGAGAAAAATGGTCGTTTGATCATTGGCCTATCTGGAAATCCTGCAGCAGCTATGATTACTTTTTATATGTTGATTAGACCTGTTTTACAAAAAATAAGTGGCTTGCAACAGGTAAATTTACCCCATGTAACGGCTATTATGGAGGAACCCTTTACGAAAAAAAGCAAGCAACGACGCATGCTGCGGGCAAATGTTTACTGGAAAAACGGTTATTATCATGCTGTGCCCAGTGGCACGCAGAGTCCGGGGGCTTTAAAATCAATGTTGCAATGCAATGCACTTATTGATATCCCTGGGGGCAAGGGCCCACTAAATATTGGTGAAGAAGTAAAAGTCATATTGTTGTCGCCTAATTATATTTTATAGTATTTTTATATTCCAATAATTCATAATATTTTAAATTTTTAAATAGGTAGGAGGTGGGTAAATGGCAAATATTCCCATGGTGTCAGTTGTAGGAAAATCAGACGCTGGCAAAACAACCTTTATAGAAAAACTAATTAAAGAGCTAAAGTACAGAAATATCAAGGTGTGTACAATAAAACACGATGTCCATGGCTTTGACATTGATAAACCAGGCAAGGATACCTGGCGCCATTCCCAAGCTGGTGCAGATACGGTGGTCATATCTTCACCTCAAAAAATGGCCATGATCACAAGGGTTTTTGAGGAATTAAACTTGGATCAGATTGCAGAAATAGTTAGTGATGATACGGATATTATCATTACGGAGGGTTATAAAAGATCGAATAAACCTAAAATTGAAATCAGTCGTTCCGAGAGAGGCACAGAACTTTTGTGTACTCCGGATGAACTAATTGGGTTGGTAAGTGATATACCCTGGAGTATAGGTGTACCAGTTTTCCAACTTGATGATGCACCAGGAGTTGCAGACTTGTTGCAGGATAAATTTAAACTGCGCTCCTGAGGGTAAATTTAAAGAAGGAGGGGTGGGTTTAAAAAGTCCGGCCCAATTAGTGATGTTTCAAATAGATGTTTCAAAACTAATTTTGAATCCCATATATACAAGGGAGGATAGTACATCATGCGGAAGATGAATAGGCGCGATTTTTTAAAAAATATAAGCCTTGGAACTACCGGGTTAGCTTTGGTAGCTACTCCTGCCCTAGCCGGAGAGTCCCAGGGTAAGATTACCGGAGAAAAACTACCTGCCAAAATAAGAAAAGTTAAAGAAACCTATTCTATATGTTGTTTCTGTGGCTGCGGTTGCGGCCTATTGCTGTATTCTAACGAAGAAGATCGTTTAGTCTTTTCTGAAGGTTACCCGGACCATCCAGTTAATGCCGGAACCATTTGCCCTAAGGGAAACGGCATCATTGAAGGAAATACTGTTATCAACAAAAAAAGAAACCGTGAATCTAACAGACTGCGGGTTACCAAACCCCTTTACCGTGCTCCCGGTAGTAGTAAATGGGAAGAGAAAAGCTGGGACTGGGTTATGGCTGAAATTGCTCAGAGAGTTAAGAAAACCCGTGATGAATCCTTTGTGGAGAAGGATGAGCATGGCGTAACTGTCAACAGGACAACTGCCATGGCTCACGTTGGTGCAGCAGCCCTTGATAATGAAGAGATTTACCTCTTGCACAAAATGTACCGAGCCTTGGGCATGCTTAATATTGAACACTGTGCCCGACTCTGACACTCGTCCACGGTAGCCGGTCTGGCTCCCAGTTTCGGACGCGGAATTATGACCAATCACTTTGTTGATTATAGAAATGCCGATGTAGTTTTAATCATTGGCTCAAATACTGCAGAAAATCACCCCATGGGCATGAAATGGGCCATGAAAGCCAAGGAAAAAGGTGCCAAACTCATTGCCGTTGACCCAAGGGTTAGTAAATCAGCTAGCATGTGTCATGTCCATGCACGGCTACGGCCTGGTACCGATATTGCATTCATTAATGGCATGATGAATTATATCATTGAGAATGATCTTTGGTTTAAAGACTATGTGCTCAATTATACCAATGCCAGCTTTTTAATCCATCCCGACTATAAATGCGAAGATGGTATCTTCTCAGGCTTTACAGATATTGATGGTAAACTAAGTTATGATACCGCCACCTGGCAATATCAAAAGGATGGCGATGTCATCAAAAAGGATCCCACCTTACAAGATCCCAATTGTGTTTTCCAAATTCTCAAGAAGCATGTAAGTCGTTATGATATTAAAACTGTCTGTCAAATTACTGGTACACCGGAAGATACATACAGAAAGGTCTGTGAAATGTATGCTTCCAGTGGCAAACGGGATAAAGCAGGCTGTGTTATCTATGGTATGGGCATAACTATGCACTCTGTTGGTACACAAAATGCCAGAGCACTTTGTGTATTGCAGTTGCTTCTTGGTAATATGGGTATTCCCGGCGGTGGTGTCAATGCTCAGCGTGGTGAACAAAACGTTCAGGGCTCCACTGATATGGCTATGCTGCATGGCAATCTACCCGGTTACCTGGGTATGGTTTACGCCAATAAACACAAAACATTGGCGGAGTATATTGAAAAAGAAACCCCCACGGGATATTGGTCTAATAAACCTAAGTTTTTAGTCAGTCAGTTAAAGGCTTGGTACGGGGATAAAGCAACCCCAGAAAATGATTTTTGTTATGATTGGCTGCCTAAACATGACGGAAAGAACCGTTCCTACATGAGTTTATTCAATTACATGGAAAAAGGTGAAGTAAAGGGCTTTTTTGTAGCCGGTCAGAACCCCTCCGTTGGCGGGCCCTCCACGATCCAAGCCAACCAAGCCATGGAAAACCTGGAATGGCTGGTGGTTTATGATATTTTTGAAATTGAAACAGCGGCGTTCTGGAAACGGCCAGGGGCTGATCCAAGTAAGATCAAGACCGAAGTATTCCTTTTGCCGGCGGCCATGTCCTTTGAAAAGGAAGGCTCGGTTACCAATGCCGGGCGTTGGATGCAGTGGCGTTATAAGGCTGTAAATCCGCCTGGGGAAGCTAAATCCGATCTTTGGATGTTCTACAACTTATTTAATACCATTCGCAAAGAATATCAAAAGGGCGGTAAATTCCCCGATCCAGTATTAAATATGACCTGGGATTATGATCTACCGGGTGAGGAAGAACCGGATATTGCCAAGGTAGCTAAAGAAATTAACGGCTATGAGGTTGCCACCGGCAATGTACTGTCGGGTTTTGCTAAGTTAGCAGCGGATGGTTCCACTGCTTGTGGTAACTGGTGTCTCAGTGGCTATTGGTTTGAGGATAAAGATGCCAAGGTGCCGGCTTGCAAACGCCGGATTAACAAAGACCCCTCTGGCATGGGTGTATTCCCGCAATATGCCTTTTCTTGGCCAGCTAACCGTCGTATTGCTTATAACCGTTGTTCCGCCGACCCTGCGGGCAATCCCTGGAATCCCCAGAAGCCCTATGCCAGATGGGATGTACTGGCGGGCAAATGGGTAATCCCAGACGTACCCGACTTCAAGGCTACAGAACCAGCACCTAATCCCAGTGACCCTCCCATTCCAGTGCCACCGGAGAAGTCGGCTGTGGATGCCTATATTATGTCCGAGGACGGTCATGGACGTTTATTTGCTGTTAAAGGCTTAAGTGACGGCCCGTTGCCGGAACACTATGAACCCTATGAAAGTCCCTTTAGAAATCTTATTTCTCAGCAACAAAATAACCCGATGGCACTTACCTTTAAAACCGGTTTATTTAGTAAAATAGCAGAAATTGGTAGTGAGAAATATCCCTGTGTCGCCATTACTGTTCATCTTGTAGAACATTACCAAAGTGGTGCAACCACCCGGAATTGTCCCTCCTTAGCTGAAATTTCAGCTCATATGTTTGTTAACATTTCACCTAGTTTAGCTCAAAAAATTGGGGTTAAGAATGGTGATGATGTTATTGTGGAATCTGTTCGGGGCCAAATCACCTGTAAGGCGGCTGTTAACGGTGTCTGTGTGCCGCTAATGGTCAACGGCAAAGAAACCGAAGTGATATCTATGCCTTATTCCTGGGGCTTTATGGGTATAGCCACAGGTGCCTCGGCTAATGATTTGACTCCCTCGGTGGGTGATCCGAACAGTAACATACCGGAATACAAAGCATTTCTTTGCAATGTAAGAAAGGCAAACAAGAGTTGAAACTAGCAAGTTTTTATTGGAGGTGTAATAAATGGCCAAGGGTGTGCTTGTAGATATAACAAAATGTATCGGCTGTAAAGCCTGTCAAGTAGCCTGCAAACAATGGAATGATTTACCTGCTAAAATTCCCGAGTTTGTAGATGGTTTAACTGGGCCACCGGATATGGATGGCGATACCTATACCGTTGTCAAATTTAAAGTAGTGGAAATGGCTGGTGAATATAAAATTCGCTCGGCTAAGAAGCAATGTATGCATTGCCAACACCCTGCTTGTGTATCAGCATGTTTTGCCAAAGCCTTGGAGAAGGACCCCAAGACTGGTGCAGTAATATATCATCCGCATCTTTGTGTTGGTTGCCGTTACTGCATGTTGGCTTGTCCCTTCGATATTCCTAAGTATGAGTGGGAGAAGACCTTCCCGTTGATTGCCAAGTGCCAATTTTGCTTTGATCCCCAGGATAAATATGATCGCCTAAGCTATGGTAAGCCACCAGCCTGTGTGGATACTTGCATAACCGGGGCCCTCGTTTATGGTGAGCGGGATGAGTTGTTAAAAGAGGCCTGGAACAGAATTAATAGTGATCCTTCCTATATCAAAAAGGTATTGGGAGAAAAAGAAGCCGGTGGAACTTCCTGGCTATATATTTCCGATGTGCCCTTTGAAGACTTTGGCTTCCGTCCCAATCTGGGTACCAGACCGTTACCCGAGTACTCTCACGACTTCCTGAAGTATACACCGATTATTGCGGTGGGGTGGGGTACTTTACTGACCGTTCTGTATCATTATACAAAACGGCGTGAACAAGTCGCTTCCGAAAGCGATAACAAAGATGTTCACCTGTAGGCAACGGATAAATGGCAACCAAATGGTTATTAGGGGGGGAAAATAATGTCGGCAGATAAAGGGTTGTTTCAAGAAATAGCTGCCTATAAATGGAAATTTACAATGACCACTGCCCGCAAAATATTAATCCTGTTGGCTGGCCTCGGTGTGGTATGTATGCTTTACCGACTGGCTACTGGTTTAGGAAGCGCTACCAATCTTAATGATCAGTGGCCTTGGGGCCTATGGATTGGCTTTGATGTTCTGACCGGTGTTGCGTTGGCAGGTGGGGGTTACGGTACGGCCATTATCGTGCACGTACTGCATAGAAACAAGTATCTTGCCATTGCCCGCAGCGCTATGTTAACTTCATTGCTGGGCTACCTATTAGTGATGGCTGGTTTGTTTATGGATATTGGTCAATGGTTTAACTTTTGGCGACCCTTTGTATCCTGGGGTCATACCTCGGTACTCTTTGAAGTTTTCTGGTGTGTATCTTGTTATACCACCGTGCAGGTACTGGAATTTGGTGAAATCCTCACCGAAAAGGTTGGTACCAAATATCATAATTTCTTTAAAAAGGCCTTGCCTGTATTAATGGTCTTGGGAATTATTTTCCCCACCCTGCACCAGTCCTCTCTTGGGGCACTGTATATCATTATGGTTGATAAGCTACACCCACTATGGTGGTCTCCATATATTGGTTTAATGTTCTTAATGTCTTCCTTCTTTGTGGGGCCCGCTATGATTTGTGTTGAAACAGCCTTGGCGGGTAAGGCTTTCAAGCATGAAGTGCCAGTTTCTGTTTTACGTGGATTGGTACGGATAGCCGGTGTGTTTATGATTCTGTATCTGGGGCTGAAGTTCTATGATCTGGCTGCTAGGGGAGTTGTTAACCAGATCTTTGCAGGGAATTTAGAAGGAAATATGTTCCTGGCAGAAATTATCTTGGGGGTTATTATCCCAGTCTGCATCGCTTTTAGTGGCATGAGCAATACAAGGAAGGGTTTAATTACCTTTGGTATATTGGTCAGCGGTGGGTTAATTTTCAACCGCATGAACGTGGTGTTTACCGGGATGTCTGCCGCCCTTGGTGGTTGGTATTTCCCCTCCATCATGGAATGGGCTGTTAGTGTTGGTTTAATCTCCATTGGTTGTTTAGCTTACTGCTTTATTGCTGAAAACTTTAATATTTTAGTACACCAGAATCACCAGGAGGCAAGTATGTAAACAGATACCAAAGGAGTTGCTCTAATGGAGACAAGGGATCACATCAAGAGATTGGCAGATTTTTATCTCGAGCTAATGGATCTGGAAAAAGATAATCCTTCCTTGGAGTTTACAGTGAGTTTTGACTCCGAACAAACACAACAGTGGAGCCAGGGCCAAGCGGCCCTGGCTATAGCCCCACCGGAAATCGAGGCAGCCAGTGTATTTACACATTTTTACTCGGTGGCAAAGGCCTGTCAAAGGTGGCAGGTTGGGCCAAAGCCAGTAACGGAAGAGTTTTTAAAAGGTTTGGAAGAATTATCCCAGGGGCAAAGGGAAGAATTAATAGTATCTTTGTTTCGAGTGAAGGGCAAAAATTTTAAAGTTGCCGAAGAGCTAAAAGCTCCTTCGGGGCTGTTGGAGTTTATTGCCGCCAATGCCTTTAAACCTCTTTTAAAGAAATATGGGGAAATGGTACTAAGTCAGGTTAAAATAAGCAACTGGCTGAAGGGATACTGCCCGATTTGTGGAGATCAACCAACTCTGGCTAAGCTTACCGGTAAAGATGGGCATCGTGAGCTATATTGCGGGCGTTGTGAAATGAATTGGCATTTTGAACGATTGGGCTGTCCTTATTGCGAGGAGAAGGGTGCTTCAGAAGCTTCCTTTATTGCTATTGATGAAAACAAACAATACCGTGTTTATCTATGTGATAAATGCAAGCGCTATTTAAAAACGGTGGATGAGCGGGAATGTGGGGAAGTTGATCTGTTTTGTGAGGATTTAGCCACCAATGCATTGGATGAAATAGCGCAAGCGGAGGGATACCAGAGGGATAATCATAAAGATGACTGCTTTAGTGGGGTTACCTGCTAAATAAATATATAACAAGCGCGCCTGCTTGTTTCCCCCCTTTCTTTGGGGGATTTTTTTTGTTTGTTTTTAAATGATTTCTGTGTATTACGTTTATCAAGGTACGACAAGCCCCTGATGTGATCACAAAATTAGCAGCCAATTGCGCCAGGCCTAGAGGATGCATGCGTTTCACAATATCACACAAAGCATTTTTAGAGGATTACCGTTCTACTCTAGTGCTTCTAAGGGCGGGCAAATCAATAAGCCCTCTTTTGGCTCGTTGTGTAATAATACCTCCGATGCGTCCAGATTCGGCAGAGGTCAAACCTCCCCAGCCTTCTTGCTTCACTTTATCACTAAGGCCCAGTTCTGCAGCAATCTCTAATTTTAATAAATCCATAGGTGTAGGCTTCTTTTCTTTTTTACCAGACTTTTTGTTTTTAAGCTGTCTTCCAGATGTTGCTTCTTGGCTAATCTTCATAGTTGTCTCCTCCTTAGGAACAAGAAACCCCCCCGAGAAAGGGAGGCTTCTTTTACCAGGTTTTTATCATCAAAACTCCCAAGGAACTTCGTACTCTAAGACCCACAGAGAGTGACGGAGCTATCCATAGGGTAAGTTTACGGATGACAAAACCGGGCTGATATCATTATTTCCTGGATGGGCAAAAATATTTATCAATGATTCAAATTTTGACGACATATGATAGTGTAGGATTAATAATTTTACTAATCTGAAAAATTTTTTTTTATTTACAAGGATTTTTAAAGTTGTAACAGAAATTTATCTTTATCGGACAATTGAATACTTACGGATGATGGCTGTGGGAGAGACCCGAAAAGAGGGCGCCGAAGGAGCACGAGGGCTTACCGTGCTGTGGTAACCGTTTAAACTCTCAGGCAAAAGGACTGCGGTCAGACGTACTCTGGAGAGTTCCCACCGATTAATCGTGTGGGACACCAAAGGGGCAGCCTCTAGGAATAGAGGTCATCTTTCAGGTTAAAAGGACAGAGTTATACCAGCTTGGGTATAATTCTGTCCTTTTTGTATTCTAGTAAAGAATTCTTACCCGGAACATACTATAACAAAGGAGGTGGAGGGTGTGTCTGTACTGAAGCGTACGCCTCTTTATGATGCTCACCTAGCCGCCGGGGCTAAAATGGTTGAATTTGGCGGTTGGCTAATGCCAATTCAGTATGAAGGAATACTGAAAGAACATCAGGCTGTGAGGACTGCAGCCGGTTTATTTGATGTTTCCCATATGGGGGAAATCGAAATTACTGGGGTAGGTGCCAGAAATCTGCTGCAAAGACTAATCACCAACGATGTCGAGCGATTGAAGCCTGGCTGTGCTCTATATTCACCCCTGTGTAACCCCGAGGGAGGGACTATTGATGACCTACTGGTGTACCAAGTGGAGGACGATCGGTACCTGTTGGTTGTTAATGCTTCTAACATTGACAAAGATTATCGTTGGCTTCAGAATCAGGCTGTGGACCAAGAGGATGTTACAATACAAAATGTGTCTGAAGTGACTTGCCAATTGGCACTGCAAGGACCTGCTGCTGAAAAGGTTTTACAAAGGCTTACCGCTATTAATCTGAATGAAATTAAGTATTTTTGTTTTGTGTACGGTCTGGTAGAAGGGGTACAATGCCTTATTTCCCGTACAGGCTATACCGGGGAGGACGGTTTTGAGTTGTATTTTCCCTCCGAGCATGCAGCAACTCTTTGGCAGGCTATTCTGACGGCAGGGCAGGGAGAGGGTGTTCAACCAGTGGGTTTGGGAGCCAGGGATACCCTGCGCTTTGAAGCTTGTTTGGCCCTCTACGGACATGAACTGACCGACGAAATCTCACCCCTGATGGCTGGTTTAGGGTGGACAGTGAAGCTAAACAAACCTGATTTTATTGGTCGGGAAGCCCTGAGCAAAGAAAAAGCAGCCGGAATTAGCCATAGGCTGGTGGGTTTAGAAATGATTGAACGAGGCATTCCCCGTCAGGGCTATCTCCTACAAAAAGAAGGGCAAGAAATTGGCTGGGTAACGTCCGGTACCTTTTCCCCGACTCTTGCTAAAAATCTTGGCTTGGCCTATGTATTGACTCAGTACGCAGAGCTTGGCAGCGAAGTGGATGTAATGGTTCGCAATAAGCCAGTCAAAGCGTGTATAGTACCAAAACCATTTTACAAACGGGAGGTATAAGTTATGAAATTAGAAGCTGATTTAAAGTACAGTAAAGAGCATGAATGGATTAGAGTAGAAGGAAACAGAGTGGTGATAGGAATTACCGATTTTGCCCAGGATTCTTTAGGAGATATCGTTTTCGTTGAACTACCCTCGGTGGGAGAAAGCCTGGAAGTAGAAGATACCTTCGGTGTAGTAGAATCTGTGAAAACTGCCAGCGACCTCTATGCACCGGTAAGTGGTAAGGTGGTAGAAGTAAATGAAGCCTTAGCAGACTCTCCTGAATTGGTTAATCGGGAGCCTTATGGTCAGGGTTGGATGATTGTGGTAGAAATATCCGATGTGTCTCAGTTGGATAACTTAATGGATGCCGAACAATATCAAAAGATGGTGGAAGAAGCCTAAGGGAAGAAGGTAGGTAAGCGTGAGATTCATTCCCCATACCGATGCTGAACGACAACAGATGTTGGAGTTCATTGGCATTGAGCACACAGATCAGCTATTTCAAGATATTCCCCCGGATATCAGGCTTAACCGTGAACTAAGGGTGGCTGGGGGTCTGGCCGAACGGGATCTCGCCAGACATCTGGCCTCCTTAGCCAAGCAGAACACGGGCGTGGAGGAAAGCATTTGTTTTTTAGGAGCAGGTGCCTATGATCATTATGTCCCCAGTGCGGTAAAGCATATCTTAGGGCGGGCAGAATTTTATACCGCTTATACGCCCTACCAACCAGAGATCAGCCAGGGAGTTCTCCAGTCTATCTATGAATATCAAAGTGTGATTCGTTTGCTGACGGACATGGATGCTGCCAATGCTTCCATGTATGACGGGGCCAGTGCCCTGGCCGAGGCAGCGCTGATGGCTTGTGCAGCCACTAAGCGGCACCGGGTAGTAATTTCCTCGGCTGTTCATCCAGAATATCGGGATGTGGTAAAGACGTACCTCTACGGACCCGGTATTAATCTGGTAGAGGCCCCTTACCTAGAAGGGGTAACCTCTCTGGAGGATGCAGTAGCCTTATTAGATAAAAATACCGCTGCTCTGTTAGTACAGTATCCTACCTTTTTTGGCGGTATAGAAGACCTGACTAAGCTGGCAGAGGCAGCCCACGCAGTGGGGGCCTTGCTGGTGGTTTGTGCCGATCCCATTGCTTTGGGCTTACTAAAAGCCCCAGGACAATGCGGGGCAGATATTGTGGTGGGAGAGGGTCAGTCTATGGGGTTGCCTCTTTCCTACGGGGGTCCTTACCTTGGTTTTTTAGCCTGTAAAGAAAAATATCTAAGAAAAATGCCCGGACGTATCGTGGGGCAAACCGTGGATGTTGACGGCAAACGGGCCTTTGTCTTAACCTTGCAAGCACGGGAGCAGCATATTCGGCGAGATAAGGCTACCTCTAATATTTGTTCCAATCAGGCTCTCTGTGCTCTGGCATCAACTGTTTATATCAGTCTTATCGGTAGGCAGGGATTAACGACAGTGGCAGAGCAATGCCTCCAGAAGGCGGCCTATGCCAAAAACCTGCTGGCTAAGCTACCTGGTTACGAAGTTTGGTCAGGCCCAACCTTTAAAGAGTTTGTTATCAAGACACCGATAGCTCCTGAGAAAATTAATCAAGAACTGCTAAAACACAATATCATGGGCGGTTTTGATTTAGGGCGTTACTACCCTGAACTGGCTGGGCACATGCTATTATGCGTAACCGAGAAAAGAAGCCGGCAGGAAATAGATCTGCTGGTGGATCGATTGGGGGCTATCTCATGACCGAAAAATTAATCTTTGAACTGGGTTCTCCAGGACGCCAGGGAGTAACCTTTGCAGCCAATGACGTACCCGAGGTGTCCCTGGATCAACTTTTGCCGGAGGCATATTTACGGGAACGGCAAGCCCCCTTGCCGGAAGTTAGCGAATTGGATGCTGTCCGTCACTTTGTGCGGCTGTCCCGCTTAAATTTTGGTTTGGACGTAGGTTTTTATCCACTGGGTTCCTGCACCATGAAGTATAATCCCAAGGTGGCCGAAGATGCGGCGGCATTGGAGGGCTTTGCTAATTTGCATCCCTACCAACCTGAGGAACTAGCCCAAGGTGCTTTGCAACTCATGTACGAAACCCAGCAGGATTTAGCCGAACTCACGGGTATGGATGCCTTTACGCTGCAACCGGCGGCCGGTGCCCATGGGGAACTGACCGGCATGTTAATCATCAAAGCCTATTTGGAGAGTAGAGGAGAAACCGGCCGTAATAAAGTGATCGTACCGGATTCTGCTCATGGTACCAACCCTGCCACTGCCGCTCTTTGTGGATTTAAAGTGGTGGAAGTGAAGTCCGATGAACGGGGCAATGTTGATATTGAGGCCTTAAAACAAGTAATAGGTCCTGATGTGGCCGCCTTGATGCTAACCAATCCCAGCACCCTGGGATTATTCGAAGATAAAATCAAGGACATTGCTGATCTGGTACACGCGGCAGGTGGTTTGCTCTATTACGATGGGGCTAATTTAAATGCGGTCATGGGTTATGCCCGTCCGGGAGATATGGGTTTTGATGTAGTTCACTTAAACTTGCATAAGACCTTTGCTACCCCCCACGGCGGTGGCGGGCCTGGTGCCGGCCCGGTAGGTGTGAAAGAGATCTTAGTCCCCTTCTTGCCAAAGCCCGTAGTCACCAAGGAAGGGGAACATTATAAACTGGATGACAATCGACCCCAGTCTATTGGTCGGGTGAAGGCTTTCAATGGTAACTTTTCTGTGGTAGTAAAGGCGTATACTTACCTGCGTGCCTTAGGGGGGCGAGGTTTAAAAGAAGTGTCTGAATATGCGGTGTTAAATGCCAACTATCTTATGAAGCGGTTAGAAACGCACGTGAGAGTCCCCTATCAAAGGGTGTGTATGCACGAATTTGTTGCTTCTCCCCCCCAAGAGTTAACGGAGCAGGGAGTTAAAACCTTGGATATAGCGAAACGTTTGCTGGATTATGGCTATCATCCCCCCACGGTTTACTTTCCCCTGATTGTGGAGGAAGCTATTATGCTAGAGCCAACGGAGACTGAGAGTAAAGAAACCCTGGATCAATTTGCCGATAATTTTATCAAAGTTTTAGAAGAGGCCAAGGAAAACCCTGAACTGGTCAAGCAAGCACCCTATACCACGCCGGTACGCCGGTTAGATGAGGTAACGGCTGCTCGTAAGCCTGTGTTGGGCTGGCTTCCCGAATAAGAAAAGGACAGGCAGCCAGTTGCTCGGAAAAGCTTAGCTATGATATACTGTGACGGTCAGGCAAAGCGCCGGGCCATTTATGGCAGCGGATAGATCCCGCAGGACTTCATCTGATCCTCAAAGATGAGGTCCCGCGGGATTTCTTATTAGGAGGGCTGGCATTGAACAATGTTCAAGGGACGAAAATAAAAGTGGCGCGCCTGTCCATCATTTCTAATACTTGTCTAACCACGGGAAAATTACTGGCGGGGCTAAGTATGGGTTCTGTGGGCGTGATATCCGAAGCGGTTCACTCCGGTTTAGATTTAATTGCCTCTGTAATAGCCTTTGCAGCAGTTCGCCAGTCTGGTAAGCCGGCAGATAAAGAGCACCCCTATGGTCATGGTAAGTTCGAAAACTTGGCTGGTATATTGGAAGCAATACTCATATTGCTGGCAGCCCTGGGTATTTTCATCCATGCCATACCCCGGATCTTTCGGGGTGGTGGAGAAATTGAATCCCTAGGTTGGGGTGTGTTGGTGATGGGCATTTCGGCCACTGTCAATTTTTTCGTATCACAAAAATTAATTAAAGTGGGTAGAGAAACCGATTCTCCAGCCCTGGTGGCAGATGGCTGGCATCTGCGGACAGATGTTTATACTTCCGTGGGAGTTCTGATAGGCTTAGGTGCCATTTACCTAACGGGCTATACTATCTTAGACCCCATTATTGGCGTAGTTGTGGCTCTGCTCATTATTAAAGCCAGTGTTGATTTGATAAGAGAATCCATGGGTGTAATGCTGGACGTCAGCTTGCCGTCAGAAGAAGAAGAGGTCATTAAAACGGTACTGCAGCGGCATTCGGAGCAGTTTCTGGAATTTCACGGTCTGCGCACCCGTAAATCGGGTCCTTACCGTTATGTTGATCTACATTTAGTGGTACCCCGGCATATTCCCGTAGGCACAGCCCATCTGCTCTGTGACAGTATTGAAGTAGAAATTGAACGGGAACTATCGGGGGTTCAAGTGTTAATTCACTGTGAGCCCTGTGAATCCGCCAAGGAGCTTATGGAAACAACGAATTGCAGTACTTCGTCCTGCCAATCCAAGGGTTGCCCACTGGCACGTTGTCCGATAAAGGATGAAGAGAAATAACGGCCGGAAATAAAGTAAAGGCCTTTGCAGTCCACTTTACACTCTCTGGTGGAATTGCGGGAGCCTTTTTTATTTTGCGGAGTAACTTAACTAAGCTTTGGAGCTATTCATTGAAGACAGCTACCGCAGAGCGAGGTTTCCCTGTCGGACCGGGAAACGGAAATTCTCACCCTGGCCGCCTAAGTCCTCAAGTGGACAAAATCGCCCGACGGCTTCATCTGGTGGCAAGAATTACCTGGAAAGCATCTACCGCAAGTTGGAGGTTTCCGGCAGGATGGCAGCCGTCAAAAAAGTGCCGTTCGGCACCTACCAGATTGAAAAATGATCCTCTATACTTAAAAAGTATGGAGGATTTTTTATGCCTCTCAATATGGCAAGTGCCGAAAGGAGGACAGTGCTTGATGAGTAAAATCTTGAAGGATGATAGCAAAAAAGGGGAGTGCCGCTCTATGCGACACCCCCTTTTGCTATATAGTTGTAAAATTATCCCTTACAGATCCCCGTCCTCATAGACGATGCGGAGATTTGGATCGTGGCGCTTAGACATCTTGTGGCGGGCCTTGCGGTTTTCCACCGTATCAAAGATGATGGAAAAGTCGTAATTGGGAGGATACAGTTCGGCAGCCGATACCCAGAGTTTTAACCGATTGTGTTTGACCTTGCATTTTTTCCCCTTCACCTGTACCACTACGTCACCATGTTCATCAGCAGGCCGGTAAACAATCCCGCTCTCTCCGTCTGACAGGAGGATGACGCTGTCACCCATGGTAAATTTAGCGGCAAGATCGACGGTTTTCTGTTCTGGCAATGAACGCAGCAAGCGGCTTTTAGGTGCTTTCATGACCGTTCCGTTGGGTGCGTCGCCGGAGTGTTCGCCGTATACCTCATAGTGCGCCCGCTCCAACAGATGCGGGGCAAGACCCAGATGCCTGGCGATGTTTAGGGCGCAGCTTTCCCCGGTTTTGCCTAGCTCAAGCTGGTAGAGGGGGCGCAGACTTTCCTGATCAAAGGCCATCCGCGCACTCATCACACCGGCTGTATCTCTCGCATAGGTCTTTACCTGAGGATAGTGGGTGGTGACAAGGAACATACCGCCCCGTTGCCTCAGTTCCTCCAGGATGGCAACGGCGATACCCATGCCCTCAGCCGGGTCAGTGCCGCTACCCAACTCATCCAGTAGCACCAGACTGTCCCGGCTGGCCTGCTCCAGAATATGGATGATATTGGTCATGTGGCCAGAAAAGGTAGACAGGTTTTGCGAAATATTTTGACTGTCGCCGATGTCGCACCAGTAGCCATCCTGCATAGCAATATAGCTGCCTTCACCGCAGGGGATGTGAAGACCGCACTGGGCCATTAGGGAGAGAAGCCCTACCGTCTTGAGAGCTACGGTTTTTCCGCCGGTGTTGGGGCCGGTGATGATGACCCCGGAGGTATCTTCATTCATCCGAAAGTTTAATGGTACGCAGCTTTCTCCAGCCAGCAAGGGGTGACGACCCTGACGGATATGCAGTCTTCGCTCCCCACCGATTTCTACCGGCACGGCTTTCATGGCGGCACTCAGCTTGGCTTTGGCGAACAGTATATCCAGTATTTCCATGGCTTCCATGTTGCGGCGTATGGGGACTGCAGACTCTGCCACCAATGAGGAGAGAATATAGAGAATACGCTGCACCTCGGAGTCTTCCTCCCAGACGAGAGAGGTCATATCTGCCTGAAGCTTGGCTATGGCAGACGGTTCCATGAAGATGGTGGATCCTTTGCTGGAAGCCTCAATCACGGTGCCGCCGAACTGTGCTTGGTACTTCCGCTGGACAGGCAGTACGTAACGACCTTGCCGAATGGTGATGTACCCGTCGGCGAGGTATTGCTTCCGGCTTTGCAGGATGTGGGAAAGTTTTTCCTTAATTTGGGTTTCCACATGCTCCTTCCTGCGGCGGATATTCTTCAGGGTCGGGCTTGCGTCGTCGTAAAGAGATTCGCCGTTTACGCACTGCTCGATTTCCGACCTGAGTTCCGAGAGGTTTTCGATGCTCCGTCCATAAGAGGCGACCTCCTCGGAAGCTTCTCCCTTTGCCAGCCAAGCAGTCATCCGTTTGCAGGACTCGGCGAACTGAGCTAGACCGATCAATTGCTTTGGGATTAACATAGATCCCGCCTCGGCCAGAGTGATGGTTTCATCGAGATCTGTCATCAAGGAAAGAGGCGGCGACCCCAACTGATCCAGGAGTTTGCGCGCGGAGGTAGTTTCGGCCATCTTGCGGATACAGGTGTCTTCGCTAAAATAAGGAGATAAGGTGTCCAATGTATCCTTCGCCTTTTGAGATAAGGCGTGTTCTTTCAGCTTTTCAATAATAGAAAAAAACTCCAGGGCTGCATAATGTTGATTCAATATTATCAAATCCTTTCACAAAGCCCCAAATGCCCTGTGACAGCAAAAAAGCGCAGTTACCCACTGCGCTGCAAAAATAAACGAAAGAGGCGCTTTTGTACAAACGCTTCCTCGGTCATCTCATAAGGCATTTGGGCGCACAAAATAAACAGGTAGTACCTGCTATGCGTACAAATCATTACCTTATAAACTGACCGACATCAACACACCTCCTGTGATCGTTTGAGACTACAAAAATACAGTAGCATGGAATTGTTGGTTTGTCAAATCCTTACAAATAAAGACAAGCCAGAGTGAATGTATCACTTTGGCTTGCTTACGTTAGGCCCGATCTACAGCTAAAATGACAAAGGGCATGCACAGGATATAAATCAACATCAAAATTCCTTCCACGCATTGTCACCTCCCCACTATAGCCTCTGAATGAAGTTAAGCGAACGCTGTTATATAGTAATTCTATGCCACAAAGACGTTTTCCTTTCTGAATAAAAGCCTTTGTTGATTTGTCAAAAAGTTCATTTGTCAAAAATAGGTATTCATTTGAAAGAATGCTTGTATAATTATACAAGCAATAAAAAATTTTAGGCACTCTTTAATTCTTTGCTGCCGGGTTGTGCTTCGATACTGTCTTTTAGCTCTGCCACCAGCATACCTGTAAGAATGAGCAGACAACCTAACCACTGTCTGCTAGTGAGGATTTCTCCAGCCCACAACCAACCGGTAGCAGCGGCAAATACTGGTTCCATAATAAAGATGATGGCGGTATGGGTAGGGGAGGTATAGCGTTGTACTGAGTTCTGAATCAAGAAGGCCAGGGCGGTGGCAGGTATGGCGGTGATTAAGAGGCCCATCCAGACCGGTCTGATGAATTGTTCGGGTAGGGTTTCCCAAGTTGCCCCACAAGCCAAACTGATGATTGCCACCACACCAATCTGTAAGACGGCCAACAACACTGGGTCATGCCGGGGAGCATATTTGCCCACCAAGAGAATGTGTCCTGCATAAGAAAGGGCACAAAAGAAAGTTAGGGTATCACCGTAATTAACCCTGAAATCATTATTGAGAGAAAGCAAGGCCAGACCCACGGTGGCACAAGTAATACCGATGATGGCCGCAGTCTTAGGAAGCCTTTTGGACAAGAGAGATGAAATAAGGGGCACCAGCACCACGGCCAGCCCAGTGATAAATCCTGCATTCGATGCTGTGGTATATTGTAAGCCCACGGTCTGAAAGGCATAACCGACAAACAAAACAGCACCGATAATGAAACCCGCCTTTAGGGTATCTTTATTTAAAAAGGCAAAGCGACGCCAGTAAAGCAAAGTTAAAAAAGCAAAGGCAATGGCGAACCGGATCCCAATAAAGTAATAGGGACCGATGCCAGATAGGGCATCCTGTACTACCACAAAGGTAACCCCCCAGATAAAGGTTACCCCAAGCAGAGCCAGGTCCGCTTGTATTTGTTTCAATCTAGTCATGGAAGAACAACCACCTTCACCAGTTCGTAAGCAATACACCCGTTTATTTTCTCACCGAATGGTGTAGGTGTCAAACCTTGTCCAAAGGAGTTTGGACATATTTTTCGTAAAATTTATTAAATATGGGGGAGGAATTTGTTGACCTGAGGCGAATTTAAAATTATAAATTGCATTAAGTAATTATACGGTAATGGCAATTTTTTGCACAGGTTGTACTGCAATCATGATTATTATTGAGGAGGAGATTCTGTGAAAAAGGCTATCAAATTTGCCCTGCTGGCCCTGATGGTGTTATCCCTGGCAGTGGCTGCAGTAGGTTGTGGTGGCAAGGAAGCCCCTAAAGAGCCTGCTAAGGAAACAGGAAAACAAGACGCTGCGAAAACGAAGTTGGTTGTGGGTGCTGATGCTACCTTTGCGCCCTTTGAGTTCACTGATCCGGCTACCGGCAAGTACACCGGTTTTGATGTGGAATTGATCCAAGCTATCTGTGAAGAAGCAGGCTATGAGCTTGACTTCCGCAGCATGGGCTTTGACGGCTTAATTGCTGCTCTGCAAACCAATCAAATTGATGCTGTAATCTCTGGCATGACGATTACCGAAGACCGTAAAAAGGTTGTTAACTTCAGTGAGCCTTACTACAAGTCTGGTCTTGTGGTAGCTGTCCAGGAAAAGAATAACCAAATCAAAAATTTTGATGAGCTACAGGGTAAGAAGATTGCTGTTCAGAGTGGCACCACCGGCGCCTTGCATGCTGAGAAAGCTACCAGCAAAGATAAAATCACTTATTTCACCAGCAGTGACCAGGCCATGTTAGAACTGAAAAATGGTGCCGTTGATGCAGTGGTGATGGATTATCCGGTAACTGCTTACTTTATCCAACAAGGGAATAAAGATGTTAAAATGGTGGGTGAAATCCTCTCTGCCGAAGAATACGGTATTGCCGTTCCCAAGGAAAAAACAGAGACCTTAGAGAAGATTAACACCGCTCTCAAAGCGCTAAAAGAGAAGGGCAAGTACGGTGAGATTTACAAGAAGTGGTTTGGTGAAGAACCTAAATAGAGGGTCGACTGACAACCCGATATCATGTACAATAGAGTATGCGTAACATTCACTGTTACGCATATTTTTGCGATTAACTCAATTAGGTGGTGATAATGTGTATGTGCTTGAAATTTGGCAGGAGGCCTTTCCGGTACTCTTAGTAGGCCTCAGGCTAACCATAGAATTAACCATTTTGGCGGTATTATTTGGGTGTGTTATTGGTTTAATTGTGGCTTTGGGTAAGATGAGCCGCATGTCGCTGATCAAAATTCCTTCTGTTATTTATGTGGAGTTTTTCCGGGGTTCACCGCTGTTGATTCAGATATTTTTGGTCTACTTTGGGTTGCCCAAGTTGGTGGGACATCCTCTGAATCAATTTTGGTCTTCCGTAGCGGTGTTAAGTTTAAATAGTGGTGCCTACTGTGCCGAAATCTTTCGGGCGGGGATCCAGTCCATTGAGCGGGGGCAAATGGAAGCAGCCCGTTCCTTGGGCATGAACCACATCCAGGCCATGCGGTATGTCATTTTACCCCAGGCCTTTAAGCGGGTCATTCCTCCCATGGGCAATGAATTTATTGCCATGATGAAAGATACTTCCCTGGTGTCCGTGATCGGCTTAGTAGAATTAACCCGCTCCGGACAGCTGATTATTTCCACCACCTATAACGCTCTGGAAATTTGGTTTGTCGTGGCAATTTTCTATATGATCATGACCATTCTTATCTCCGAATTCTTTGTCAACCGCATGGAAAGGAGGCTGCAGGCCGGTGATCGTAGCTAACAATGTGCACAAAGCCTTTGGCCCATTACAGGTCCTCCGGGGTATTGATTTACAAGTAAAGGAGCAGGAGGTTGTTGTTATTATCGGACCCTCAGGTTCCGGTAAAAGTACCTTTCTGCGCTGCTTAAATCTACTTGAGGAACCCACCTCAGGGGTGATTACCATTGATGGTATGTGTGTAACGGACAAGACCGCTGACATCAACAGAATTCGTCAAAATGTGGGCATGGTGTTTCAACGATTTAATTTATTCCCTCATAAAACAGCTCTCGAGAACATTACCTTGTCTCCCCTCAAGGTTAAGGGTATACCTTTGCAGGAAGCGAATGCCATCGCTAAGGATTTGTTGGCCAAGGTGGGTTTGTCCGACAAGGAAACTTCCTATCCAGATCAACTTTCTGGGGGCCAGCAGCAGCGGGTCGCCATTGCCAGAGCTTTGGCTATGAAACCCAAGGTGATGTTATTTGATGAACCGACTTCTGCACTTGATCCTGAAATGGTGGGTGAAGTGCTTACCGTTATGAAAGATCTGGCTCGGGAAGGAATGACAATGGTGGTTGTGACCCATGAAATGGGCTTTGCCCGTGAGGTTGGTGACCGGGTACTGTTCATTGATGAAGGTAGGGTCGTTGAAGAAGGAACACCGGAGCAAATTTTTGGTAACCCCCAAAATGAACGAACTCGAGCGTTTTTAAATAAAATTCTCTAATATTGAAAGCCCCGCCCTATTCGGTGGGGCTTTCAATATTAACCTAAATGACAGCTGAATTGGTAGTGGACTAAGACCGATGACAAGAAAACCCTGCTAGAAATCTAACAGGGTTTTCCATCTTACTACTTAAATAGCTTCTTTCATTAAGTGCAGATACTCTTCACCAAGTTTGGTTAAGGAGCAGATTTTACTCTTTCCTTCGGAAGTAACTTCTACCAGGCCGAGGGCAAATAGCTGCATGACCACATGATCCAGTACGGCCCGTTTTACCTTAGCCGTTAAGGACAGCTCTTCTTTGTTCATCTTACCTTCATCAATGAGTGCCCGTAGCACTCGTTCTGCTTCTACAGGCAGTCGATTATTCACTTCCTTAAAATATTGTGACATGGTCAAATCTTTCATTCAGTACAACCCCTTTGCTAAGAAACTAGTTGATATTAGTAAGATTATTGACAAAATAGTCAGTGTTTATTCGTTAGTTTGCAAAATTTTTTTATTTCTTATCGGATTGGGTTTCTGGTGCTTTTCCTTTACCTGGAGAGATTGCTGCTTTATAATTTAAACTATAATTTAGTGGAAACAACCGGGGGATATACATGCGTAGACCAAAGATGTGGCGCGTCAAAGCGCCGAATCCTGCTTTACAACAGATTCTTTCCTGGGAAGTGAGTATTTCTAAGGTACTTGCTCAGTTGCTAATTAACCGGGGAATATATACAGTTGATCAAGCCAAGGATTTTTTAGGCAGTGAACTGGGCAGAATGTTCAGCCCGTGGCTGATGAAGGACATGGAAAAAGCCGTAGATCGGGTTTTGGCAGCCAAAGATAAGGGTGAGCAAATTCTGGTATACGGTGACTATGATGTTGATGGGATCACCGGCACCACGGTTTTGGTGCTGGCTTTGCGGAAAATAGGTTGTCGGGTGGATTACTTTATACCGCTTCGCTTGGAGGAAGGTTACGGCCTCAATAAAGATGCTCTGGAAAGGGCTTTGGAACAAGGGGTTTCTCTGGTAGTCACTGTGGATTGTGGTATTAGTGGAACTGAAGAAGTGGCTGCAGCCAGA
Organism: uncultured Desulfotomaculum sp.; assembly: GCA_946411205.1. GTDB lineage: Bacteria > Bacillota > Desulfotomaculia > Desulfotomaculales > Desulfotomaculaceae > Desulfotomaculum. The sequence goes on from CAMKDG010000001.1 coordinate 43,796, forward strand.
GCACTGGGGTTGGATGTGCTGATTACAGATCACCACGAACCACCAGCCTGTTTGCCTGACGCTGTGGCAGTGATTGATCCGAAAAGGCAGGATTGCACGTATCCCTTTAAGGAACTGGCCGGGGTCGGTGTGGCCCTTAAATTGATACAAGCTTTATACCAAAGACTCGGCTTAAGCCAACAGGATTGGGAAGAGTATTTAGATTTGGTTTGTTTGGGCACTGTGGCAGATATTGTCCCCCTACAGGGAGAAAATCGTATTTTGGTAAAACACGGTTTAGCCAAAATGGCCAACACTGCGCGACCTGGATTACAGGCTCTTATTAAAATAGGTGGCATTAAGACGGAAGGTATGGGTACCCGGGAACTGGGTTTTGGTTTGGCACCCCGGTTAAATGCCGCCGGTAGAATGGGCGATGCCTCTTTGGGGGTAGAACTTCTGTTAACCTCTGATTCGGCGGTGGCTGATCAATTGGCTGAAGACTTAAATCGGGGAAATCAAGAAAGGCAACAGGTGGAGGCGGGGGTATTAGCTGAGGCCTTGGCTCTGCTGGAAGCTGATCCCGAATTAGCGAACGCCAAGGTGCTAGTGTTGTCTTCTACGCATTGGCATCCTGGGGTAATCGGCATTGTAGCCTCCCGCTTGGTGGATCGTTTTTATCGCCCGGTTTTTATGATCAGTATAGAAGAGGGCAAGGGCAAGGGTTCTGCTCGAAGTATACCGGGCTTTAATTTATATCAGGCGATGGTTAGCTGTCAGGAGTACTTTGACCAGTTTGGTGGTCATGCTATGGCCGCAGGGTTTAGCATTCAAGAAGATCAAATTATGAGTTTTCGGCACGCTGTAAACCGACTGGCTGGGGAGATTTTAACAGAGGAACACCTAACCCCAAACCTTGATTTGGATGCCCTAGTGAATTTAACCGAGTTGTCCTTAGATACGGTTCAGGAACTGGGTCAGTTGTCTCCCTTTGGCCAGGCCAATCCCGGGCCCATCTTGGGATGTCGCAAGGCTACGGTATTGAATTGCCGGGAAGTAGGCAAAAATGGTGGCCATCTAAAGATGAGAGTGCAGGCGGATCAGATTATTTTGGATGGCATTGGTTTTAACCTAGCTTCTTACAGTGAGATGTTGGCCACCCATGATACCATAGATATGGCCTTTATGCCGTCTATTAATGTTTGGAATGGACGATCCTCAGTTCAACTGGAAGTGAAGGAATTTAAAGAAGTAGGAAAAGTTGACACCTTACAGGAGGAAATGGGACCTTCTCAGGAACTGTATCGTCTTTTTACCAGATCACTACAATTGCCGGAGCAAGAGATTTTAAGCAGCCTAGTGCCGTGGGGTATTCTTACTCTGTATCAACAGCCCGAAAATGTTTGTCTAACACCCAGTGATCGTGCTACTATTGAGGCAAATATTGAAATTGAGGATTTTAGGGATTGTCCCGACCGAATGGCCCAACTGAAGCATGTGTTAAATCGTCAGAAGTCCAGCTTAATTCTGGTGGAAAGTACAGCCCAAGCTATTCAGATTGCTACACTTCTCAACCAGACAGCCTTTGCCGGTATGGATAGAATAGCTGTTTATCATCCCCTGCTAGGGATACAGGAATCTAAGCAATTAGTAGAGTTTATCCAAAACGGACAAGTACAGATTTTGGTTTCTACTTCTCCGGCACCCTGTGATTATTATCTATTTGAGCAAGTAATTCTTTTTTATCTGCCCTACCAGCCGGAGGAATGCATACTCAAGAATCCGGGACAGACTAAGCTTGTGCTGTTAGGAGGGCCATCTCAGATTGCAGATGCCTGTGATAAGTTGCAAGCTCTGGCTCCGGAGCGAGAACTGCTTGGTGAATTATTTAAACTGCTGAAAAAGAAAATTGATTCCCAGGGTAAGGGGCAGGTTACACTGGAAGAATTGTGCCTTTACGTCAGATCTTTTTCTCCTCAGGCTGCTAGCCATACGGTGGAAATTGCTTTGGCTGTTTTCCGGGAACTGGGAATTATCGAATATAGCAAGCGGGAAAATGTTTATTCTTTTAGCATAGACCTTAGTATCCGATCTGATTTAAAGAACTCTCAAACCTATCAATGGGCTTTACATATGAAAGAAGAATTGCTGCGTTTCCAAAAAACATATTTAACTGCGCAAGCAGAGCAATTATGGCAGCTCTTTATCAGGGCTTAAGGGGGCATCCTAATGGATTTAGCCAATAAGGTACGATTAATTAAAGACTTTCCCAAGCCAGGCATTAATTTCCGGGATATTACAACCCTACTTCAAGATGGGGAGGCCTTTCAACAGGCCGTGCAGGATATTTTGGAATTATGCCGGGAGCTAGAAGTGGATTTAATTGCCTGTCCAGAATCTCGGGGGTTTGTGCTAGGGGCTCCTCTGGCTTATGCCATGGGTAAAGGTTTAGTGCTACTAAGAAAACCGGGCAAGTTACCCGGTAAAACAGTGCGACACGAGTATAACTTGGAATATGGGACAGATGCCTTGGAAATGCATGAAGGAGCCATCTTACCGGGGCAAAGGGTGCTTTTGGTAGACGATGTATTGGCTACCGGCGGGACAGTGTCTGCTGCTGTGGAATTGGTTAAAAAATCAGGGGGGCAAGTGACCGGGCTGGTGTTCTTAATAGAACTAGTGGGCTTAGATGCCCGACAAAAAATAAATGAGTACCCTATAGTAACGCTTATGCAGTTAGAGGCATAAATTAGTTTTTAAAAAAGTATGCTTAACGCTAAATTAAGGAGGTGAAGCATGTCTTCATTATTTGAACTGGAACAAAAGGTGTTGTTGTATAATCCTTCGGTGGACATTGCTTTCCTCCGCAGTGCCTATAATTATGCGGAAAATGCTCACAGAGGTCAGAAGCGTATTTCCGGGGAAGATTATATTGTCCATCCCTTAGCCATTGCCATTATCCTGGCAGAACTGCAGTTAGATGTTCAGACAGTGGCTGCAGGGTTGCTTCATGATGTGGTAGAGGATACCGGGATTACCTTGGAGGACATTGAAAATAATTTTGGTCAGGAAGTTGCTATCATGGTGGATGGAGTGACCAAGTTAGGGAAACTCCAATTTCAGACCAAAGAAGAACGACAGGCCGAAAACCTTCGCAAAATGTTCCTAGCCATGGCCAAGGATATTCGGGTAATTTTAATAAAACTGGCTGACCGGTTGCATAATTTACGCACTCTACAGTTTCAATCGGAACGTAAGCAGAAAGAAGTGGCAGAGGAGACCCTTCACTTTTTTACACCCATGGCCCATCGCTTGGGAATTTATAAGATTAAGTGGGAATTGGAAGATCTCTCCTTCCGTTATTTGGAACCTGAAAAGTATCAGCACATGAAAACCCAAATTGCTAAATCCCGTGCCAAACGTGAAGAATATATTCAAGAGGTAATTAAAGAACTGGCCGAAAGATTGGCAGCGGTCAATATCAAAACAGAGATTCAAGGACGCCCGAAAAACCTTTATTCCATTTATCAAAAGATGGGGGAGCAGCAAAAGGAATTAAAGGATATTTTTGATGTCCAGGCGGTACGGGTGCTGGTCAATTCGGTTAAGGACTGCTATGGAGCACTGGGGATTGCTCATACTCTGTGGAAGCCTATTCCGGGCCGCTTTAAGGACTATATTGCTATGCCGAAATCCAATATGTATCAATCTCTGCATACCACGGTCATTGGACCCAATGGGGAACCAGTGGAAATTCAAATTCGCACTTGGGATATGCACCGGGTATCGGAATATGGTATTGCTGCACATTGGCGCTATAAGGAAGGCAGCCAAGGCGAAAAGGATTTCGATAAAAAGCTGGCTTGGATCAGGCAAATGCTGGATGCTCAGCACGATGCCCGGGATGCCAAGGAGTTTATGGAAAACCTAAAGATTGACCTGTTTTCCCAATCGGTATTTGTTTTCACTCCTAAAGGCGATGTTATGGAACTGCCCGCGGGAGCGGTGCCCCTAGATTTTGCTTACCGAATTCATACGGATGTAGGACACCGTACTGTGGGAGCAAAGATAAACGGGCGCATTGTGCCCTTGGATTATAAATTGAAAAACGGTAATATTATTGAAATTATTACCTCCAAGGCCAGCAATGGCCCTAGCCGAGATTGGTTAAATATCGTAAAAACACCCCAAGCGAAAAACCGCATTCGTTCATGGTTTAAGAAGGAACGCCGGGAAGAGAACATTAATCGGGGTAAAGATGCTCTTGAGAAAGAGGCTCGTAAACAGGGGCTAGAGTTGGAACTGGTTCGTGGTGAAAGACTGCAAGAATACGCCCGTAAGCTGGTTCAGGCTTCCATTGATGATCTATATGCAACCATTGGAGACGGCCAATTAATTCCCAGTCAGATCGTTAGCAAGATTCGGGATGAATACCGTGCCGAGAAGGAACGCCGCCCTCTGGTGGAAGAAATGATGAAAAAAGCGGAGAGCAAGGCGTCCGAGTGGGGTAAACCCACCCAGGGCATCCGGGTAAAGGGTATTGATAACCTATTGATACGCCTGGCCCATTGCTGCAACCCGGTACCCGGCGACCCCATCGTTGGCTATATTACCCGGGGCAGAGGTGTTTCGATCCACCGGGAAGATTGCCTGAATATCCAGCCGATCCAAAATGAAGAACCTGAACGGGTGGTAGAAGTGGCCTGGGATAAGGAATTCCAGTCTCCCTTCCAGGTAAAATTAGAAGTTACTGGCTTAGATCGTCCTGGTTTCCTGAACGAAGTGTTAAATGTATTGCTTGACCTAAAAATTAATGCCAGTCGAGTGAACGCCCGTTCCAAAAAGGATCAAGTGACCAGTGTTGAACTGGCACTTCAGGTGCGGAACACCGAGCAACTGGAGTATTTAGTGAACAGAATCCACAAAGTAAGAGATACCTATGGTGTAAGAAGGGTGTCCACGGGATAGCTTTTGGGTAGTCCTTTGGCTGCGGCTGTCAGCTGACTGCCAATACGGAGGTGCAATTTTGCGCGCTGTTGTTCAACGAGTGCTTCGAGGATCAGTTACAGTAGACGATACCACCGTCGGCCAAATTGGCCAGGGATTGGTTGTGTTGCTGGGGGTAGGGCAGGGAGATACGGTTGATGATGCCCGATATTTGGCAGATAAAATTTGTCAACTGCGGATCTTTAATGATGAGCAAGGTAAATTGAATCTTTCAATTCAAGATGTGGGTGGGGGTGTACTAGCTATCTCCCAGTTTACACTCTACGGGGATTGCCGCAAGGGTAGGCGGCCTGGGTATTCAAAAGCAGCCCCGCCGGAGGAAGCCAAGGAACTTTACGAGGGTTTCGTACAGAGACTCATTTGCAATGGGTTACCCACTGCCACGGGAGTTTTTCAAGAACATATGGTGGTGGAAATTATTAATGACGGCCCGGTTACACTATTATTGGATAGCAACAAGATTTTTTAGGCGATTTGGAGGATGATCCTTTGATTATCGAAATTTTACCGGTCGGGAACCTGGAAGCCAACTGCTATATTATTGGCTGTCCGGCAACTCATCAAGCAGCAGTGGTGGACCCCGGAGATGAGGCTGGGAGGATTCTGGAAAAGGTAAAGCAATTAAATCTACAGGTTTCCACCATTGTTTTGACCCATGGCCACGCGGACCATATTGGCGGAGTGGGGGAACTGAAAGAAGCCACCGGAGCTTCGGTGATGATTCATGCCCAGGATGGGGAAGCATTGACGAATCCCGCCTTAAATCTGTCTGCTTGGCTTGGCGAGTCGTTGACGTTTAAGCCTGCAGATAGATTGCTGCAGGATGGTGATACCATTCCTGTAGGGGATATTACTTTGGAAGTGATCCATACGCCAGGCCATACCCTTGGCGGTATTTGCCTGAGAACAGGTAACGTACTGTTTAGCGGGGATACCTTGTTTGCCCAGTCCATTGGTCGCAGTGATTTTCCTGGAGGCAGTCAGACCACCCTGATTCAATCCATCAAGCAGAAATTACTGGTACTGCCCGATAAGACCACCGTTTACCCAGGACATGGAGGTTCTTCCACCATTGGCAGTGAGAAAGTCCACAACCCCTACCTATAAAAAAACGCCACACAGTGTGGCGTTTTTTTATAGGTAAAATATTCAAATAATGATAAAATAAACAAGGAAAGATACTATCAACAAGGGGCCACCTACTGTGAGAGCGGTTTAAGGGAATACCTATAAAATAGTTGCTGTTATTAAAAAGGGGGCTAAAACATGCTAAACCGAACCAAAACCAGTGCCGATGTGGAACTAATTATCGATTTGTATGAACGAGAAAAGGCATCATTAACAGCCATGATTGTCAATATACGTGAAATTATTTTACATAATCAAACGGATGAGCAAGTGACAGTAGAAAAAATCAAAGCCTATCTAAAAGAGCAAGGAATAGATGTCTAAAGTGATTAACCTCGGAAAATAAGCTCTGGGCTATTTTCTTTTAATAAAATAACCCCTGGGATCGATTTCTTCTCGAATAAGTCGTAGTTCCTCCACCGTAGGCGGTGCAAATTCATAGATCATCTCGTCCACCAGCAATTCAAAGCCAGTATTTTGCTGCACACTTTCCACTGTTTCACCGGGCATGGTGGCTAACAGCTTCATGCGACGGGTCTTTTCATCAAAGCCCAACAGGGCTTTAGTGGTGATTACCCGGTAAGGTCCTTGCCCCAATAAACCAGCTCGTCTGCGGGCACCTTCACTGCCGTCCAAATAGCCGGGGCTGGTGAGGTATTGCAATTTTTCTACAAATCTTCTTCTTTCATGAGCCATAATAATGATGGTGCGTTCACAAGAGGCTGCCATGTCGCTGGCACCGCCACTCCCAGGGAGCCGAAGCTGGGGTTTTTGGTATTCTTCAGGAAATTGGCCCATCATCGTGGAGTTCAGATTGCCGTAGGGGTCAATTTCTGCTCCGCCAATAAAACCAAAGTCACAAAATCCCCTTTGGGTCAATTCAAAGGCTGTGTTTAAACCCTGGAGGTAACTGGCTTTGCTGGTGGTACGGGAACAGCCTACGGATAAGGGTAAACCTCTGTCCAAGGTAGGGCCAACTGCCCCGGCCTCAAAAACAGGAATAATTCCTGGGGCGTGGGTGAGTTGAGCTAAGGTAATGGCTACCATAGGTAAACCGGTACCGGCAAAAATTACTTTATTATTTTCCAGCACCCGGGAGCCAGCGACTACGATCATTTCCTGAGGGGTAAAATTAGTGTGCATTCTTTCCATCCCCTTGCTTATCATTGCTGCTTTCCTGCATTAGAACGGCTTCTCGGAGTTCAATTTGTTGAATATGCTTTAACTGTCGGTAGGGAATCTGTTCCAACATACCGTCAGTGTCTGTAACACCATAGATATATTGCTCATAGTAACGCTCTAATGGGCTACGCTCTCCTTTGCGGAAAGCTTCCGTGGCACAGCGAAACTCATTAATGTGACTTTCGTCAAAATAATAGCGACTATGACAGTTGCCTGGATAAGCCCCAAAGGGAATCTCTACCACCGCATCTACCGCAAAAAAGGGAATATTAATGCGGCTAGGCTCCTGGACCATTTCCTCATGGGGAATAATCCGTTCACAGGTGACAAGGGTGTGAGCGGCAGCTAAGGCAATTTCCGGGCAGGTAAACAGGGGTCCTTCGATTCTGCAGTTACCGTAGATGTCTGCCTCTTGAACGTGAATTAAAGCTACATGTGGATGGCAGGCAGGTAGCAGGGCAATGGATTCTCCGCTAAAGGGACAATCGATTATTTTAGAGCGGTTGGCTTTTAGGACATCGCTGCCCAGCGGACTGCGGCAGGGTAAGAAGGGGAGGCCCATAGCCGCGGCTTTAAAGCGGACGGACATATTAAAGTTGCTCCAATCCTCTAGCTCCACCAGACCATTTTCAGATAGAAAGCGAAGCATGGAAGAAATCCCAAACAATTCAATGCCCCAATAGGCAAATTCCAGATGCTTAATGCTGAACTGCTGTTGATCCAAAGCCATGGCTCCGGCCAGATATTCAACGGCCAAGCCTGCAGAATGAAAGGAAAGCAGTAAATCTTTCTTACCCTGTCTGATAATTTCATGAACTGTTGCCACCGGTTGACGGCTATTCACAAAACCTCCGATACCAAGGTTGTAGCCATCTTTAACCAAAGTGGACACAGCTTCACTTATTGACATCCGTTTGTCTTTCTTGGCTTTATCCTTCTGAACTAAAAGACTTCTTGCCTCACTAGGAGATAAACCGGTCCACATATTTTACTTCCTCCAAATGCTTAAATTATAACGATTATAGCATAAATATACACAACGTGTTTTTAAATATTTTACTATTAATTGGATAAATAAGTAATTGCAGTAAGTACTCTTATTTTTTTTATGAAAGCAGGGAAGGAGTGGTTGCCATGAATATTCTCATTACCGGCGGAACTGGCTTTGTTGGCAAAACATTGGTAAAGCATTTAAGCGGGCTTAACCATCGGCTTTATCTGGTAACGCGTGGGGAATATAAAGAGGCTGGGGAAGTTAGCTATATTCCATTACCGGCCAAGACGGAGCTTTTTTCGCCTCAGGTTATATCCCGGTATCGATGCGATAGTCAACTTAGCCGGACATAATATTTCGGCTGGTCGTTGGAGTCCACGGGTGAAAGAAGAAATTCTAAACAGCAGACTTTGGTTGACCAAGCAATTGGTCCAGAGTATCGAGAGAAATAAACAACAACAATTACCTTATCCTGAGGTTTTGATCAATGCTTCTGCAGTGGGGTATTATGGAGCCCATGCCCAGACCACCTTTCATGAAGCGAGTCCTAATGGCCAAGGCTTCCTGGCTCTGGTGTGCAAACAGTGGGAGCAAGAGGCGCAACGGGTGGAGGAGATGGGTGTACGACTGGTGATACTCCGGCTGGGTCTGGTTTTAGGCCCTGGGGGTGCCTTAGAAAAAATGGCTTTGCCATACCGTTTCTGCTTCGGTGGTTACTTGGGGGACGGTAAACAGTGGTGTTCCTGGATTCATCAGCAGGATGTTATACAGGTCATTGTCGAGGCATTGCAAACTACCGACTATCAGGGAATTTATAATCTTTGTAGTCCCCAGCCGGTGACGATGTCTGAACTGGCTAGAGCCATTGCCAACACGCTCCATAAAAAGTCCTGGACTAGAATGCCCGCTTTTTTTACCAGATTGCTGTTGGGGGAGATGGCAGAAGAGCTTTTATTGAATGGACAGCGGGTGCTACCCCAAAGACTACAAGAACAAAAGTATCATTTTCAATACCTGGATATACAGTCCGCTGTTGAGAATGCTCTAACATAATATAGAAAGGAGAGTGGTGCAAGGCTACTATTAGTAAGCAGCACTCTAGCATAAAGCCATAAGCCGTAGGCCTGGTTAGTTTAAATAAGACACACGTACTGTTGTCTTTTGCTCTGCTCGTCCGAATGAACTGAAACCTATAAGGTTACGGAGCAAGAGTACTAAGGTTAAACTAACCAGAAGCCGATGATCTAACGCCAAAGTTACACACCAGCGGCTCATTGCGCAACCGCTTGGTATACCTAGATTAAACTAACTTCCTTAATAACTTCTTCGTTTTCAATATTAATCAGTCTAACGATACCTTCCTCGATGATGGCCACAGAATGAATATTGTCCTTGGGCAGTGAGGTACTACCGGGGTTTAGTACAACCAAATCTCCATCTTTATATAGCTCTTTTATGTGACTATGACCGTAGATAAAAATGTTTATCTGATAATCTTTAGCCATTTGAATGTACTGGTTTTTCTCTTTGGTATGACCATGACAAACTAAAATCTTATAATTTCCTAACTGCAGCAAAAGATAGGGGCTTTGGATGGGATGGTGGATGACCATTTGATCTACATCGGCATCACAATTTCCCCTGGCAAATAGTAGGTTATTCATGGAATTAATTTTTTCGGCCAATTCCTTGGGGTTATAACCCTCTGGCAGAGGATTTCGTGGGCCGTGATACAATACGTCACCGCCGTGGATAATGGTAGCACAACTCGCTAAGACCTGTAGGGCCTTTTCAAAATAGAATATACTGCCATGGGTATCGCTGATTACACCAATTTTCAAAACATGTTCACTCCCATTTTCGAATCGTCCATTTAGCTTACCATTAGTACCCGTGATAAGACAACCCACTCCTTCAGCAGGGAGTGGGTTGTTTTAGGAGACTCCTTTACTTGGTATGTGATCCATAGCTTTCCCTACGTTCTTCCCCTTAGTATATCCTTAAAAAGGAATTTCCTTTCTGAAAAGCAATCATCCCTTACCGACTCAAGGTAAGGGATGATTGCTTTAATTAGCTTCTGTTGGGATGGTTGTTTTTAAATTACTCCACATATCCTGTGAGACTAGGCCCAAACGCCAGAGGGCAATACCTTTTAAGCCATAACGCTGTGCAATGGCTACTTTGGTGAGTAGGCTGGTCTCATTCTCACTGGGGAGAGAAATACCCAATACCAGTTTTTCGGCCGGTACCATCGCCTTGGCTTGTTGCACCGCTTGTTCAACTAATTGCACTGGTTCTGGTTTGCTACCGTAATCATAAGCCATGATGATAATTTCATCCACCAAAGGAGCTAACTTTTGATAATCATAGCCACGGTAGGAACTGTTAGGGGCATGGATAGTCAAGCTTAGTGTTAGCTGGGCCGACTTAAGCTCTTGGGAAAGCAGTGAGACAAACGTAACAAAGCTTGCCCTTACTTGGCTTAATTGTTCTCCTTGATCGGTAAGGCCTAACCCCTCAAGGTTAAGATTGACTCCCCGGTAGTTCTTGGCCTCCTGCACGATGTCGGAGACTGCCTGCTGCATGGCAGCTTCATTAGCTAACAGGTTCGTTAAAACCCGTTGTTCATCAGTCACATGAATAACCATCTGGGTTTTTAACTGGAGATCCTTAGCAGCAGCCAGAACCTGTTCGTAGCTGTCCGGCCTTTGCCAACCAGTGGTACTTTTGGTCAGTAGATTGCCCTCTTGGTCTAGACTGTACCAACCTAAAGCCAGCGTTTTTACTAAATCAGTATTGCCTTTAGCAATTTCCGGGAATGCGGTACCAAAAAGGTTGGTCCAACTGCTGGTCTTTTGATCTCCCAGGGCATAGAAACCAATCACTTCCAATTTACTTGGGGAGAGAATCGCGATCTCATTGGCTACCTGATTCCAGGTAACACTGCAATTGAAGCTTTCACTGAAGAAACGTAGAGGAACCAAGGTGCGTCCATTAATAATCTGCGGCGGTACATCTAGAGACACGGGAGTTCCGTTTAGCGTTGCCGTCTGATTACCAATTTGCAGAGTGATGGCTTTACTGCCGTTTTGAGCTTGAATGGTTTGGCTGGCAGCCTCCCAGGTTACTCCCACAGGGAGAGCTTCGGCCAGAGCTCGGAAGGGAACCAAGGTTCGGTCATTTTGCACCATTGGCTTAACATCAAAGGATATAGGCAGACCATTCATAGTTACTGAAATATCCTGACCAGCTAAGGCTGCAGCAGGCTGCAGGAGACCAAGGGAACATAAAAGGAGCCAGAGTGAAAGGAACCAACGTTTCATTGTGCACACCTCGTTAAGAGTTATTTTTATTACTAAATTCAATAAAAATCTACAAATTACCTGCTTTGGCAGAATAAAACTAAAATCTATTGTAAAGGGCACTTTACATTTGGGAAAAGAAATAGTAATATGTAAAGTAAGCTTTACGTAAAGTTAACTTTACATAAGGGGGTGGCATTTTGGGTGAAAAATCAACTAAAAGAGTTGCGAACTCAGTTTAACCTGACTCAGGAACAATTGGCCGATAAGGTTGCAGTATCCCGACAAACCATTATTTCTATTGAAAATGGCAAATACAATCCGTCACTGATTTTGGCTTACAAAATTGCGAAAGAGTTTGGCTGTAGTATCGAAGAAGTGTTTGATTTTTCGGAGGTGGAATAAAATGGGGAATTCCTTTATAAAAGAGATCATGAGAATAAATCGAATTATGCTCAGCGCGGTGATTGTTATGGTTTTAGCAGCCAGTTGGTATTACCAAGCTAGCTGGGAAGACTGGGTGAAAAGCTTATCCATCATTGGTATCGTTATTTTGGTTATGATCACTAAAAAATGGCGTATAAAGCGAATGGAAAAAGAGTTGGATGAAAGACTTCAAACCATTACTTATTACGCTTTGGCCATTGGCTTTTATACTACGTTAATCATCATTTTCTGGTTTTATCTAAAAGAATTAATCATTGACGGGAATCTATCTGTACGAACCCAGGTAGAACTATGTGGTGGTGTATGCGGATACCTGGTTTCTTACTTGTATTTAAAGAGAAAATACTAAAGGAGCACCCAAACGGGGCTCCTTTGACTTTTGATAAAGGTACACTGTGGTTTTAGGATTAGCTTTGTTTTACCGGGGGAAGATCTTGGGCAAATTTTACGAAGTCTTCCAGTCTTCCTTCAAAATCAGTCTCGTAACGAGAATTACCATGGTCGATTAAGTGGTCGGTTACCAGATAGGTTTTAATACCCAGTTTACCAGCGACTAAGTCTTCCCGGGTATCATTACCCACCATTAGTGTTTCTTCCGGTTTGGCACCAACCCTATCCAGGATTTCCTTGTAGTAATTAGGGTTGGGTTTACAGTAGTGGCAGTGCTCATAAGTGGTTACCAGCGCCCAGGGAATGTCCTTAATGCCGGCCCAGTGCATGCGCTGGGCTGTGGCTACATCCGGGAAAATTGGATTGGTGGCAAGCACCAGCTGATAGCCCTTGTCAACTAATTCTTTACAGATTGCCTTTGACAGCGGGGTAGGTGTTGTACAACAAATCAGTTCGCCAAATCCCGTGTCGTAAAAGTTATCGAATAGAGGCATTATTTCTTCTGCAGTCAGATCAAACCGGGGCAAAAAAGCCTCCATAAATACTTCCTGGTTGGTTTTATCTGCACGATTATCCCGGATCATAGCTTCGGTGGAAGCCCAGACGTGTTGATGAAGAGCCTTGGGGTCCAATAAATGGGAGCAAGATTTGGTTAATCCACCAAAGTAACTAGTTAGAAAATGATCTAAATCCATTGGCAACAGAGTGCCGTCCAAGTCAAAAAGGATCGTTTTAAACATAGCTTCCTCCGCTTACTAATGAGTGTGACCCTTGTTATCTGAATGATTGCCACCACAACCGCAATTGCAACCGCCTTTTGATTTTGGAGCGTGGTGCTGATGATCATGATTACTACATCCGCAGCCGCAAGAGGGTTCATCTTCCACATACTTAATTCGGGACAGAGTATCAACCACTTGCCCCCGAATGCCTGCTAAATATTGCTGGCGTAACGCATGCTGTTCTTCCTTTTCCTCAGGCGTAAGACCCTCGGTTCTTTGTTTACGCGCTAAAGCGTTAATTTTATCTACCAATTCCTTTGTAATAATGGTAATCACCTCAAATTCAGTATAGCATGGGTTACCATGAGGGACAAGACAGTACTCATCAAACCCAATTGCATATAGTATAGCACTTTTCAGCAATTTTTAACGTACCCGCCAGAAGTCCCCAGCCTGAGCTTTCCAGGCCTGCGATATCTGCAGCCATCACTTCGTACCCCTAGGCTCGTTTGGCAATTCATAGTGGGAAGGGGCCGTTATCCTTTGATTAGTGGTTTCAAAAAAGTGTTCGTAATAGCATGGGGAAAAATCATATAGGGTACACTTAAAATTTATATTAAGATATTAGGCTACAGCTATATCCTATTCCTGTAAGGGAAGGCCATATTCCTGAATAACTTGCTTCAATTCACTGACGTAAACATTTGCCTGCTGACTAAGGCGTATCTGGTGGTTTGCTATCCAGCCAACTTGGATATGATCATCAACCTGCAGCGGGACGGAGATAATGTTATCTCCATTTAAATCAGCACTGACAATGCCAGTGGAGATGGTATAGCCGTTCAAGCCAATTAAAAGATTGAACAAGGTTGCCCGGTCGCTGACATGGATACTTTTCTTACGAAACACAGTGCTTAAAATTTCTTCTGAAAAATAGAAGGAGTTGAATTCGCCTTGTTCGAAAGACAGGTAAGGATACTCCTGCAAATCATCCAACGTTACGGATGCTCTTCCAGCCAGGGGATTTTGTGTACTGATAAAAATATGGGGTTTTGCCGTAAATAGCGGATGAAAATCAAGACGGTTTTCCCGGAGCAACTTTTTAATAACCTTTCGGTTAAATGGGTTCATGTATAGAATACCAATTTCACTGCGCAGATTCTTAACGTCTTCAATAATTTCATGCGTCTGTGTTTCCCGCAGGGTAAATTCATACTCATCCGCACCGCTTTGCTTGATTAAATTCACAAAGGCGTTAACCGCAAAGGCATAGTGCTGTGTAGAGATGGAGCAAAGCTGCCGGGAAGGTTTTTTATTTAAATAGCGTTGTTCCAAAAGGCCTGCTTGCTCCACCACCTGCCGGGCATAGCCGAGGAATTCGGCACCATCTACGGTAAGTGTAATGCCCTTTGGGGTTCGAATGAAAAGCTCAATGCCGACTTCTGTTTCAAGCTCCTTGACAGCGCTGGACAGGCTGGGCTGCGTAATATATAGCCTTTTTGCGGCTTCGTTAATGGAGCCGCAATTTACAATTTCAATGATATATTTTAATTGTTGTAGCTTCATGGCTTGCCTCCTGCATAAGCGATTGGAAATAAATGCTTATTTAAATAAATATAGAGATTAGTCAACGGGCTTAACCTTTGATTTTATCCACTCAATGAGCAAAAAAAATAAAAAGCTAACAATATAGGAACCAATGAAATACATCATACTATGGACTATTATAGAAGGGAATGTTTCGTTATATAGCTCGGGAAACAAAAATAGCCTGGGAATAATAATTCCCCCTATTGTTATACCAACACTGACACCAATCGCAGCTTTCAATGAACGGTTTATCATGTTTTTTAGATCTCCTCACCGTCTGTCTTCTTGACTATGATTATAATATAAATTAAACAAAACCACTTCATCTGTGGCGATATATTTCGCTGCAGAGGGCGTTAAGGGAACAACCAAACTTCTACAGACATTGACAAATGAAGTAATATTGAATACAATATTTTTCAGAGTTTATACAGAGTAAATCTATGATCAGGAGAGTAGACCTTGTCACCTTGCACAGGGAGGATGGAGCCTTGGACTGGAAGCTCCGCCGTAAGAACTTGGTTCGAAGAACACCTGAGAGTTACCCCCGAACGGATGAAATATCCCAGTAGGCCGGTACGGCTGACACCGTTAATGTCTTTTTTGAGAGGAACATCCTTTGTTCAATCAGGGTGGCACCACGGGAATTAATTCCCGTCCCTGGCAGATGCTTTTGCATGCCAGTGACGGGAGTTTTTTATTTTTTCCTATATTTTTTGTTACAGGAGGTTTACGTTTGTGTTAACGACCAGACCCAGAGGCACCAATGATATTTTGCCGGGAGAAGTGGAGAAGTGGCAATATGTTGAGAAGCTGACCCGAGAAGTTTGCCGGAAGTACGGCTATGGTGAACTTCGGACGCCGATCTTTGAACATACTGAACTTTTTTCCCGAGGTGTGGGAGAGGCTACCGATATTGTAGAAAAAGAAATGTATACGTTCACCGATCGCGGTGAACGGAGTCTTACCTTGCGGCCGGAAAATACGGCTGCCACGGTAAGAGCGTATCTGGAAAACAAACTGCAGGCGCTACCCCAACCGGTTAAATTATATTATATGGGTCCCATGTTCCGCTACGATCGGCCCCAGGCCGGACGCTTCCGGCAGTTTCATCAGTTTGGTGTAGAGGCTTTTGGTTCCCATAATCCCTCTATGGATGCGGAAGTTATTGCTATGGCGATGGACATTTACCAGCGGATTGGCCTGCGGGACTTAGAACTTCACATTAACAGCGTGGGTTGCCCCCAGTGCCGCCCAGGGCTTCGACAGCGGTTACAGGAACATTTTAGGCCGCAGCTGGAAAAGCTTTGCCCCAACTGTCAGGGGAGATTTGAGCGTAATCCGCTACGCATCTTAGACTGTAAGAATGAAACCTGTCAAGATATTGGCCGTCAGGCGCCCACGACCCTGGATGTCTTATGTGATGAATGTAATACCCATTTTAATCTGGTTAAAAATTATTTGGATGCAGTGGGTGTCCGGTATATTATTAATAACCGTTTGGTCAGAGGTTTGGATTACTATACGCACACCGCCTTTGAGATCATGGCTCAGGACATCGGTGCCCAGAGTTCCATCGGCGGCGGTGGCCGGTATAATGGTTTGATGGAAGCCTGCGGTGGCCCTGCTACCCCCGGCATTGGTTTTGCCCTGGGGTTGGAACGAATTTTACTTACAGCGGAGCGTCAGGGGATTACCTTCCCGGTCAGCCGGGGACCTGCAGCTTTTGTGGCCACCGTTGGTACGGAGGTCGAAAAGCAAGCCTTTTCTCTGCTGCAAAGCTTACGTCAGCAGGGTATAGCTGCAGAAAAGGATTATCTGGCTCGCAGCCTTAAGGCACAAATGAAATATGCCGGTAAATTGGGTGCCCGATGGGTGGTTATTTTGGGAGAAGAAGAACTAAGCCGGGGTGTAGCAGTGGTAAGGGATATGCAAGCCGGTGAACAGCAGGAAGTAAAATTGGCTGAGTTAGTAAATTATATTAGAAAATAATCCGCTCTTTACCATTGGCAGTGTACCAAAGGCAAAGAGGTTTATCAACAGGATATTTTGCTGCACAACGTTATAATAAAGAAACAAGCAAGCAGGAGGTTATACAAAAATGTCCGAGTCAATGCACGGTTTACGCCGGACCTTATATTGTGGTGAACTAAGAAAAGAGCATACTGGCCAGGAAGTTGTACTAATGGGATGGGTGCAAAGGCGCCGTGACCATGGTGGGCTAATCTTTGTGGATTTAAGAGACCGCTCTGGTATTACTCAGGTGGTCTTCAGCCCAGCAGTAAATGAAGAAGCTTTTCAGAAGGCTGAAGGAGTTAGAAATGAGTATGTGCTGGCCGTAGTTGGCAAGGTCAATGCTCGCCCAGCAGGTTCTGAGAATCCCAACATGGCAACCGGGGAAATTGAAGTATACGCCCACACCCTGCGGATACTAAACCGGGCTAAAACCCCACCCTTTTATATTGAAGATAATATTGATGTGGATGAAAATGTCCGCCTACGTTATCGTTATTTGGACTTGCGTCGTCCGGAAATGCAGCGCTCCCTAGTACTAAGACACAAGGCTTCCCAAAGTATGCGAGAATTTCTTGACAACCATGGTTTTTTAGAAATCGAAACACCGATGTTGACCAAGAGTACTCCGGAAGGAGCTCGGGATTATTTAGTACCCAGCCGCGTCAACCCAGGCAAATTTTACGCTTTGCCCCAGTCGCCCCAACTGTTTAAGCAAATCCTGATGTTGGCGGGGATGGAACGTTATTTCCAGATTGTTCGCTGCTTCCGGGATGAAGACTTACGGGCTGATCGTCAACCGGAATTTACCCAGATCGACTTGGAAATGTCCTTTGTGGATGAAGAAGATATTATGGGTTTAATGGAAAAGATGATTGCCCAGGTATGCAAAGACACCATCGGCCAAGAAATTGCTCTGCCGATGCCGCGCATGTCGTATCAGGAAGCGATGGATCGCTTTGGCTCCGATAAACCGGACACCCGATTTGGTCTGGAATTGCGCGATATTACTCCCATTGCTGCGCAATGTGGTTTTAAGGTCTTCAACAGTACCGCTGCTGCGGGTGGTCAGGTAAAAGGCATTAATGCCAAAGGTTGCGCTACCTTCTCCCGCAAGGAAATTGATGATCTAACAGCCTTTGCAGCGATTTATAAAGCCAAAGGCTTAGCGTATATGGTGATCAACGAAGACGGCTCTGTGAAATCTGCCATTGCTAAATTCTTTACCCCCGAAGAGTTGGCCGCTATTCAAGATAAAATGGAAGCTCAGCCAGGCGATCTGCTGCTCTTTGTAGCGGATAAGCAGAGTGTGGTGGCTGCCTCCTTAGGTGCCCTGCGGGTACATTTGGCAGAACGCTTAAACTTGATTCCCGAGGGTACATTTAATTTCCTCTGGGTAACCCATTTCCCACTACTGGAGTTTGATGCCGAAGCGGGGCGCTATTTTGCCATGCACCATCCCTTCACCTCTCCACTGGAGGAAGATATTCCGTTGTTGCAGAGCGATCTTGGCAAAGTGCGGGCCAGAGCCTATGATATGGTGCTTAATGGTGTAGAGCTGGGTGGCGGAAGTATTCGAATTCACCGTCCGGATATGCAAGAGATGATGTTTAAGACGCTGGGCATGAGTAATGAGGAAGCGAAAGAAAAATTTGGCTTCCTATTAGATGCCTTTGAATTTGGTGCTCCTCCCCACGGTGGGATTGCCTTTGGTCTTGACCGCTTGGTCATGCTGTTGGCAGGTAAGGATAGCATTCGTGATGTGATCGCCTTCCCCAAAACTGCCAGTGCTACCTGCCTTATGACACAGGCACCGGATGTGGTTGATCCAGCTCAACTGACAGAGCTGCATATTCGCAGTACCGTGATACAGAAGAACAATCCCGTAAAGTAAGGGAAAGATTGGCCCTAGGCTTATGGCGTAGGGCCAAATCAGTCAGTTTTAACCAATGCAAAAGTGGGAGCCCCGAGCCTTTGTCGACACTTGCATCCAGATTCCGTCTGTGTTAACATAAAGGTGTGTACTAGTTATTTTTGTAACAAAGGAACGCCCTACTTTGTGCGTGCAATATCTGAAGTTTTGAGCCAACAGATGTTGAAACGGGAGTCCGATTTCTTGCAAGGGAATGTAGACCTTACGAGTATAAGGAAACAGGAAATTGTGGAAAGGGCACCCACCTGTGAGTACAGGTTCAACAAACTTTGGATACGGACACGGCAAGGCGGGGTTTCTTTGCGTTTTACTGCTAAAAACATCTCTCTGAGAGAGATGTTTTTTCTTTTTCTCCTTTTTTAAGCTGATTTTAAGAATAGTCCTGTATCATCATTCTTGACAAGGTAACAAAGGAGGAGAAAAATATGAATGCACAGAAAAAAATAGTTAAGCCTGTTTTGGTGGTACTCATTAAAGCTGTTCTGATGATTAGCTTGGTGGTTTTCGGAGTACACTGGTCTAATGATCAGCAACATCTGGTTTCCCTCGGTAATAAATCCGCTCAGGCTGAACAAGGTGTTATCAGACCAGCCAACATTTCAGCGGTAGTAAAACAAACTGCGCCCGCAGTGGTTAAAATAGAAACGGTTATTCGTACGCAAGTGAACGTGGACCCATTTTTCAATGATCCCTTTTTTCGGCAGTTTTTTGGTGCCCAGTCGTTGCCCCGTACTCAGGTTCAGAACGGCCTAGGCTCAGGCTTCATTGTTTCTTCGGATGGTTACATCATTACCAATAACCATGTCATTAATGGGGCCGACCAAATTCAGGTGACCCTGACCAGTGATCAGAAGTACCCGGCTACCATCGTGGGAACCGATCAGGAACTTGATTTGGCAGTGCTTAAAATTGACAGCAAGGAAAAACTACCCACCTTATCCTTTGGCAGTTCGGAAAAAATTGAGGTGGGTGATTGGGTGATTGCTATTGGCAATCCCTATGGCCTGGATCATACAGTTACCGTGGGGGTGATTAGTGCCAAAGGAAGACCACTGGACATTGATAAGCAGCACTTCCGAAATCTGCTACAAACAGATGCCTCTATCAATCCCGGTAATTCGGGTGGTCCCTTAATGAACCTCAATGGAGAAGTGGTAGGCGTTAATACAGCAGTGAATGCCCAAGCCCAGGGAATTGGCTTTGCCATCCCCTCATCTACGGTGGTTTCAGTATACAATCAAATTATTAGTAAGGGTTCGGTTTCTCATCCCTATCTAGGAGTTACGATCGCTCCGCTACAGAACCAACCGGGTGTGGTGGTTACCGGGGTTGTCCCGAACAGTCCGGCTTTAGCAGCGGGGCTCAAGGTCGGAGATTTGGTAACAGAGTTTGCTGGCAAAGAAGTAACCTCACCTCAGGAACTATTGGATGCAGTAGCAGAAACCCAGCCGGGGCAAAAAATTACGCTGGCTTTGCAGCGAGCTGGACAAATTCAAAAGAAAGAGATTATCATGGGGGATAAGAGCCAGTAATCAGTAAGAGGAGGGGAGGGGGCTCCATGGGTGCCAGGATTCTGGTCATTGACGACGATCCCAAAATCACCGCTATGTTGCAAAGGACTTTGACCTATGAAGGTTACCGGGTAGAGGTAGCCAATGACGGTGTTACCGGACTTGCCTTGGCCAAAAATAACCCACCGGAATTATTAATCCTGGACATTATGTTGCCTGGCATGGATGGCTGGGAGATTTGCCAGCGATTTCGGCGGGAGAATTTTATACCTGTCCTTATTCTCAGTGCCAGAGATGAGGTAGAGAGCAAGGTAAAGGGTCTAAAACTGGGAGCAGACGACTATCTAGCGAAGCCCTTTGCCTTGGAAGAACTGTTGGCGCGGGTACAGGCGTTGCTGCGCCGTCACACGGTTTCCCAACGCATGATTCAGTTTTCGGATTTGAAAATTGATCTCGATACACGGGAAGTCTATCGGGCGGGTCAAAGGATCTCCCTAACCTCCAGAGAATATGAACTCTTAACCCTGTTGGTGGAGCACCCCAATATAGTGCTGACAAAAGATGTGATTCTTGATCGCATATGGGGCTGGGATTATACCGGTGGCCCTAATGTGGTGGAAGTCTATATCACCATGCTGCGTCAAAAAATAGAAAATCATGGCCCCAGGCTTATCCAAACCATTCGCGGTGCTGGGTATGTACTGAAGGAGCAAACACCATGACTTTGCGCTTGAAGTTAACTATTTGGTACAGTTGTGTTGTTAGTTTGACCTTAATCATCTTTTCCGTTATTGTTTATACTTTCCTATCCTATAGTCTGGTGCAGGAATTGGATCGGGAATTAGCCGGTCGTGCCGCGGGAGTGGCTTCCTCTGTCAAGGTGGTAGGACCAAATTTTTGGAATCAACAACGGGTGGTACTGCCTGATGTGGATGTTTTTGGTTATCCCAATACCTATCTGCAAGTGGTGGATACCACAGGAAGATTGGTGGCTAAATCCAGCAATTTGTCCCGGCAAACCCTGCCTATGAGTGAGGATACGATTACCCTGAGTAAACAGGGGCATGTCTTTTATGAATGGCTGCAGGCAGGCGATCAGCGAATTCGGGTTTATAATTATCCCTTGGTGGCGCAAAATCAGGTGGTGGGTATTCTGCAGGTGGGACAACCTTTCTCCGGGCTGCAGGCGGCCCTCAATCAATTGAGGTGGTTGCTGTGGCTGTTTAGCGGCGGGATGATTCTAGTGGGCGCTACCATTGGCTGGTGGCTGGCTCGGGCTGCTCTTAAACCGGTGGAGTCTATTACCCTCACGGCAGAGCAAATTCGCCAAGATTTAAATTTACATCAGCGGATTCCCAAGGGTGAACACCAGGACGAATTAGGATATTTAGTTGATACCCTGAATGCCATGCTGGACAATTTGGAAACTGCGTATCGTGAACTTTCGGAATCCCATACCGCCCAAAGAAGATTTGTTTCCGATGTTTCTCATGAATTAAAGACACCTTTAACCACCATTCGCGGCAACATTGACTTGATGATCCGGATGGGAGAGGAGCAACCAGAAGTAAGACGAGAAGCTTTGTTGGACATTGCTTCTGAAGTGAAGCGCATGAGCCGACTGGTGTCAGATATGCTGGTATTGGCCCGGGCCGACGCAGGGTTTACCATACCCTTGCAACCGGTGGCGGTTGATCAGGTGCTTGAGCAGGTTGCCCGTCAAGTCAGGATGCTGTCTGAAGAAGTGGATTTTCATCTGCACGTGGCTGAAACCTGCCGCGGTGTCAGGATTATGGCCGATCCGGATTATCTCAGACAGCTTTTGCTGATACTTTTGGATAATGCGATAAAATATACTTCACCTCAGGGTTGGGTAGAGCTAGCTGCCCATTGCACAGACGGCAGAATCGATGTGCAGGTTAGTGATAACGGCTTGGGTATCGACGAAGGTGAGATAAATCATATTTTCGAACGGTTTTATCGGTTGGATAAATCACGACCAACAGGGGGCACCGGCTTAGGTTTGGCCATTGCCAGTTGGATTACTCAGCAGCATGGTGCCAAACTAACCGTGAAAAGTCAGCTACACCAGGGGAGTGTATTTACAGTAACGTTTCCTACAGTAAGGGAACAACTAATAGAAGAGAAAATTCAACAAGCGGAGGGGTCCAGTGTCCAGACATAGATTTTCTCGCACCGAGATGCTAATTGGTGAGGCGGGTCTAGCTAAGCTTAAGCTTGCCAGGGTGATCGTTTTTGGGGTGGGCGGCGTTGGTTCTTACACGGTCGAGGCTTTGGCTCGGGCAGGTATCGGTGAATTAACCTTAGTGGATTTTGATACCGTAGATGTAACCAATATTAACCGTCAACTGCATGCTATGGAGGATACCATTGGCAGGTATAAAGTAGATTTAATGGCGGAGCGGATCAAACATATTAATCCCGAGGCAATGGTTACGCCCATTCGGGAGTTTTACTCACCGCAAAACGGTGATGCTCTGCTAAAAGGCGATTATTCCTATGTAGTGGATGCCATTGATAACGTGACTGGTAAGCTGGATATTATTAAGAGATGCTACTCCCAGGGTCTGCCCGTTATCTCCTGTATGGGAGCGGGCAATAAATTGGACCCGGCAGCCTTTCGCGTGGCGGATATATCAGAAACCTCAGTGGACCCTTTGGCCAGAGTGATGCGTCGGGAACTGCGGAAAGCACAAATAGAAAAGGGGGTTAAGGTGGTCTTTTCGGTGGAACCGCCGATTACCCCGCAACAACGGGTGGTGAAAGGGGAGGCTGCAACATCCCTGGCCCCCGGCAGCATATCCTTTGTTCCCGCTGCCGCAGGGTTGGTATTGGCGGGAGCAGTGGTAAGGGGACTGCTTTAATTTGACAAGGGAAACTACCTGGAATATAATGTAGCAATCTAAAGCTTGAAGTCAATAAAAAGGAGAAGGGGTTGTTTGGCATGGCTAAAAACATACTGATCCTAAATGATGAGAGCTTCAAAGAAACCATATCGAACCAAAAGGGTCCTCTATTAGTAGATTTTTGGGCCGATTGGTGTGGCCCTTGTCAAATGCTGGCGCCGGAAGTGGACAGGCTGGCCACCGAACTGAAAGGGCAAGTGCAGGTCTGTAAAATCAATGTTGATGACAATCGGGATACCACCGACCGACTGGGAATTATCAGCATTCCCACGCTGATTTTCTTAAAAGATGGTAAGGAAGTGGAAAGAACCACGGGCTTTCGGAAAAAAGAAGAGTTACTGGGAATGATCCAAAAACATCTATAAATAGAAACACCTATAGGTCACAAGCAGGCAAGTAGAGCCAGCTTTTCTGATCTTTTCTCAAATATAATTAGTAGATTTTCTGTATAGTAATACCACTTTGGTGGTATTTTTTTATATTAGATTTTCTCTGTGTTATACTTGAGCATTTTACTCGGAATTAGCGTTGACATAGGGAAACAAGCGTGATATTCTACTCCTAGAAAACCGAGTGGTTTACTTGGGATTAATAAAGGGGGTGGTGTTTCTTGCGGCTGTCCACGAAGGGACATTATGGACTGAAGGCGATGTTTGATTTAGCCATGCACTATGGGTCCGATCCCCTACCCATTCCCTTAAAGGTGATAGCAGAGAGGCAAGGGATATCAGAGCACTACTTGGAACAATTAATTGCAGTTTTAAGAAAGATCGGGTTGGTTAAAAGCATTCGAGGAGCCCAGGGAGGTTATATCCTGGCCAGGCCGCCTTCGCAAATCAAGGTGGGGGATGTGATACGTGCCCTGGAGGGTCCCATTGCCCCTCTGGATTGCGTTAGTGAATTTGAACCAACCGCCTGTGAAAAGGAACATTACTGCATTTCACGGGATATCTGGGCCAGAGTGAGGGATAGTATTGCAGAGGTACTGGATTCCATTACTTTGGAGGATATGTGCCGGGATGCGGCAAAAGTAAGCCCTAATAGGGTAGAGTCATAGATCACCTAAGGAGGCGCACTGTGCATGAGAAAAGTTTATTTTGACCACTCGGCAACAACCCCGGTAGATCCCGCTGTTGCTGAAGAAATGCTGAAATACTTAACCGAACATTATGGCAATCCCTCCAGTATTCACGCCTTTGGTCGGGAAGCCCGGAAAGCTGTAGAGAAGGCTAGACAACAGGTGGCCACAGCTATTGGTGCTTCCAGTGTGGGTGAGATTTCCTTCGCCGGTACCGGTACCGAAGCCGACAATATGGCCATCCGGGGTGTTGCCTATGCCAACCGACAAAAGGGAAATCATATTATTACCTCTGCGGCAGAACACAGCGCGGTATTAAACTGCTGTAAACAGTTGGAACGAGAGGGCTTTACCGTAACTGTTTTACCATTGGATAAATATGGTCGGGTGACTGCTCAGCAGGTAGCCGAAGCCATTACTGATAAAACCATTTTGATCACCATTATGCATGCCAATAACGAGATTGGTACGATTATGCCAATTCGCGAAATTTCCGAAGTAGCTCGGGCCAGAAAGATTATTTTTCATACGGATGCCGTGCAAAGTGTTGGCAAAATTCCAGTGAATGTTGACGAACTGGGTGTGGACTTGCTAACCCTGTCTGGTCATAAAATCTATGGTCCTAAGGGTATTGGGGCTATGTATATCCGCAAAGGAACCTTTTGGCAGCCGATCCTCTTTGGTGGGGGTCAAGAACGCCGCCGCCGTCCCGGTACTGAGAATGTGGCTGGCATTGTCGGCTTAGGTAAAGCCATTGAGTTGGCCACCCAGAATATGCATACAGAGGCGGAGCGCCTTGCTAAATATCGTGATCGTATCTTTAAAGAAGTAATGGAAAAGATCCCCAATACTATTCTTACCGGTCATCCTGAGCAGCGGTTACCCGGTCATGTTAGTTTCTGCTTCCGGTTTATTGAGGGTGAATCCATGCTGCTGATGCTGGATATGAAAGGAATCGCTATTTCCAGTGGTTCTGCCTGCACCTCGGGTTCCTTGGAACCTTCCCATGTGTTGACGGCCATTGGTTTGACCAAAGAGGTGGCCCATGGCTCCCTACGTCTCACCATGGGTAGGATAAACACCGAAGAAGATGTTGAATATTTCCTGGAGGTTCTGCCTCCGATCATTGAGCGGCTAAGAGCCATGTCACCCTTGGGTGAAGGGTGTAACCCCTGTGCCTGCAGTACATGCACGATACATGATGAAGATCATCATGATCACGGGGAATTTGATGAGGATGCATATTAAACATAGATAAGGGAATGAGGAGGTTGTTCTATGTATACTGAAAAGGTAATGGATCATTTCACCAATCCCCGTAACGTGGGAGAAATTGAAAATGCAGACGGAGCGGGCCAAGTGGGCAATCCCAGCTGCGGTGACATCATGAAAATCACCTTAAAGGTAGAGGACAATATCATTAAAGACATTAAGTTTAAAACCTTTGGTTGTGGTGCAGCGGTGGCTACCAGCAGTATGGTTACGGAAATGGCTTTGGGCAAGACCATTGATGAAGCCCTGCAGATAACCAATAAGGCTGTGGCGGAGGCTTTAGAAGGATTGCCCCCGGCTAAAATGCACTGTTCCAATTTGGCTGCAGATGCTTTAAAAGCGGCTATCGAAGATTATCAGAAAAAACAAAACGCGTAGGTGAAGCCTTTTGGCAACCAAACAAAGAGTATTAGTAGCCATGAGCGGCGGAGTAGACAGTTCTGTCACCGCCGCCCTTTTACAGCAGCAGGGGTATGAGGTTGTCGGAGTAACCATGCAAATTTGGGACCCGGACGTTACCGTGGTGGATAACGATTATGTAGGCTGCTGCTCCCTAACCGCAGTGGACGATGCCCGGCGGGTGGCAGATATATTGGGCATTCCTTATTATGTCCTTAACTTCCGGGATCTGTTTACGGAAAAGGTTATTCAATATTTTGTTGATGAATATTTTCAAGGACGTACGCCGAACCCTTGTATTGCTTGCAATCGATTTGTTAAGTTCGAGGCATTGTTGCAAAAAGCTCGTCAAATGGGCTTTGACTACATTGCTACCGGCCATTATGCTCGCCTTAGTTACAGTGAGCAATATGGACGCTGGACAGTAGAGAAGGCTTTGGATGAGCGAAAAGACCAAACGTATGTGCTGTATAGCTTCACCCAGGATCAAATTGCGCACACCCTAATGCCCCTGGCCGGATATACCAAGGATCAGGTGCGGCAAATGGCTAAAGAATGGGGCTTACCTACCCACTCTAAACCAGAAAGCCAGGAAATTTGCTTTGTGCACGATAACAATTATCGTAACTTCTTGGATGAGCGGACGAAGGGCGGTATTCAGGCTGGCCCGTTCCTGGATTTGCAGGGAAACGTTATCGGTCAGCATAAGGGAATCCCTTTCTATACCATTGGCCAGCGTAGGGGTTTGGGTCTGGCTACCGGGAAAAGAATCTATGTGGTGGATATTGATGTAGAGAACAATGCAGTGGTGGTAGGACCGGAGGAAGCTATCTGGGGTACCGAGCTGATTGCCTCTGATAATAATTTTATCCTGTTTGAAGAGTTGACCTCCCCCAAGGAATTAGCAGCCCAGGTTCGCTATAACAGCAAACCTTCCCCAGCCTTGCTTGAACCCATGGAGAAAGGTCTAGTAAAGGTTACCTTTAAGGTTCCCCAGCGTTCCATCACCCCTGGACAAGCGGTGGTGTACTACCAGGATGATTACCTGGTAGGTGGTGGTACTATTGAAAAGTCAGTAGGTAAATAGGAAGAGTAAAAAGAGTGCCCTAGAGGGTGCTCTTTTTATTTATAACAGATATAGACAGCTAACCCGAGCTAATCTAGTTTCCTGAATTATCTAAAAATATTTGTAAGATTATACAAAATATACTAAATTATTTAGTTCTATTACCGATATAGTAAAGTAATATAATGCAGCATTTAAAGTAATTTATTAAAAATAAATTAAATATATTGTATTTTGTAATACAATATATTTTTGATTTTACAAATAGTTTTTATACGCAATCATTGTAAGATAACCTTTTTAAAACTCATTAATAAATATTCATAAGATTATAGTTGGTAATATTCTTTTGTGATTTGCAAATCGAAATTTTGGGAGGGAGAAAATGAGGTTGTGTTGCAAATTATAAAAGATTTAAAGGGGTGGTAGCAAAAAGAAATAGGATGTAGCTGTATGTAAATTAATGTAAGGGGGAAATAAACGATGAAAAAAATCTCTGGGAAACTGTTGCTGCTTGTCTTCGTAGTTATGCTGAGTTTTGGTATGGCAAGCACCGCCGCCTACGCGGATGAGGAGAAAATTTTTCTTGAACGCTTTGACGCTAGCCCTGTTAAAGCAATTACAAGGCTTACAGCACCTGAATTTGGAAAGAAATATTATTATGAATACACCCCTACTAATGCCAGTGCCAATACCATTTCTGTTTTTTCAAACTACACGCAATTGAGGGTCAGCGTATGCGAGATGGTTTATGGAGAGGGAGAGGTGGAACTCCTTAATAGTAACAATCCTGAATATGATTCCGTGCATTGTACCAAAGATCTGGGAACTTTTAAGTGCAAGAGAATGGAGAAGGTACCCTTTAACTTCAAAGTTGGGAAGACCTACCGCATTTACTTGTATCTTGCCGCCCCAGAAAATCCAACGACATTTCTCGATCCTAGTGGAAAGTCTGTACACTGGATGTTCTATGTGGCTGAACCATTGTACACAGGTTTTACCACCAATAACTTTATGTCAAAAGCTGGAGGATACGCAACGCCTGGCAAATGGATGCCAAATCAAAGTATTTCGGTAACCGGATTGCCTAAGAATATTATTAAGACCAGTAACATTAACCTAGTGGCTGGAGTTTTACCCTCAGAAAATGGTGGCTGGAGGCTTACTAATGGGAATGGGATGACGATAACCGCACCACAATTTAATACCGGCATTTCTAATGTCAACAAATCGTTCCTGAAGGATGGCACATGGCAAATATCGCTATACTGTAATTCAAATACTCCAAGCAATAAATTTATAACTCTAGGTATTTGGTTCGACATAGTTTATGAATTAGGGTCTCAGTAGAAATCTGTAGCATAATATTTCAGGCAAGGCGTTGTTGTACACAGCTTATAGGGGACTTCCCTATAAGCTGTGTTGCAATTTCTTATGGGGAGGAATCATATGAGTATTTCATCAATAAACAGCGGCATTGCCAGTTATACAAATGCAGTATCACAAGCCCCCAAAAGCAGCGTGGTTACGGAAAGAGATGCTGTGGTGAGAGCGGCTGATAAGCCGCTAGACGATAGCTTAGATTTCAGCAAGTCAGCCAGTAGGGCTTATGAGAGGAGAAAAGAGGAACTGGGGTATTATCCGGTGACTGGTTTTGCTTATGAGCTTCATCTTGAGGATCGCTACTATTTGGGCAACATGACACCTGAGGATGTAAAACAGGAATTTCTAGATTTTGTAAATAAACAACAGGAGCTCCGAGAGGGTGGCTATACCGGAACTCATTACTATGAAAGGGGAAATGAATTAAAGAGTGGTTCGGATGCCCGGCGTCTTACCGATATTTATGTAGACTTTCGCTGTGCTCTATTTATTGCCGCTAAGCGGGCCACAGGCCTTGAAGCATCTTATCAGGCTAAGGCGAATAATGAGAGTGAGTTTGGTTTTGCTTACAATGCCGATCATTATTATAAATCCTATGATGCCTTAGCCTTGGTGGATGAAGTGATGCGGGAGTTAGGTGCGTCCGGACGTTATGCGGGTGCGAGAATACCCCATGAAAGCGATGTTGGTAATCCTACTTATGCGGGGTATAATCCCAGGGTTGATGCCTATACTCCGATCGAATACCGCCTAAACCCGGTTTTAAAAGACCCCAATTTTGTTCCTCCCAGGGGGTTTAAACTGCGTTTTGCTAATAAAAAATATCCGCCGGAGGCTTGGTACAACAGGACGCAATATGCTTTCAGCTTTGCCAGTGGCGATCCCAGGGGGGGCGGCCATACCCATTATATCAACCTCCCTCGCGGCATGAGCTTATTTCGGAAGGGCCATGAAATTTTAAATTTGGAAAAATACAGAACCTTTCACCCAGAGCTTCAACAATATAAAAACCCGCGCAATACACGAGTTTATGATTTGAGCAGTTTTATCAAGGTTCCGCCGGGAGCGGCCACGCATAAAATTGCAGAAGAATTCATCCGAGCCAACTTTACCAATGTCGAAGAAGGTATCGTGCGGGTGACAGTTGGCGGGCGGACGATTACTGCCGATGTTCCCTTTTGGTTTGGCGATCAAGACTCCACCAGGCTGAAGTTTGAGGCTACGGAGCTAATCCAAGCAGACGAAGCTACGATGGATGTTTTAAAAAACTTCAGCTTTGCGCATTACAAGTATGATGGCACTGGGCGATAGTGAAAGAGAAATAATCCCACTCCTTGTTTTTGAGATTATAGACAGGGCTACCTGCTATATCTCAATTATAAGGAGGTTTTTCATTTATTGAAGGGTAATTATGGTAAATGGGATGTTTTTGCTGGTTTTTTAAGTTTATGGACATTGACTTTTTCAAAATTCATTTGATGCATTATTACTAAAAAATCTGGCTATAATACTTGACAGTTAGAATTTTCATAAGGAGGCTCCTTATTCATGAACTGTCCGGTTTGTGGAGGAAAAGCCACTGGCAAAGTTGGTATTGACCAGTATTATTGCTGGGATTGCTGTGTTGAGTATCGCTTGAATAAAGAAGGCGTGGATGTTTTTGAAGTAGCTGAAGATGGCAGTTTAGTTTCCTTTGACCCGCACAACACAGGCTTATATTAGCTCTTGGAGGTGAAAGGATAATGGGATTTTGGCGAGGTATTGTTGCTGGCAGTCTGCTTGGGGCGGCTCTGGGTATGTTTCTTAAGCCGCAGAGAAAACCTGAGCGTATGCTTATGAATACTACCCGGAAAGCTGGACGCCGTGCCCAAAAAATGATGAAGGGTATGAGTAAAAGGGTCAATGAAATGATGAAGTAAGTTAAGGAGTGGGGACACTAGTCCTCACTTTTTTAATCTTTCTTAAGATAGGAGAGAATCCGTTGCCCTGGTGGAAGGAAAAGCGTACCTATCGGTATCTTTTTATTGCTTTATTAGTTGGCCTGATTTTTTACTTTTTGTATTTGGTACGGGGGTTACTGTTGCCCTTTGTATTGGCCATTGTGCTGGTCTATTTGTTAAACCCACTGGTAGAACGCATGGAAAAACGTGGTTCGCCACGGGTGGCGGCCATTTTAATGCTTTATTTGGGAGTCATTATTGTGGTGACCAGCCTTCTTATGTATGGGGTACCTCGAATGGTTAACCAACTGGAAAAACTGGTGGAGACGATCCCAACCTATACAGATCAGGTAGAACAGTTGGTTAACCAGATACAACAGCGTTTTGCTAATAGTGCCATGCCGCCGGGAGTGCAACAAATAGTGGATGAACGAATTACTTGGGTAGAATTAAAAGTAATGGAAATGGTCCGAAAAGCCATCGACCTTTTGCTGGGCATTTTAAGCAATTTGTTCTACCTTGCTTTGGCACCAGTGTTGGCCTTCTATATCATGAAGGATTTAAAAGAACTAAAACAATGGGCCATTTCCCAATTTCCCCGGAAATGTTATGCTGATGTCCTGCGACTGGCTGGAGAAATTGATCAGGTGTTTAGCAATTTTGTGCGCGGTCATCTTACTGTGGTCCTAATTGTGGGTGTGCTAACCAGCTTGGCCTTTGCCTTGATTGGTTTGGAATTTGGCGTTATGCTGGGTATTATTGCGGGACTGGCAGAATTAATTCCTTACTTTGGGCCACTTATTGGTGCAGTTCCTGCTGTGGCCCTGGCTTTGTTGCAGTCCCAATGGCTGGCTGTGAAAGTAATTATTGTTGTAGCGATTATTCAACAATTGGAGGGAAATGTCCTTTCGCCAAAAATATTGGGCGATAGTATCGGGCTGCATCCCTTAGCCATTATCGTTACTCTGCTGGCCGGGGGGCATCTTTTTGGCATTGCGGGGATGCTGCTAGCCGTACCTTTGGCTGCTATTGCAAGAATTTTGGTTAAGTTCACTTGGGAGAAGTTATGCTAAAGGATTTATTTTTGAGGCCAATGGTTAAAGACCAAAGGCTAGCTTGACCACCTGCCAACCAATGCTATAAAATATAAATATTTGAAGAATTTGTGAGTTTTCGTTGATTTATGGTGAATTCACCAAGTAGGAGGTAATATCCATTGATGACCGGCAAAGAAATCAGGGAAAAATATCTAAAGTTTTTTGAAGAGCGGGGTCACCAGATTCTTCCCAGCGCTTCCCTGATCCCCCATAACGATCCCAGTATTCTCTGGACAGCGGCTGGTATGGTACCTTTTAAGCCTTTTTTTACCGGACAGGCTGTATCGGAATATAAACGGGCAACCACTTGTCAAAAATGTATTCGTACGCCGGATATCGAGGTGGTTGGCCGCACAGCCAGACACCATACTTTTTTTGAGATGCTTGGCAATTTCTCCTTTGGCGATTATTTTAAAGAAAAAGCGATTCCCTGGGCTTGGGAGTTTGTCACGGAGCAGCTTGGCCTGCCAAAGGAAAAACTGTGGATTACCATTTATTTGGATGATGATGAAGCCTTTGAGATTTGGCATAATGTGGTTGGGATTCCAGCTGAGAAAATTGTTCGTATGGGCAAGGACACCAATTTCTGGGAAATTGGTGTGGGTCCTTGCGGTCCTTGCTCTGAAATCTATATTGATCTTGGCGAGGCCAGAGGCTGTGATGACCCGGATTGCAAGGTGGGTTGTGATTGCGACCGGTATTTGGAAATTTGGAATTTGGTATTTATCCAGTTCTTCCGGGATGAAGAGGGCAATTACTCTCCTTTAAAAAATAAGGGAATTGATACCGGGATGGGCTTGGAAAGGGTTGCTTCGGTACTACAACAGGTAAACTCCAATTTTGATACCGATTTATTCCGAGAAATTATGGATTATACCGCAGATTTGGCCGGCCAAAAATATGGTGATAACGACAAGAGTGATTTAGCACTGAAGGTTATTGCCGATCACTGCCGGGCCGTTACCTTTGCCGTTAGCGACGGAGCTTTACCGGGCAACGAAGGAAGGGGCTACGTTATTCGTCGTCTGCTGCGGCGTGCGGTACGGTTTGGTCGGGTATTGGGTGTACGGGAAACGTTCTTGTATAAAGTGTCCCAGGCTGTTATCCAACAGATGCAAGAGGCTTACCCGGAACTAAAGCAAAAGAGTGAGCATATCCTGCGGGTAATCCGTACCGAGGAAGAGAGATTTTTGGAAACTCTGGCAGCGGGCAGTGATATTTTATCTGCCCTCATTCATGAAGCAAAGGCCGCTGGAGTTAGTGAAATCTCCGGTGATGATGCCTTTAAGTTATATGATACCTTTGGCTTTCCACTGGAGTTAACCCAGGAGATTGCCGAAGAACAAGGTCTTAGTGTGGATGAAGCTGGTTTTACTGCAGCTATGGAAGAACAACGTAAACGGGCCCGCAGTGCTCGCCAAGAGACGGAGTATTTATCGGAACGGGGCGTTATGTATAAAGCCCTCCGGGAAGAACTGGGCGAAAACCGCTTCATGGGTTACGGTACCTTGGCCACCGACTCCAATGTATTGGCGCTCCTCAAGGATGGACTGCAGGAACTTTCTGCGGTAGCCGGGGAAGAGGTAGAAATTATTCTTGATGTAACCCCTTGTTATGCCGAATCCGGTGGCCAGGTGGCAGATTATGCTATTTTACGTGCCGCCGACCTGGAAGTGGAAATTACTTCTGTACATCGGCCGGTGGAAGGTCTCATTGTCCACCGTGGCAAAGTTCGTTCCGGTATTCTTAAACGCCATGAGGCTGTCAAGGTGCAGGTGGATTCGGTTCGCCGGCAGGAGGTCGCCCGGAACCACTCTGCTACCCACTTACTGCATAAGGCCTTAAAAGAAGTTCTGGGTGATCATGTTAACCAGGCCGGCTCCTTGGTGGAACCAGATCGTATGCGTTTTGATTTTACCCATTATGCTGCCGTAACCCTGGAAGAACTGAGTTCTATTGAACAATTGGTGAATAACGCGGTGCTGTCGAACCTACCTATTGAGGTTTTTGAAACCTCGCTGGCCAAGGCCAAGGAATTGGGAGCAGCAGCCCTATTTGGAGAAAAGTATGGCAAACAAGTACGGGTGGTTAAAATGGGTGATTACAGCCTAGAGCTTTGCGGCGGGACTCACCTCACCTCCACTGCTGAAGTGGGACTGTTTAAAATTATCAATGAAACCAGTGTGGGTGCTGGACTGCGTCGTATCGAGGCAGTCACCGGACAGGGTGTGCTCCGGTACTTGGCTAGCAAAGAAGAGCAATTGCAGGAAATTGCTACTGTTATTAAGAGTCCTACCCATGAATTGGTACGTCGGGCAGAAGGACTGGTGCAGCAAAATAAAGCCCTAGAGCAGGAGATTGAAGCTCTACGGAATAAATTGGCTAAATCAGAAGTGCAGGAAATTCTCGGACAGGTTCAGCAAATCAAAGGAGTTCCGGTCTTGACTGCGGCGGTAGCGGCTCCTGATATGGACAATCTACGCAGTATGGTGGATATGCTGCGGGATAAGCTGGGCAGCGGCGTTATTCTGCTGGGCAGTGCCGCCGGGGAAAAGGTCAACCTGGTGGCTGCTGTAACCAAGGATCTAATGGGCCGCGGCCTGCATGCCGGTAATTTAGTAAAGGAAATCGCCAAAGTAGTTGGCGGCGGCGGCGGCGGTAGACCGGATATGGCCCAGGCCGGTGGTAAAGAACCTAGTAAACTGGAAGAAGCCATTGCTAAAGTTGCCTCAGTTGTAGAAGCTCAAATTAAATAACATCAAAGGGAGACGGTGCTTGGCGCTGTCTCCCTTATGTTTTGCGAACAAGGTTAAGGTATGGTGTCAGCTAAGTTTTTCTAATCTGTAACCTTATCCTCCCATTACTCATATGATGAACCATCAAAAGTACTTGGTTTGCTTATGGAGAAGGGGGTACAATAATGTTTTATCAGCCACCTAGAAAACCCAGCCCCACCAACAAGGTGCCTGTCATGCCTAGCTTGTTTCCGGGGTTAAATCTAAACCTTGATGTAGACCATATGCAGGTCTTAGGAACCTTAGTCATGATGGGTTTGAGTCGGCGTCCGGGATTTAAGGAGGAAATGGAACAGATGATGGCTTTTTTTACCAGAATGCAGGAGTCTGCTGAGGCCATCTCTGTTCATATGGAAACCGTGCATTCGGAATTTCAAAAGGTTAAAACAAAAATGGTCGATAGACCAACG
Source organism: uncultured Desulfotomaculum sp. (assembly GCA_946411205.1). Lineage (GTDB taxonomy): Bacteria > Bacillota > Desulfotomaculia > Desulfotomaculales > Desulfotomaculaceae > Desulfotomaculum. The sequence continues at coordinate 78,361 of CAMKDG010000001.1, forward strand.
CCCAAGCAAATCCCCCAGGAGGTCAACAGAAAAGAAGTGAGGCCGTACCATTTTAATCCGCTGTTAAACCATCTTTTTAGACTTATGTCCTATTAGGCACCATCGGGTGCCGTTTTTATTGAATGAAGGCAGGTATATTCAATAAAAAGAACCTTTCAGTTATTTTCTCAACAAAATAGAGGGAAATGGAATAATGTGTTGAATTAATATTTCATATATAGGAAATATTAGGACTGGGAGGTCTTTGCCATGGCTAATGATTTTTCTCAAGAAACAGTAATGTTTAAAGTCCAGGCGGAAGAAGTTAACCAGGCCCGTGAAATACTACTAGCCGTTTATTCTGCCCTAAAAGAAAAGGGTTACAATCCCATAAACCAATTGGTAGGCTATCTTTTATCCGGGGATCCGGCTTATATCACAAGCCACGGCAATGCCCGTAGTCTTATTCGCAGGCTGGAAAGAGATGAACTCCTGGAAGAATTAGTAAAGAATTATTTGGAGAAGAAATAAGTTCCTCAAAGGGGCTATTATTTCACTTTCAGAGAGTATAACATTTCAGGCCTCCGCCAACGGAGGCCAAGCTTTTCTAATGAGGTTAACGTATGGAATATAGAACTTTGGGGGACACAGGCATTCAAGTGTCCCGTTTGTGTTTCGGAGCCCTGACGATTGGACCCCTACAGTCAAACTTACCACTGGAAGAAGGCGCTGCCGTGATTGCCAGGGCCCTGGACCAAGGGGTAAACTTTATTGATACTGCCGAATTGTATCGCACGTATCCTTATATTCGGCAGGCTATTCGGGGGCGGCAACAGGAAGTTGTTATTTGCAGTAAATGTTATGCCTACACCAAGGAAGGGATGCAAGAAAGCTTGGAGGCGGCCTTGGCAGGTATTGACAGAGAGTATATTGATATTTTCATGTTGCACGAGCAAGAGTCCTTACTGACCATAAAGGGACATTGGGAAGCCTTGGAATATTTATTTGAAGCCAAAAGGAAGGGACAGGTTCGAGCCGTGGGGATTTCCACCCATCATGTGGCAGCGGTACAGGCAGCGGTGGAGATTCCAGAAATAGAAGTAATCCATCCGATCATCAATATTACCGGCATTGGTATTGCCGATGGCGGTGCGGATGAGATGCTGGCCGCCATTCGCCGGGCCCACCAGGTAGGCAAAGGTATTTACGGCATGAAAGCCTTGGGGGGCGGCAATTTGCTTCCCAGATCCCAGGAGGCCTTACGATTTGTTCTGGGGCTATCCGAATTGGCTTCGGTTGCAGTGGGCATGCAGAATTTTGTCGAGGTAGATTATAATACCCGCTATTTTAGCAAAGCTGATATACCGGATGATTTATCTCAAAAGGTAGCTCAACAGGCCCGGAGACTCCATATTGATGAGTGGTGTGAGGGTTGTGGTGCTTGCGTGGCCAGATGTGGGGCCAAGGCCCTTTTTTTAGAGGGAGGACAAGTTAGGGTTAAAGACGAACTTTGCCGCCTTTGTGGCTACTGTGGATCAGTTTGTCCGATGTTTGCTATCAAAGTTATTTAGGAGTAGGAGTTTAAACGAATGCGTATTATGGGTTTAGATGTGGGGGACAAGACCATTGGAGTAGCCCTAAGTGATCCCTTGGGCTGGACGGCCCAGGGTTTGGAAGTGATTCGCAGGGAAACTATCGAGAAAGATTTCAAGCGCTTAGATGAAATTATTCAAGAGTATCAGGTAGAGAGGATCTTGGTGGGCTTACCCAAAAATATGAATGCCACTATTGGTCCCCAGGGTGAAAAAGTGCTGGCCTTTGTTGAGCAATTAAAAGAGAGGTTTGCTCTGCCCGTCAAAACCTGGGATGAACGGCTTAGTACGGTAGCTGCTGAAAGGATGCTAATTCAGGCAGATGTCAGCAGAAGTAAGCGCAAAAAGGTGATTGATAAAATGGCCGCAGCGGTTATTCTACAAGGTTATTTGGATGCCGGGGCGAAGTAGGTCAAGGAGAGAATTTCTTGACAGATTATGAAAATTTAAGTACAATACAGACAATCTTTGGAAATGGGGTGCAAGATATGGCAGAACAAGATGAAGTAATCACATTGATTGATGAGGATGGTGCAGAACACGACTTTAACGTGATCGACGTAATAGAGGTAGAGGGTTCTGAATACGCCATTTTACTTCCTGTAGAAGACGAATCCGATGAAGCTGTCATCCTGAAGTTTGCTAATGACGAAGATGGCAACGAAATTTTAGTAGACATTGAAAGCGACGAAGAGTGGGAAAAAGTCGCTGATGCTTGGGAAGAAATGGTTACTAAAGAGGACGAAGAATAAGATTTTTGGCCAAAACCAGACAGGTACTTACTGTCTGGTTTTTTATTTATGCGCCCGGGCATGGGCGCAGTCTAATGAGTGAAACTAAGGAGCGCCCATGAAACATCGTGCTGAATGAATGCGACCGAGAATTGGAAAAGAGAGGAATTAATAGTTGAGTATATGGAGACCTTTTACACACCGTTAGAATTTATGAACATTGTGCTATGATATCACCTTATGATTTAAAAATATTTTAGCGTGTTAAAATACTAAACCGGAATTGTTTCTACTTTTAATCTGTCCGAAATCTTGACTGAAGACTACTAAGCCCTCTGATTTACAGAGAACGGCGGCTTTGATTTTCTCAAAACCGCCGCTTTGCAATCGTATATAATGACATAGCAATACCCGCCGAACAACGGTTTTTCCTTTCCGCTTGTGCGGCGGGTATTTTTGTATTTTATTTTGTGCAACTTCGGGTCAAATCTACCCGAAGCTGTGTTGTAAACTGTATTTTTTTATTTATTACATAGAAAAGTTTCGTTGTGCCTATAGATCATATATTTTGATAAATGTTTTTCAGCACCCAGTTTTTGTTGCTCTGTTAATTTTCGCGCTTGAACAGGGCAAACCCGAATACACCTCATACATCGTATACATCTTTCATTATCTGTTTGCTGAGGTGATTCTAAAGGGATAGCTCCTGCCGGACAAAGATTTGCGCATATTCCACAGTGGTTACAATTTTCTGCACTGTGTGGCTGCATTGGCATTAGAAGGTAATCCCTATAATTGCTATCTCCCTTTACATGTAAATCATAATATTTTGGATATTCAATCGATTTAATTTGCTCAAATGCACGAGAGGTAAATAAAGCTATCTCTTGCAAATCATTGTTGTCCGGGCGGCCGGTCGCAATCTTAGGACACATATTGTGTTCTGTAACAAATGCAGCGGCAGCGATTGGCATGATTTCTCTGCCAGTTAGTAGCGACTTCATTTCAATCAGTGCATCATCATAATCGCGGTTGCCATAGGTCGCAACGATTATCGCAGGAGTATTGTTTCCCTCCAGTAAAGCAATTCGCTCTGTAAAGGTCGCAGGTACTCTTCCACTGTAAACAGGAAATCCAATCACTAAAATATCCTGTTGTTCAAATCGGATTGTTTCATACTTTGCATGAAATGGTGTAAAATCGTGCGCTACAGATTCTCCGTTTATTACTTTCATCATTGTGTTCAAAACTTTTTTTGTTGTACCTGTGGGGCTAAAGTATACAAAATAAATTTTTTTGTGAATCATACTATTCCTCCATTAATTAATGGCTTTTACGGGTAGCTATAAAACTTTTTGTCATTTTTAGATTCTGTATCAAGCAATATGTCTTTAATACCCATAGCCACACTCCTTAACATGTACTTGCTATTCATGATATGTCTCACTTGAGGCACATCGTATTTTATAGTATAATTGCAAAATAGAAGTAGGTCAATGCTATAAGCCCAAGTGCTACATTTCTATAAAATTGTGACAGGAGCGTATTATGTATGAGTGATAGCAAAAGAATAATTGCATTGCGTTCAAAAGAATGGATTGCCAAGGCATTTTTTTCATTGATGGAAAGAGAGAAGTTTTCAGATATAACGATTTCGGAGATAGCTACTCATGCAGACTTAGATAGACGTACTTTTTATCGGCATTTTAAAAAGAAAGAGGATGTAGTTGCTTATTATATAGAGAAATGCAGTGAAGAATATGAAATTGAATTAAGAAAAAGCGATGTTTATGATAATAGGGCAATCGCAAAATCTTTTTTCACAGCATGCTATAGGCAAAAAGAAATACTATTAATTTTGAACAAACAGAATCTATCACATTTCTTGCTAACGGAGTTGAACAAGATTTTTGTTAAATTTCAAAGCAGATATGCCTTAAAAGAGGAACTTGAGCACCCTTATAAAGAATATATGCTCACCTATCATATTGGTGGGTTTTGGAATTTGATGATAAAATGGTTATCAAGCGGATATAATGAAAGTCCGGATGAAATGGCAGAAATTATTATTCAGGTTATGAAATCGGAACAAATATAATTTAGTTAAAAAAAGGCCTTTCGCTAAAGGGCAAGCAGGGCAACTGTGGTCACAGTTACACGTTTTTGAGATTTTCCCTTGCGTGAAAACTCAAAAGCTTCTTGTTGGGGAGTGCTTTCCCCAAACCCACCACATGTTGCGTCATGTCCGCTATCGCTCACCCGTCCGTAAGGCCGAGCAGATGGTCGATATTGGCCTTTGCCGTGATATCATCCCGCATTTCTTTTCTTGCTGCCCGGTATTCACCGTAGGCAGCTTTTTTTCTTTTTGTAAGCCTCAAACACGGGCCGGATTTTGGCGTAATCGACTCCGCCACCTTTAATTCAGATAGCCGCCTCGGTGGATTTTATGCTGTCCGAAAGAGCATGAAAGTGGTCTGTAACTTCTGTAGCCTTTTGCTCCAGCTGCTCATGCAAACCGCCCGCTAAGCGGGTGGTCGTGATTTTATTTTAGAAAGTACTTTTTAGACATCAGGTAAAACTAAGGCAGGGGATATCTTTTTACGAGCCTCTTCAAATTTGCTGGATTTTTGGAATAGCTGCAGTCTGTCCCTCGTAAGATATAGCTAGGACATAGTTCTGGAGAGGAGGCCTCCGGTTGAACAAGCTAAAATATGCAGCGATACCCTTGGTATTATTGATAGGAGTAGCTGTTTATCTGGCATCACAGATGAGTTTTGGCCCCACAGACAGGGTTTTACCAGGTGTCTATCTGCTTGATACGGATCTATCAGGTTTAACCGAGGAACAAGCTTTGGCCTCTATCCAAAAGCTAGAGCAAAAATTTCGGCAACCTATCAGGGTAAAATATCAGGAGTATAGCTGGGCCTTGCCAATGAGTCGGGTGGATTTAAGAATTGACTGTGCTAAACAAGTACAACGAGCCATGAAAATTGGCAGAACCGGCTCCCTGTGGCAACGTTTCACCGAGCGTCGTCAGGTTTTCGAGGGAGTGCATCTTAAACCGGTTATTTTTCTGGATATAGTGCTGTTGGAAAAAGTGGTGGATGAAGCTGCAGAGGTAATTATGGTGACACCCAAGGATGCAGGGCTGATTATTCATGCAGATAATTCGGTGGAGATATCTCCCAGTCAGAGCGGCAAGTTGGTGTCAATTGGACAGTTGGAGCAGGATATCAAGCAAACCTTGCTAAATAATGCCAAAGAACCGATAGAACTGAGACTTATTGAAGTTCCTCCGAATCGGACGACTGAGGCAGTACAGGAGATGGGAGTAGATACCCTGCTAGGGGTTTATACTACCTATTTCGAGCCCGACAAAGTAAACCGGGCTTATAATATCAGCGTGGCAGCGGCCGCCATAGATGGACTAATAGCCAGCCCTCAGGAGGTCATATCTTTCAATGAGGTGGTGGGTCCCAGGAGTACAGAGGCAGGTTACAAAGATGCCCCGATCATTGTCAATAACGAATTAGTAGATGGTCTGGGAGGCGGTGTTTGCCAAGTATCTACGACCTTGTATAATGCAGTGTTGCTGTCTAATTTAGAGGTGGTAGAAAGAACCAATCACTCCATGCCCATTTCCTATGTTCCCATTGGTCGAGATGCTACGGTTGTGTTTGACGCAATTGATTTTAAATTTAAAAATAATACCGATTATTGGATTTACATCCAGTCCTATACATGGGGGGGGCAGTTAACCGTTAAGATTTTTGGCAACAAGAGCTATAAAAAGGATGTGGTACTCCGCAGTTGGGTGGAGGAAACCTACCAACCAGAAAACGTTGTGGAGAAAGATTACGGGATTAAAATGGGTGATCGGGTGGTTAAACAAAAGGGAGCTCAAGGCTACAAAGCATCTGGGGAAAGAATTGTGATGCAGAATGGTAAAGTGATTGGTGTAGAAAAATTGCCAGGCAGTGTTTATAAAGCTAAAAACCAAGTTATTTCTCAGGGGATGGCTCCTCCCGGTTCGATTCTGAAAACCCCGGATATGTCGGTGAATAAGGTGTCTGAAGAAGGCTCAGAGTGAAACGCTGTTTCGGAAGTGGGCAATGGAGAAGTGAATTTTAAGAAATTCTAGATGGGTGAGATTTTAACCCATCATTTTCTTTTTTCTTGCAGGATTTGACAAAGAGGTAGGGAACTTATATACAAAAACTAAGGGGTTTCGGAGGTAAGGGGATGGAGATAATTAATCGATCCATTAAGCGTCAAATGGCTGTTACGGTGGTAGGAGCCCTGTTTTTGTTATCGATGATCCTGCTATTTATATCTTATGAGCATGTTAAGTCGGAACTAACTACAGCAACAGAGGAAAAAGTAAAAAGTGACTTGTTACTGGCAGAGGCTCTTGCGAATGCCATGTACCCAGGTTCCTGGGAGATCAAGGGGGATAAACTCTATAAAGGCAATAAACTCATTAGTGGAGATTATGAATTTGTAGATTACATTTCCCAGTTAACGGATAATACCTGTACTATTTTTATGGGAGATACCAGGGTATCAACCAATGTGAAAAAGGATGATGGTGAAAGAGCCATCGGAACTAAGGTTTCCGAGCAAGTAAAAAAGGTGGTACTGGAACAGGGGCAAATCTATAGCGGGCCGGCCATCGTAGTCAATAAGCCCTACGAAACTGCCTATATGCCGATTAAGGATACAGCTGGTAAGACGCTGGGGATTTTCTATGTCGGGGTGTCTAAAGAGCGTCATGAAAGTGCCATACAGAAAAATTTTTATCTGCAGGTAGTTATCAGCCTTCTGGTGATGGCTGGGATTGCTTTGTTATTTAGAATACTGATTGGTCGAACCATTTTACAGCCAATTGATCAACTAATGAATGCCATTCAAGCTTTGGAAAGAGGGGATCTTAGCCACCGCTTAGCGTTGCAAGGGAATAATGAATTGTCTAAGCTGGCGGGGGGAGTTAACCAGATGGCCAGTTCTCTGGAAAGCATTCTACAGCAGGTAGCTCAGCATAGTTCTACCCTGGCTGCCCAGAGCCAAGAAACTGCGGCTGCCGCCCAGCAAATCGGTGCTATGGTAGAGCAAATCACCAGTAACACGACAGAGGTAGCAGCCACTGCAGAGCAGGGTTCCGCCGCCGCTAACTATGCTGTGGAGCAAGTAACCAGAGTAGAGCATAACGCTCAGCAGGGAAGTCAGGCTGTTCAGGGAACAGTGACAAAAATGGACTCCATTCAAAAATCCGTACAGGGCACAGCTGATTCCATTGGTATTCTGAATGAGCGCTGTCAAAGTATTGGGCAAATTATAGAAGTTATTAAAAATATAGCTGAACAAACCAACCTGCTGGCTCTCAATGCTGCCATTGAAGCAGCTAGGGCTGGGGAAAGTGGCAGAGGTTTTGCCGTTGTAGCAGAAGAAGTTCGTAAATTGGCGGAGCAATCCGCGAAGGCGGCAGACGATATCACCGATCTTATTATGCGGGTGCAGCGACGGGCTACCGAAGCGGTCAAGGATATGGGTCAGAGTGCTAAAGAAGTGAATGATGGTGTAGAGATAGTTCATCAAGCAGGGAGTTCTTTAAATGTAATTATGGAACAGATAACAGATATGTCCCGGATGATCAAAGAGATTACGGTAGGGATCAATAGTACCAGTGAGAGTACCCAGCAGTTGGCTGCCAATAGTGATCAAATCAATACCTCCATCCAGCATTTAGCTACTGCCAGTCAAAGTCTGGCCCAACTGGCCCAGGATATGCAGGGATCGATTAGTGAGTTTCAGCAATAATTTGGGGTGATATAATGGATGGGCAGGAATTTCTCAAGAAAACCTTATTACAGGCGGAATTAAACCGCCTGCGTCACGGTAACCCCGAGGCAGATGCAGCTAGGCTTCCTGTGGATTGGGGCTTAATCGCCGGTGAGCACTTTGGTCACCTCTTGGCTGCCTTACGCAACCAGGATAAAGATGCCATAGAAAAAGAGGTGCTCCATGTTTCTGCGGTGTTATTAGAGTTGCACGATGCTTTAAAGAAATAATAGTGTACCCTTAGGAAAATAAAAGTAAGATAAAAATCCAAAACTTATTGGAAAAATTGCTGGCCCTCGGACAAGGATATTTGAAAACAATGAGGGGGCCTAGCTTGAAAAGAATAGTTGTTTGTGGACGTAATGATGGCGGTAAGCTAGAGTTTTGCCTTTCCGTCCGTTAAAAATCAAAGGGTAATATGAACGTAGGCTGAGACGTATTGTCTTAGCCTATTTTATGTGCTCCTGGTATGGGGCAGTCTAAAGAGTGAAAGTCCCTAGTGCGAGTTGATAGTGCCAAGCATATGCCACGGGCAAGGGTCCACCGTGAGCCTGGGCTTATAAGGTGTTGAAAATGCGACATTATCATTCTCTGGACGAATAATGGGCAATACTTCTATAATAAAGGAGAAGGGGGGCAGTTGTATGGGAGAAACAATAGAGCTTATGGCACGGAAAATAGCAGAAAAATTTAATCCTTTAAAAATAATTATTTTTGGCTCTTGGGCAAGGGGAGAGGCTAATGCCGACAGCGACGTGGATTTTCTAATTGTAATGGACTGCCCACGAGAACAGAAGAGGGAAGTGCAAGTTGCTATCAGAAGAGAACTGAGGGAGTTTAAAGTTCCCAAAGATATTGTTGTAGCTAATCTAGATGATATAAATAGCTATAAAGATGCATGGTGGACAGTATATCAACCAGCCCTTGAGGAAGGGAAGGTGCTTTATGAACAATGATTTAAGAGAACTGGAATCTTTAAAGTGGTTAGATAGAGCTAAGAGTGATTTGCGTGTGGCAAAGATGGCCATTGCTGATGAGGAGCCTGAGTTTGGGTTAACCTGTTATTTATCACAGCAATGTGCTGAAAAGAGCCTAAAATCCTTATTGATAAAGTTAAACATTAGATTTAATTATAAACATAATCTTGATTATTTAGCAGGAAGCCTCCCGCCTAACTATGAGGAAATATTTAACCAGCTGGACTTAGAATGGTTAAGCGACTGGATAACTGAAGGGCGATATCCCGGTGATTACCCGGAGGCAACTTGGGCGGATGCAAATAAAGCGTTACAAATGGCTGAATTAATATACCTAGAGGTTTGCAGTGTGAAAATTTAGTTTAATTAACGTTAAATCGTTGACTAAGGTTGGCGATTTCGGATTTTTTACTATATCAAACTAACATGACATGGCGGCACCACTGATGAATGAAAATCTATTTAATTTTCAGGACAGAAAGATAAACTTGCTTTATAATTAGGAAAATAAAAGTAAGATAAAAATCCAAAACTTATTGGAAAAATTGCTGGCC
>CAMKDG010000002.1 GCA_946411205.1 uncultured Desulfotomaculum sp.
GCTTTATCTTACCATGTCTTTCACTTTCTTGCAAGTAAAAGTTTTGGTAATTTGTCTTGCTCGTTGCCACCGCTCAGCGGCGACATTTGTTATCTTACCACTATCATTTCGTTTGTGCAAGAACTTTTTTTAAGAATATCAATCTTTTTGCAGGGAATACTTTTTCAATGTCAAAATCATCATAAGTCTTCTTAAATATAGGTACTAAATGAATGTGGGTGGACAAATGGATATATTAGCAGCACTCGCAGAAAACAAAATACGCGAGGCCGTGGAAAAGGGAGAACTAAATAACCTACCTGGTAGTGGTCAACCCCTACAAGTGGAAGATCTATCCCATGTACCTGAGGAGTTAAGGACTAGCTACCGGTTGCTTAAAAACGCTAACATTTTACCCGAAGAAATGGAACTAAAGAAAGAAATCATTACTCTACAAAAACTAATTGATTGTTGCCAGGAAAATAAGGATAAGAGGCATTTAGTAAAAAAGCTAAACGAAAAAATTCTTAGGTTTGATATCATGATGGATCAAAGAAAAACCTATTCTTCAGCTCTCACCTATTATAGAGATAAAATATATAACAAGTTTCTTGGATATTAGTTCTAGTATCGAGGAATCTGTTTTTGTTCGTTGTAAAATTCAACAACCCCAATTTCTTTCATTCGATTATTTTTTTGTAACCATCGTTCTCTTAGCATCGGATTGTTTTGCTCGGAGCAAGGATACTCCTTACATTGAAAACAAAAGTCCACCCCTTTCTCCTTATGACAGGTCTTGGCAATACAATCTAAAGGACAGGCCGATGCATCACTCCTGCAGCCAGCACAAGAGGCTTGGGAAAAGGATGTCAAAATCTCTTTAAATGATTGATAATCCGAAAAGGCTGGATTATGATCACTCAACATTTTAGCCAATCTTTCATAATTTCCTAACAAATTCAGTAATTTAGCACTATGTTCTTTAATCTCCCCCTGTGAATATCCGGCACATCTCCGGCAATCCAAGCCACAAGGGGCAATTTCTTTGACGATCTGTTGATAGTCCATTTTAGTATTCCCCTCACTATTGACGATTTAATAATTCAAACTCTAAACAACCGGTCCAATCCTCTATACTGTATTGCTTCTGCTATGTGGTGAGGTAATATGGCTTGGCTGTTGTCAATATCTGCAATAGTTCGTGCTACTTTCAAAATTCTATTGTAGGAACGGGCACTAAGAGACATCTTAGTAAAGGCTTCTTTGAGCAAATTGGTCCCCGACTGATCCAGCTTGCAAAATAGTCGTACCTCCTTGGTACCCATGGCAGCGTTGCAACTTATCGGTCGCTCTTTAAATCTTTTCCGTTGTATTGCTCTTGCCTGTTCAACCCTTACTTTAATTTGCTGAGATGATTCACTGGATGCCGTTTCATTTAAGTCAGAATAGGATATTTTAGGTACCTCTAAATGAATATCAATGCGATCCAATAACGGCCCGCTAATTCGGTGTAAGTATTTTTGTACTTGAAAGGGCGTACAGGTACACTCCTTTTCCTTATCTAGCTGATAGCCACAGGGACAGGGGTTAGCCGCACCAACTAACATTAAGCTAGCTGGAAAACTTACGCTGGCTGCCACTCTGGAAACATTAACACACCCATCCTCCAGTGGTTGTCTTAGCGCTTCTAAAGTATTTTTATGAAATTCCGGCAACTCATCCATAAACAATACTCCATGATGGGCTAAACTTATTTCCCCCGGTTTGGGTATCCGTCCCCCTCCCACAATGCTAGTCGAAGATGAAGTATGGTGCGGCGATCTAAAGGGACGTTTTCTTACCAAGGGATTTTGTGAACTTAGCTGTCCCGCTAAACTATGAATTTTTGTAACCTCTATGGCTTCTTCAAAGGTTAAATCTGGAAGAATGGAGGGTAGTCTACGAGCCAACATCGTTTTCCCGCAACCAGGACTCCCCAGCATTAAGAGGTTATGTCCTCCGGCGGCGGCTACTTCCAAAGCTCGCTTAGCTGCCAGTTGACCCTTTACATCAGCAAAATCTAGGTTCTCCCCCTCGGAACAAGCAAGAAAATCTTCCTCCTCTACTATAGAAGGTTGCAGCTCCGCCTCACCCCTAAGTGCTACAGCAAGCTCTGCCAAGGTCTTAACACCAAATATCTCCACATCCCGAACCAGAGCTGCTTCTGGGGCATTTTCCAACGGAACAACCACTTGTTTGATGCCCAGCTCCCTAGCAGCTAAGACAAGGGGAAGTACTCCATGAACACCTCGGACCGAACCATCCAAGGATAGTTCACCAATAAAGATTAAACCGGCTAGTATTTCCGGATTAATTTGTTCAGTGGCCGCCAGAATGCCTACCGCAATGGGTAAATCAAAAACTGGCCCTTCTTTTCGTAAATCAGCGGGCGCTAGATTTACGGTAATTCTTTGAATAGGAAAATCCAAACTAGAGTTTTTTATGGCAGTGCGAACTCTATCCTTGGCCTCTCTGATTGCAGCGTCAGGTAAACCAATAATTTCCAGGCAAGGTAGCCCATGCGACACATCTACCTCTACCCGTACTTTCTGCCCATTTAAACCAAGTAATGCTACACTATCAATAATAGCCAGCACGGAATTTTCCTCCAAGTCAATCACTATACTATTGTCTGTATTTCGACAGAAGTACTATCATTCCTTTATTCCAATCCTTTGATATACTCAAACATACCATTGAATTTTGCGGAGGTGTTCTTATGAGAATTCCACTTTTAATTGGCCTAGCTATTCCCTTGCTAATATTCGTTATCTTTCGATCAACTGAATCAATAATTACCTATTCATTCTTTGTTGGTCTAGGTTTTTGGTCAATCTCTGGAATAATTCGAGGTGGGATCGGTAGTGGGGATAAAGCCAGAGCACATTATCACTCCATTCCGGATGCTGACAGAGCTGACAGAGCAAAGTGGGCTAGTACTTTCTTTTACCTGGGTCTTCCTGGAATGATCATTGGCTTGGTTTATTTAGCTTGGGGGTTGGTATAAGCGAATGAAAATTATTAGGAGGCTCTATCTACTAACGTTTAAGGGACGACAGCTAAAACATTGTCGTCCCTTTTGAATACATGGCAATTTAGTCCTTCTTTTTTTCCTGCAGATCTAATTCAAGCGACTTCTGCAACATATTATTAGCAAGGTGCTTTTGACCTAAAGCCTCATAAGCTTTACTTATGTTATAAAAATAAAGTGATTTCGTTTTATCAAGTTCGATAGCTTTTTGGAAATCAGAAAGTGCTTTCTCATAATTTGCACTTAAATAGTAGGCATATCCCCTACTATGATAGGCATCGGCATAATCATTTTTTAACTCTATAGATTTATTACAATCAATTAATGCTTTATCATAGTCCTGTAACTTAGCATAGGCATAACCCCTTTTATTATAGGTAGACGCTAAATACGGAAAGCTAGGATCTATCTCAATGACTGTATTTAAATCCTGAATAGCTTCTGCATATTTTTCAGCCTTAATATAAGCTGAAGCCCTGTTATTATAGGGATAGGAAAATTGAGGTGCTAAAGTACAAGCGTTTGTATAGTCCGATATGGCCCTCTCATACTGACCGAGTTCATTATAGACCCACCCTCTACCATTATAGGCTTCAGAGAAGTTCGGATTTATCTCTAGTGCCTTGGTATAATCGCTGATAGCTTCACGATGATTGCCGATGCTTTCAAAGGCCATGCCTCTTTGTAAATAAGCATTGGCATCATCTTTATTTAAATCTATAGCTAAAAAATAATTTGTAATGTTACTATCAAATTGTCCTGGCTTCATTGTAAGCAGAGTATCAAGGGTATGATTACTCATGCCTCCGTAAACATTTATCCGTGGCAATTGGTATAGATTATCTTTGGCAGATGAAATATCAGTATGAACTGTGACAGCTGACTTATAGCCAGCTTTCCTAACAGATTCGATAACATCATCATTAAAATCACCATAGGGGTAACAGAAATCAGTTACTTTTTTATTCAACATTTCCTCTAGCTTTTGTTTTGATCCCTCAACCTGCTTTTGCAACGATGAACTGTCCAGCTTTGATAAATAGGGGTGGGTTGCCGAATGACTTCCTACTTCAACCCCCTCATTCATCAGTTTTCTCAACTGTGTCCATGTCATATGGTTGGGTGTATCTATCATATCCGTAATGATAAAAATAGTAGCGGTATAATTGTACTTCTTCAATATCGGGTAAGCCTTCTCATAAAATGAGGCATAACCATCATCAAAGGTTAGCGCAACAAGCTTATCCCCTGCTTCTCGTTTAAAGTTACTGTCCAGTAGCTGTGATACCGTAACAGACTTATACCCCTCTTTTTTTAAATGATCTATTAGTCGCTCAAAATCCTGTTCCGGAACATAAAGACTATGGGGTCCCTGGCCAATTTCATGCAACAAAAAGATGTGCGTGTTTCCATTGACGGTAGCAGAAACTTGATCCTTTGCCTGGGCAGAGAGAGGTTGGACAAATAATAAGAATAAAAAAAGCAGTAGTGTGGTGACTCTCAAAAAGAAGCACTTCCTTATCAATTTAATGTCTTTATAACTTTTATATGAACCGCCAAAATTCCTCTATTTTCTAACCTTTTTTACAAAACTTGCTATGTTAAAAAGGATTCAGAATGATACCTGAAGAAATTAAAAGAAAACATACATTGGGGGATATATGCTGAATTATATGAAAAAGATAACATTTTCTGTCGCACTGTTCGTATTGGGGTTATTTTTATTTGCCGTTCCTACCTTAGCTGCTAATATCGTTATTCCAGTGGGAGAAAAAAATATTGTTGATGACCGGCCAGATCTAAGGGATGTTCCATCTTTTCTAATGAATGGCAGAATATATGTTTCCTCCCGTTCCTTAGGAGACTATCTAGAAGCAGATGTAACATGGCTAGATAAAGTAGATTATCAGAGTATTACCTTTACTAAAAATGACCACCATGTTGTTTTTTTAGTAAATGAAAATAACTATTTAGTTAAACATAAGGAGTTTTATTCTAATTTAGAAGAAATGGATACCTGCCCATTATTAATTGGTGAAAAAGCCTATATTCCGGCTAAGTTTTTATTAGAAAATTTAGGGTACAAGGTAACCTATAATACAGTTGACAATTCTGTTAGGGCAATATTCACAGGTGAATTTTCCAAGGAAGGGTTCACTATTCCACTAGAATCATCAATTCAAAGGGTAAAAGTATCTCCGGCTGACATTCTACTAGAGTTAGTCATTGAAAATAATGGTGATTTGAATAAACAGTTAACGGATGTTGCCTATATTCTGGATTCTAGGTCAATTGATCCACTTCCTATTGTCAACCAGATCCAAACTTATTTTACGAAGAGCAATTTAAATACTGCCTCGAAGATTGAAAATAAGATATCTTTACAGCTACTATCCAATAACTCCCTTTTAATCAGAATATGGAGATAATTATCGGCATGATTTAATATCATTTGTAGATTTTGATATAGTAAGATAGTCCTGCCCTTTTGAGGCAGGGCTTTTTTGTGTCTTATACTCGACCAATTTTTTGGGGGTAAATTTAACTTATAGAAATCATTGCTTGTTTTTGTGCAAGCTGGTTCGTCACAAAAATAGAAAAATCCCCAACCGAAGCCGGGGATACATAGATCCATATGACAACTGCTTATTCTACTTACTGTGCCGGGGATTTTTTCCCCCATTCATTGCCAAACTGATCCTTGGCTAAGCGAATGGCCGCCTCTATAAGCCCTTTTATTTCATCCGATGACAACTTTAATCCCTGCTCTGCCGCCCTGGCTGCCAACCATTCGGCAGCCTTTGCAAACCGTTCTGGGCCACTTAAATCAAACCAGACCTGTTGCACAAACTTGACAGCCAGATCAGCAAGCTCTTTTTTAGCCGCTAACTCCTCCTGGATTTTCTTCATTTTCTCGGTACCCATCTTTCTACGTAGGAATTCTATTCCTATGGTCACAAGAACTGGTACTAAGATGGCAAGTGCATTGTAACCAATCTCAATAAGTTTAACTTCCATATTTATCATAACACCACCGTCTGATATTTTGATCCCACTCCACTTTATGCCCCAAGACTTCAGACGGTGCACGTACTGAGGATATAAGATTGGTCTATTTTGGCATCCCAAGCAGCTTCTTTACCCAAAGTTCTATTTAAGGCATAAACCATGTTGTGCTAGGAAACTGTCTTTACTTAGCTTTTGGAGCATACCGCAGCATCAATCATCACCATCTTTTCTTGTATCTGTCGGTCGATACATAAAAAAAGCACCCTAGCTGGGCGCTTTATCTCTGAAACTTAATAGTAATATCCGGCAAATATTTTCGGATCGCTGCAAATGGTTCATCAATAATATACTGCTCATCATTTAACATCTTTTCTAAGGCACTTCTCTCAATGATTGCATATAGTTTTATCATTCCTATCGGGTGGTGCAACTCCGACGATAACACCCCGAACTCAACATCACTAATGTGTATTCCGTTAAGATGAAAAGTATATTCACCAACTGTAGACCCATTCTCCGTGACCCGCATCCCAACCTTGTTATTTTTCCCTGTCAGATATTTATCTACCATCCCCAAAATATGAGGGTGTTTCTTAAGTAGCGCTTCAACTACCCGCTCACGCATAGGGATTATTTTTTCTTTTATTACCATATCAAGTTCGTTCATAGATACACCTCCTAACGTTTTAATTCAATGATATATTTTCCGGCAGGTGTAAAAATAATACTACGTCATAAATCTCTACTTCTAAGAATCCTTCATTGACTTTATATTACTCCTTGGTTTTACCATTATAGTAAACTGTATCATCCTTTAGTGAAAATTTATCTCCATTTCTTGCATTTCTTGCAAGTACCCCATTGCCATTTCCTTTCGGGCTTGCCCTATATCTATATCTGTATCCGTGACCAGTTTTACAGTGATACTGACTCTATCCCTAAGGGGGTGGGGCTTTTATTTTAGTACGCTAAGTTTAGCGAATGTACTGCAAAATAATTCTCTTATTGAATCGACATTTTATTACAAATAATACCAAGGGATTTTGTAACATGTCATCAAATAATGTCTTATAACAATACAACTACGAAGAAAACTAGAAATCCCCTCAGACATCCTGGTAGATTTCGCCCTGGAGGCGCAAGGGGACAGCATGATTGGCGTAGGCATGTTGGGCGGCGACTATAGCTATCTGCCGGGAAGCTAAGACCGCCCGTAACGCGATATTGTGGTTGGCCTCCATCGGACATCTTCAGAAACCAGCGAAACCACTTTAAAATTTTATTTCAAAGACGGCAACTGTACCGTCCTAAGAGCATCTAACCCAAACTTTGAAGATATAGATATAGAGATGGATGAAGAGTGGTACATAGACAACGTTTTAGTGGCGATCCTTCGCAAAGACACCCCGACGTACAAAAATATATAATAGTTACCTGGCAGTGAGGGCTAGTCAACTGTGAATTGAGCCAAATCGGGTAATGACTATGCTGGAAACTATGCACCAGGTTATGAAAGGCAGATAGTTTGAATTTGACATCAAGGATGACACCATTACGCGGTCATCTCTTTATTTTAAGGAAGTTGTACGGGGGATATAAATAATTTAAGGAAGGTGCAAGATGAATTTTAAAGAACAATTAGAACAACTATCACAACAAGTTGCTGAGCGAAAAAACCATGTAGTAAATGAAGAAATGACTAAACAGTCTTTGATTATACCTTTCATACAACTTCTTGGATATGACATTTTCAATCCATTAGAAGTTCGGCCTGAATATTCCGCCGATTTTGCTAAAAAGAAAGGTGCTCGTGTTGATTATGCCATTTTTAATGATAATGATGCTTCAATCTTTATCGAAGCTAAAACAGTAAACGAAAGCCTAGAAAAGTATAATTCACAATTAGCTTATTACTTTAATGCCACTCATCAGCTAAAACTTGCTATCTTGACGAACGGAGTAGAGTATTACTTTTTTACCGATTTAAATGTTACGAACGTAATGGATGAAAGTCCTTTTCTTCGTTTCAATATTCTCTCAATAACAGATGAGAGCTTAAAAATTTTAGAACAAATACGAAAACAAAACTTTAATACTAAACTAATATCTGCACTAGCTGAAGAATTAGTTTACAAAAAAGATTTGGACACTGCTATTTCCCGACTTCTAAAAGACCCAAACAATGATTTTATCCGTTTTGTTATAAAGGATGTTTTTCCTACCCGTATTACAGCGACAGTTATTGATAAATTTAGGCCTATGGTAAAAAAATCAATCTTGGATTCTATAGAAATGATTTACCATGAAAGAGTTGAAGGAGCGACAAAACAAACTAGTGATCTTAAAACGCCTACTTCATTAACTAGAAACCGAAACAAGAAGCCTACGGTTGCCCAGATTACTAATGAAGAAATTACTTCGTCAGATAGTATAAAAACAGCCAACCCCACAGAATTGGCGATTGATGAAGTTGCAGTAACAGTTGAAGAACAAATCATTGAGCAATCTAGCATTGAACCAAGCGAAACAGATATGGAAGTTTACCAGTGCGTAAAAAATATTCTGTCATTAGAAAAATATGATGCCGCTGAATTAGGATTCCATGCTGCCCCAAACTGCTTTAATATATATTTTAAAAATACTGCCGATTCAATTTTGAAACTCTACTTTACAGATTCATCCAGTTATATAGTTATCCCACTTTCTATTGACGATATAGCTAAACGTATTGGGAATCTCTTACGATACGAGCAAGATTCCAATTTTAACTCAACAAAGATCCACATTGATAATGTGCAGGATACATATAAATTGGCTAGATTAATTATTCAAAGAGTTAAAACATTACAGACCAATAGCACTGGTATTTGATTGTCAAAATCCTAATATTTTGCTGGACCGGTTTTATTTAACCCATATTTTCCCATAAAACTAACCTTTATGGTGGACTCGTTTTTGGAGAGAAGGTTACTTTGATTAAATCTAAACTGACGAGGAAGTTTTGATATGACGTTTAAGTTAGATGATATTAAGACCCTGCTCATATTACTCCCAATTATTATTCTATTAATAAAAAAGATCATTAATATTATTGGAATATTAGAAGTTGAAAAGATTTTTATGCAAAAGGACAGTGTTTTAATATCAAATATGAAAGACTATCTTACTCTAGGTGCTATATTTTTTGTAATCTCTGCTTATGTGTCATTGATTCTAAAAGAATATAATTTTTATCATAATAGCTTTGTAAAAGATAAATTACTTATTCTGATACTATATATATCAGTTAGGGTTTTTCTGTTTTCTGCTTTCTTTTATCTTTTCAGATCATATGTTGAAAGTAACAAGAAGGCTTATGAGATACTAATTAAACATGATATTTTGAAAAAGCTATATAGACTTATAAACGTAATATTATTAATATACTGGCTCCTAATTATGGCATTTTTGTTTTCCGGTGCAATTAACAAATATTTGTTTACCGGGATCAAGTTAGACCAACTATTTATATCTTATGCAATTGTAGTTACTATTCCATGGGGTGCCTATAAATACTACATTGAAATGGAAAAGCTCTATAGAAAAAGTAAATTCAAATTCATAATTGTCAAATTAAAAAATAACGAAACATTCAAAAATTTATATTTACAGTCTCAAAATGAGAAATATTTTTTCTTAGGTTATAATGATGATTCAAAACATCCATTAGTAAAGGATCACCTAGTAATAAATAAAGATTGTATTGATTATTTCTATGTAGTTAGAGAAGATTATTATTGGGGGAATCTTCTACATACACTTAATATGCAAAACTATGTAGAAACAAAACGACAGTTTATATTAAAGAAATGAGTATCTATAGCTGATTAAGTGAAAACAGATGTCGGTGAATACATAGTTGGTGCCTACCTCAAAATTAGATGCACCGTTGTCTGCTTCCCAGGCAGCAGCCTAAAAAGATTGAATGAAGTGAATGTTATTGGTTGGAGTTTAAGAATAAAATTGCCTATCTCTGTAAGGTTACCATTCAATCAAAGGCACCCTTTATAAGGACAATCCAACTACAGTTGAAAAGATACTTAAGAAGCATAAGGTTTAAAAGGAATATGCAGGAAAATACCTTTCCGACTTCCTTAACACTCACTTAATGTTCTGGTCCCCAGTAATCCCGAAAGATTATATAACCGACCAGTTTGGACAAGTTAGCATCCTGGAATTACATCATTAACCAAGAATACACTCGCTGTATATATGAACTCCTGAATAAGGCAAAGGTTCTGATCAACAATGCCGATAACCCTTCTTCCAGACATTGCAGGTATTGGAGTCATTAAGGAGATAACTAATCAAGTCTTTCTTTTTAATAAATAATGAAAAAACTGTTAGACATATCATTTCTCATAGTAACCAATCTAACTAGTAAGGAGGCAATTAATGAGAATAATTTTAATTACCTTGTTGCTATCATTATCAATGACTACCTCTACCTTATCCTGGGCGAGTCCAAACGTCTATATTAACGGAACACAAAAAGATTTACAAGTTATACAAATCGATGGTAAGTCATTTGTTCCCTTACGAGTAATTACCGAGAGCTTAGGGTCAAAAGTTGAGTGGAAAGAAACTGATATTTATATCACTCCAGATTTAAAAAGGCCTTCAATCAAGGGGGAGGCAAAATATACAAATATGATCAACAAATCATTAGACCTTTTATCAATACGAAATCCGGTAGGTTATATCTTAATTTGCAAGTATGTATCAAGAATTAATGTTGACAACAAACCCATTCCAAAGCAAGAGTCTGATTATTATGCGTATACTCTTTTTGATACTGTTACTGTCAATACCAATTTATTAGAAGACAAGGAGAAAAATATCCCAGAATTCCTAGCCGCCATTTTAGTACATGAAGGAGTACACGCTGCTCAGAATGGTTTCCAATTCACCCTTCTTTCTAATAAAGAAGATATAGAAAAAGAGGCTTATGTTTACGCATTAAATTCATTATGGTTACTTAACGCACCAAAGTGGTCAGTGGACGAGGTCTTGCACGGTCTTGGTTCAACCATAGACTGATATGAAAAGATGGTTAATCACCAGTAGTTTTGGTAACATCTTCTTCTGGAACCTTGCAGATATTGGAGTCATTAAGAAATCGACCTGTATCTGAACTAAATTGAAGGATATTCTGTTATCATGTCAAATAACTATTTTAGCTACCATAGTAAAACATCCTTAAGTGGGTGCTTTTATGTTTTATAGGTAATTCGACATATACCGTCATTATCTTTCGTTGCATAATTATTTATTTGAACAAACAGCCATATCAACAGTCATGGATAGACATTTAAGGGACGACATCTAAAGGATGAATGTCCCTTTGTTTATATTTAATAAAGCGAGAGCGAGGTCATCCATCTATGGCCACAAGTTACAGCATATGCCTGGTAAATAATTTTGAGAAAAAACAGAGACATTATGCCGCTACTCAAGTAACTTTGCAGGACACAGAAGAACCGCCGGAAAGTTACTACAACCTGGATAATCAAGATTTCATGGAAACGGAAATTGATAACGAATTAGTAATAATCTCATCCTATAACGCATACCAAGATGTAAAACAAAATAAACATGGCAGAGTTTTTGGCAGATCATTTAAATGGTACTTAGAGCCACATGAGTTTAAGATGTATTATATTCCGGGATTACAATTAATGATTTTTAATAGTGGAAAAGATACTGTAAATGCATTTTTAGCACAAATGAAGGAAGATAGAGGCTCTGGGTTTAATTGTAATAAACTAGAGGTGGATTTTAGGACAGTACAATCATTGCTTCCTATGATCTCAGGAGCTTGGTTTGCTGAACTACAAAAGAAAAAACAATACCTAAAATCGGCCGGACTATACGGACCTCAAGTTGATAAAAGTGAAGAGTTTAAAGCGGCTGCTGAAGCGGGCGTTATTAGCTCACTAATTTTCCCTTATAAATTCCGAGGGCAAGAAATACTATTAGGAATAACCCGTAATGGTGCAGTAGTATTTTATAATCGTTTAAAGAATCCTATAACTAAACAACACGATTTAATATCTGAAATTAATGTAACACTCGAGCTATATCGAATTTTCCTTAAAAAAACGTAACCCCACAGTTTTACTGTGGGGAAATAGCAAATATATCTTTGGAGGTTTGAATTAACTCTCCAATATTTTTTGTTTGAATGATAATCTTGTCCTTATGAACCTCCACCCTATTATTCTCCATCATAAATGTAACATCGAAACTGATTAAATCCCTTGCTGCGATCTTACTCATGTAGAGTCCATAGAACGGATTTTCATTATGAAATTTAACCGAAAGGAAGTATGATTTAGATTCTGGGTGAATAACCTTTTCCACCTCATCAAACAATGGTATAATTATCTTTTTTAAAACATCATTACCTCTTCTATATGTTACAGGTATATCAAAGACATAAAGGGAAAATGTATTTGTTTTTTCAATTAACTGAATAACTATTCCTTCTGATCTAAGTTCAAGTGCACCGCTATATAATTTAGTTATTTTTAAATTGCTAAATAAATTTGCATTGAGTATCCCATTACGAACACCACATATCATACTCCCACCCGGCTTCAGACCGTAATTTACGGTTAGATTCCATATTGTATCCAATCCAAACAATTGATATTTTAACTTTTGAACAGCTAAATAAAATCTATCCCATTTTTCGTATAGTACTCTTACGCAAAATAAAACCCATCCAGAAGCTGCTAACCAAAAGGTTTTGGTCTGATATGGAAAAGTAGCGACAACTACGCCAAAAATCACAGCAGTTATCAATAAAAAAAGGATAATTGTTATTTGGGCTTTGGACATAGTATCGCCCCCTTGCGCTTTAGATTATCCCTATGTAAAGAATATCATAATGGTTAAGTTTGGCAAGCATCTCTCTAAATTAATATATTATAACGCCGGCCCTCTTCCTGCTACGCTACCAAGATTCATACTTCTCAATTATCTTATACTCTTCTGATAAAGCTTTATCCTTTCTTAAACTCTTACATTAAATTATATTACCAAACACTTGTGCGGGTCAATGGGCTATAATAAACTTTTTACCCCGTCCAAAACATATGTACTTTATCAATAAGAGGTGACGGTACATTTCCCAGCGTGTTGTAATATATTGCAGAGTATTGTCCGGGGATCAACAGGAGCGCGGAACGATAGAAAGTCAGATTGAGTTTGCAACCAAGTACTGCGACCTTCAAAAATTACGAATTAGTAGATTGGTACAAAGATGATGAAGTTGGATAATCAAGTACGTCTTATACAAAGGCCCTCAAAGAAAAAGAGACTGAGAAACAAAGTATTCTTGACCTCTTCTGAAAAAAACTTATAGATAGCACTGATGTGAAACAACAACTTCAGAAAATATCATTGGAAAAAGACTCACTTGAGCGAGGTTTGGATGAACTAGAGCAGCAAATAAATGCTGAGAATAGTGTTGCTAAAAGTTTTTCTGGAGCTGAAGAGCTATTAAGAGAGCTTCGAGAAAAGTAAGCGATGGTTTATCTTTCGATTGCAAAAGAGAGATTATAAGGAACCTTGTGAAGGAGATCCGCGTTCAACTAAGATCAATGAAAAAGGTAATCCCAGGCAACAGTAACATCAAAGTTTATCTTTGTCAGGATGTTATATAAACCGCCAAGCGTGTGGATAACATCCTTGACCAATCGGTTGTAAAGCGGTATTGTTTGACGCTACTGTTAAAAGATGTTGAATTATCTGGTGATCCCCCGGGACCCAACTACGTCAGATTAGGCTAGAAAATCAAATGGCTATTCGGAATTTTGTAAAGAAGATAGCACCACCACTACACTCATTAGGCAATCTTTATAAATTTCCCACTAAAATTTGATAATTTACCACAATATTTTAATCTTGCTTTAATATTGCAGTGATACAATCTAGACAATCCTCTTTTTAATATAGATTTCCTCTTCTTGTGGCACCGCGTTATTAGCGGTGTTTTTCTTTTCGGTCTATCTAGGGAACTAGGGAATGATTTAATTCTCAGTTATTTATCTGGACGTTCTAAAGGATTTATCAATCTAATTCTAGAAGATGAACTAAAATGTAACAAAGGAGATATCTGTACGTGAAACTGCCCGATTTTAAACTGGAACGATATTTTGCTAAGTATGAATTTAACTCCTCCTACCTACTTTGTTGCTCGGATTGTGAATCTTTCACTGTCAAAGAGATCCTGAAATTGGGTGATGCATCTGCCGCTGAGGCTTTAGAAAAACTCTGGCTGGGTTACACCGAAGCCCAGGGTCATCCTGAATTACGGGGGGCTATTGCTAATTTGTACCGGGAGGTATCAGAGAAAAATGTTCTCGTTTGTTCTGGTGCCGAAGAGGCTATTTTTATTTTTATGAACATTGCCCTGAACAAGGGAGATCATATCATTGTCCAATACCCTTGCTATCAATCTCTCTTTGAAATTGCCCGTTCTATTGGTTGCGAAATTACTCAGTGGGCAATGAAGGAAGAAAATAACTGGCAGCCAGACTTGGACATTTTGAAAGACAACATCAAAGCTAACACAAAGGCAATCATTATTAATTCACCCCATAACCCCACTGGCCATTTAATGAGCCAAGACATGTTACAACAAATTATCGATTTAGCCAGGCAGAAAAACATCCTCCTCTTCTCCGATGAGGTTTACCGAGGTTTGGAATATGATGTAACAGACCAGTTGACAGCAGCCTGTGATATTTATGAAAACGCAGTTTCTCTGGGAGTTATGTCCAAAACCTATGGTCTAGCCGGTTTAAGAATTGGTTGGATTGTCACCCGTAATCAAGAAATCTATCAAAAAATGGCTTCCTTTAAGGACTATACTTCCATTTGTAACAGTGCTCCCAGTGAATTGCTAGCTACCATCGCCTTAAGGAACCATCAAAAACTAGCACTTCGTAACTTGGAGATTATTAAAAACAACCTGCAACTGCTAGATCATTTTTTTACGAAATACAAGCATTGGTTCAACTGGCAAAAACCGAAAGCCGGTCCCATTGCTTTCCCAAGTATCAAAGGAGATAGAAACGCTGAAGACTTTTGTCATGATCTGGTAACCAGCAAAGGCGTACTTTTACTACCCGGAAACTATTACGATTTCGGCCACCGTAATTTTCGGATTGGCTTTGGTAGAAAGAACCTGCCCCAGTGTTTAGCCGGACTGGAGCAGTACATCTGTGAGGAGGATTCCCCATGTCTCTAATTAAACTGACTGATGCAGTATTTGTATTGAAAGCTCCCACCAATATCGGGGTGATTAAGGCTACTGATGGTTCGGCGGTGATAATCGACACCGGAATTGATGAATCCGTTGCCCGCAAACTGCTCCGGGAACTGACGAATGAGGGGCTTCAGATAAAGGCCATCATCAATACCCATTCCCATGCTGATCATATTGGTGGCAACTCCTTCATTGTATCTCGTACCGGGGCGGTTGTTTATGCCTCGGAGGCAGAAACTCCCCTTCTTGAGAATCCACTATTAGAACCCTCCATGCTCATCGGGGGAGCTTATCCCTGGAAAGAGATGCACAATAAATTTTTGTTGGCTAAACCCAGTACCGTAAGTGAAAAGGTAACGGAAGGTACAGTAACAATCAATAACATACCCTTAGAAATTATCCCCCTAGCCGGTCACAGCCTGGGCCATATTGGTGTGTTGTATGATGGTGTGCTTTTTACCGGTGACGCTTACATTAGTGCCATTGCTTTAGAGAAATACAGTATTCCTTATAATGTTGATATCCCAACCTATCTGTCCAGTCTGGAAAAACTGGCCAGCATACAATGTCAATGGTTTGTTCCTTCCCACGGTGACCCGGCTCAAGATATTTCCCGTGATCTCGAAAACAACCGTACCACCGTGCTAAAGCAAATTCAATTGCTTGAAGATTGGCTGCACGAACCCCAAACAGCGGAAGATCTACTGGTAAAATTGTGCTCTCATCTAGATACTTCTGCCGCTAACCCCAGCCTGTTCTTTTTATATCGTACAGCGGTGTTAGCCTACCTAAGTTACTTATACGAAACTAACCGCATCAAAACTACCCTGCAAGATAACCGCCTGCTTTGGTTAAAGTAGCTTTTCATTTTTGTTGCTTCATGTTACCATAGGCTAAAATAATTTTCAGGAGTGATGTACCAGTGCAAAGGGAGCGCCCCAGTTTATCGAAATCTTTACGGGTCACGGGAATATTATTTATTATCCTTAGTTTCTTCGTGGATCGAACTGTTGAATTTGGCCTGCTGGGGATTGGCTTTTTTGTGCTAGGAACCATGCAGTTTAAATGGCCTAGAAAATAATTCAGTTAGGAGGTATCCCATGGGTGGCGGACCTAATTTAAACTATCACCGTTCTGATTCTCCCCCGGACTGTTATGAAGAAATCTGTTATGGTTCTCGGGGTAAAGCCTGTTTGCGCTATGGCTGTACCCCGTCCTGTGTAGCTTGTGCTTATTCTCGGCCCAAAAACATACCTGCCTGCTTTGAGAGCTTGCCCGGTTTTCCGGATGATTGTGTATCGCCCCATTTTGTTGCGGCCTGTAAGAAGTTTTGCAAATATGCACAAATTACCTAGTCAATTAGAAAAATTTTATTCAAAAAGCATTTTTAATGTGACGAAGCGCTTTTTTCTCCCCGTTAGGAGTAAACTCTACGGCTATCACGTCAAATCTGCAAGGACCGTCGGCAAGCTTAGGACGGGTCAGCAAGTATTGCTGAGCCAACATCCTAAGCTTATACTGTTTCCTCTGGGTTATACTCTCTTCTGGCAGACCGTGACTATTGCCAGCCCGGGAGCGTACCTCCACAAAAACCAGCGTACCACCTTCGTCCTTGGCTATAAGATCTAATTCTCCGATGCGGCAGCGGTAATTCCTTTCCAGAATCCGCCAGCCCAAACCCTGGAGATATCTTGCTGCCTCTTCTTCCCCTCTGCTTCCCAAACCCTTTCTATAGAAAGTCACCTCAAAGACCCCTTTGTTTTTTTATCATTGGGTTTCTCTCATTCCTTTCACTTTTCCTTTGAGCTTCTCCCGCAACCTTAGAAAAACAGAAAAAAATCTCCCGTCACATCTAACAACGGGAGATTTTCCTTACCGCTTATTTCAAGAAAAAGGAGATAGCTGCACTGTTGGCCACTTCCGAGAGCGGGTTGGGGTAAATACCCAGGAAGATGGTAGCCACCATGGTAATAATTAAAGTAATGTTGGCTGCACTGCCCATTTCAATCGGAGCCGGATCTTTGGGGTCATCCCGAAACATCACCAGAACTACCCGGAGGTAATAATAAACCGAGATCATACTCATAATCAGTCCGAGATAAACCAACCACAGATAGCCGGATACGACCGTACTAAATAGATAGAACTTACCCACAAAACCCGCCAGAGGTGGAATACCCGCCATGGAAAGTAGACAAATCAGCATAACCGCCGCTGCCAAAGGTGCTCTTTGCACCAAGCCAGCGTAGTCGGCAATTTCGTCACTCTTAATTTTGTTGTAAACCACTGCCACCACCGTAAAGGCTCCCACCGTGGCAAAAATATAAAGGAAGGAATAAAACATCACAGCTTTAACTCCTGCCGGGCTGGCCGTCACCAGCCCCACCAGGAGATAACCGGCCTGGGCAATACTGGAATACGCCAGCATTCTTTTGATATTGGTCTGGGGAATAGCCACCAGATTGCCAATTATCATACTAAGAGCCGCCAGAACTGCCACCAGTATATCCCAGTGCTGATGAACTCCGGCGAGGCCAGCCACAAACAATCTTAATAACGCGGCAAAGGAGACCGCCTTGGAACCTACTGCCAGGAAGGCCGTGACCGGGGTGGGTGCTCCTTCATAAACATCCGGTGACCACATATGGAAAGGCACCGCAGACACTTTAAAGCCTAACCCTGCTACCAGCATCACCATTCCTGCGATGAGTATGGGGCTGGCCTGCCCTTGCAAAGTAGCATGGGCAACATCTAGGATAACAATCGTTCCGGTGGCTGCATAGATCAAACTGAAACCATACAAAATCACCGCGGAAGATAAGCCTGCCTGTAGGAGATATTTAATACCCGCCTCCAAAGACTTGCCATCTTGAGAGCGAAAGGCTACCAAGATGATAAAGGAGATCGTCATTAATTCTATGCCTAGATACAGGGAAATAAAGTCCCCAGCCGAGGCAATTACCATCATCCCCAGCGTAGCAAAAACAATGGTGGAATAGTATTCAAAGTGATTGCCCAAATGCTCATCAACATACCGCAGGGAACCCAAAATAACCAAAATAGCTGTGCTGAGACAGAGAATTTTAAAGAACATGGCGTAGCGATCCACCAAGTACATACCGTTTAACAGCACCCCTTGTTGATCCCAATTGAGCACTGTCAGACCCAACACTGCCAGCAAACCAAAGAGAGCAAAGGCACCGATACCCCGTCGAGATCGGGAGGGAACCACTAGGCCCAACACAAAGGTAGCTAAACCCAGGATAAACATACTTAGTTCAGTGGTTAAAAGCGAGAAATCAAAATGCATCTATCTCCCCCCTATCTGCAGGGTTTCCTGAATATGGGCCAGGATTGGTGCTACACCGCTGTTGACCATATCAAAGAGCAATGAAGGGAGAAGTCCCCCAATGACCAATACACCGCCCAACACTATCAGTGGTACCAGTTCTGCTCCTCGTAAATCCTTTACCTGACGGTACTCCTCCCTGGCTGGACCAAACAACGTATTGGCTCCGGCACGCAGGACGTATAGAGCGGTAATGATAATCCCGGCAATGGCTAAAACGGCCAGCCAACCAAAGACTCGGAAGGATTCCACAAAGATGGTAAACTCCGGTACAAAGCTAATTAAACCAGGTAATCCCAGGGATGCCATCCCTGCCATCATAAAGCCTACAGAGAGCCTTGGTGCCTGGTGCGACAGTCCTCCCAGGTCCGGAATCCAGCGAGTGTGGGTTTTTTCATAGATGAACCCGATCATGGAAAAGAACAGAGCCGCCATCACGCCGTGCGCGAACATGTTGGCTACCGCACCGTTAACCCCGATCACTCCCAGGGAGGCTACCCCCAGTAAGACATATCCCATGTGAGAGACCGAAGAATACCCCACAACATACTTCAAATCCTTTTGGGCTAGCGCCCCCATTGCTGCGTAAGCCACCCCAATCACACCCAGTACCGCGATATAGGGTGCCCAAAACTTAGCTCCCAGGGGTAATACATAAATGGCGATGCGGATTAAACCGTAACCGCCGATCTTTTTCAGCACCCCGGCATGAATCATCGATACCGCAGTGGGAGCACCCGCATAACCATCCGGTGACCAAGAGTGCAGCGGCCACATGGAAAGTAAGGAACCAAACCCAATCAACATTAAGCCAAACATATAAATCTGAAAATCCTCTGGGAAGGGCACCCGGGCCAACCCCTCAAAGCTCATATTCGCTTGGCCGGTAATCAGAACCGACTGGATAAAGGTAGCAATCACGCCCACCAGTAAAAAGGCTGAACCAATGAGCAAATAGATGGTTAATTTCATCCCGGCATATTCCTTGGTCACCCGTTTGGAGCTACCCCAAATAATCACCATAATATAGATGGGAATAACCACCACTTCATAAAACAGCAGGAAGATAAAAAGATCCTGCGCAATAAAGGTTCCCATGACACCCGCAATTAAAATGAGCAAGTAAATCATTAGTTCCTTGGCCCTGTGAGTGACATTCCAGGAGGCGAATACGGCGGTAAAACCAATGAGGTTGGTTAAGAGCAGCATGGGTAAACTCAGACCATCCACTGCCATGAAATAAGTAACCCCTAAGTCTTTAATCCAGGGTACGGGGCCTCCAAAATCAACCCATTGTAATCCACCCACGGACTGATCATAGCCAAAGTAAACATAGAGACTTAGCAGTAAGGCTGCTCCGGTTCCAATGGCTGCAATCCATTTACAAAGTTTTTCTTCTTCTTTAGGTACAAAGACAATGACCAGAGCCGCTACTATGGGAGCCAGCAGGGTTATGGTTAGGATCGGTAAGCTCATGACTGTACACCTCCCATACTACCGGCTAAGGTGGGATTACCAAAGGCTAACACCACAGTAATCACCAGCAGCGCCAGGAAAAACACCAGTGCATAAGTTTGAATTTTCCCGGTGTGGAAATAACGCAGCCCCTGACCGGACAGTTTCGTAGCACCTGCCAACCCATTCACCAGATTGTCTACCACATGAATGTCAAACCAGTAGAATACTGCGGCACTGGCATCCACTACCTTCCTGGTAAACCATTGGTACAGTTCATCGATATAGTATTTGTGATAGGATAACTTGTAAAGGGGCTGGTATCGCTCGGCCAACTGTTTGGCCAACTTCTTTTCTTCATCCTGATAATATAACCGATAGGCTAGGCCAATCCCGGTTACGGCCAGGGCCACGGAGAAGATCATCAGGCCGTAACTTGGTTCCCCATGATGGGGGTGTCCAAAGTGAATCCATTTACCCCAAACATTGGCCCAAGGTGTACCGACCAAACCACCTACCGCAGACAGCACTGCCAACACCAGTAAAGGAAAGGTCATACTTAGGGGTGATTCATGGGGATGATTCTCTGGCTTCTCCTTACCAAAGAAAGTCAGGAAAATCATGCGCCACATATAAAAGGCGGTCAGCAAAGCTGTAAAGGAGGCCAGGAAAAACAGTAGATATCCTAAAGCATGACCCTGTTTGGCATACTCCAGTGTCACCACTAATATTTCATCCTTGGACCAAAACCCAGCAAAGGGTGGAATCCCGGCAATCGCCAAGCCACCAATGACAAAAGTCCAGCCGGTAATCGGCATCTTCTTGATCAGCCCGCCCATTTGCCAGACATCGGCTTTATCGTGCAAAGCATGTAACACCGAGCCGGCCCCTAAGAACATCAAAGCTTTAAAGAAGGCGTGGGTCCATAGATGGAACATGCCGGCGGAGAGACTGCCTACCCCTAAGGCCAGCATCATATAACCTAATTGGGATACCGTAGAGTACGCTAAAATACGTTTAATCTCCCGCTGGGTAATAGCAATGGTTGCCGCAAAGATCGCGGTAAAGGCACCGATAAAGGCTATTACCTCGGCCGCCCCAGGCACTTCCGAAAAGAGGAACAAGGTGCGACCCACCAAGTACACCCCAGCTACCACCATGGTAGCCGCGTGAATCAGGGCCGATACCGGCGTGGGGCCTTCCATGGCGTCCGGCAGCCACACGTGGAGTGGGAACTGACCAGACTTACCAATGGGTCCGATAAATACCAAAATGGCAATGAGCGTTAAAAGCCCTAGGGAGATACCATATTGTTCGTAATGGGGCACCCTCTCAGCTAAGCCTGCCAAATCTAACGTACCAAAAATAATTTGCAAAAACAGCAGACCCAACAACATACCAAAGTCACCAATTCTGGTGGTCATAAAGGCCTTTTTCGCTGCCTCCCGGGCAGAAATCTTAAAGGTGTAGAAACCGATTAACAGGAAGGAACATAGTCCCACCAGTTCCCACAGGATAAACATTTGCAGTAAATTGCTGGAAATGACCAAACCCAACATGGAAGCTGCAAAAAGCGACAGATAAGAGAAAAACACTGAATATTGCGGGTCTCCATGCATATAGCCGGTGGAATAGATTTGGATAAGAGTCGCCACCATGGATACCATAAACAACATCATGGCCGATGTAGGATCAAGCATAACCCCCACATCCACAGTAAAGCCTTCCATACCAAACCACCGGAGGGAATAAATTAGAGGTTTTTCTATAAATCCTGGATTTGTAAACACCCCATAGGCGATGAACGAGGCCAAAACAAAAGAAGAAAACATCGCTGCAATCGAAACCGCTCCGCTAAGTTTAGGCCAGGGCCTTGTGAGAAAAACAATAATCACAAAGGCTAACGCCGGCAACAGGGGCACTAACCAGGCATGCGTTAAAGCAAAATCAACCATTCCTTACACCTTCCTTCCGGCCTGTGATTACCATTTCATCCAGTTGAAATCGTCCAAATCCACGGTGTGGCGATTGCGATAAATCGCAATGATGATAGCCAAGCCTAATCCCACTTCGGCGGCTGCCACGGTAATCACAAAGATGGCGAAAATTTGCCCAATAAAGGCCTCTGGGGTGAGAAACTTATTAATCGCCACCAGGTTTATATTGACAGCTGTCAGCATAATTTCAATCGAGATTAAGACCGCAATGGCATTTTTCCTGGACAGTGCACCATATAATCCAATGGCGAAAAGGGCGGCACTGAGCACCATAAAATAAGAGGGATTAAGAGCCGTTCCCATTGGCCTTCACCTCCTTTACCAACAACAGGGCACCCGTTAGGGCGACCGTTAATAAAATGGCTGCTACTTCAAAGGGAATGACAAAATCATTTAGTAAAATAGGAGCCAGGGCTTGCACCGTTTGTGCCGGAACCTCTTGTCCTGAAACAACCAACTGTGACTTGGCGGTTAGCCAACCAATCACGATAAAGAGACCTCCCACCAACGGTGCTGCTAGCTTAAAACGCCAATTGATGGGGTTAGAGTGTTCCATATTGGGCCTTTGTACCAGCATCACGCCAAAAACAAGCATGATACAAACCGCACCGGCATAAACCAGTACCTGCACTGCCGCCACAAAGTCCGCGTTTAAAAGCAGAAAGGTACCTGCCACTCCGATAAACATAACAATTAGCCAAAGAACACTATGCACTAAGTTTCTTAGGGTAACCACCAGCAAAGCAGAACCAAGTATCATCCCAGCCAAGAGAACAAAAGCCAGTAAACTGTAAACATTGTCCATCTTTTAGGTTCCCTCCTTGTCTGCTATTTCTGGTTTTAAGGTAGCCTCTTGTGCCGCCTTGGCGGCCTCCGCAGCAGCTTTTTCTGCTGCCGCTTTACGAATTTCTTCTTTCTTTTGCTCTACTTGTTCTGGCTTAACAAATTTGATTTTAATATCCGGACGGTTATACTGCGTTAATTCAAAGTCCTTGCTGAATTTAATAGCATCCTTGGGGCAAGCCTCCTGACAAAGACCGCAGAAAAGGCAATATTGCTGGTCAAAATCATAACGGGTAACTACCTTTTTCTTATCCACCGCTTCCGTTTCCAGCTTAATTACTTTGTTGGGGCAGGCATTGACACACATATTACAGGCAATACATTTATCATAGTAAAATTCCGGTTTGCCATAAAAACGGTCCGGTAGGGGTAAACGTTGCTCAGGATACTGCACAGTAACTTTGGGCTTGAAGAAGCGCTTTAAGGTTATCCCCAGTCCCTTCAACAATCCTTTGCCTTTCACTTGCATCACCATCCTAAAGAGTGGTACAGATATTTACCAATGCCGGTAACAAAAATATTGGCAATTGAAAGAGGCACCAGTACCTTCCACCCAAATTCCATTAATTGGTCTACTCTAACCCTCGGATAGGTCCAACGGAACCACATGAACAAGAAAATCATCAGATACACTTTGAGCAAAAACCAGATCCAGGAGGGAATAAAGGTGAGACCAAAGGGCGCCAACCAGCCTCCTAAAAACAATGTTGTGGCCATCACTGAGACCAACACCACATTGGCATATTCCGCCAGAAAGAACATAGCGAAACCCATCCCGCTGTATTCTGTAAAGGGTCCACAAATAATTTCCGATTCACCTTCTACCAAGTCAAAGGGTGCACGGTTCGTCTCTGCCACCGCAGCAATAAGATAAATCAAAAAGCCCAGGGGCTGGAGAAAAATAAACCAGACATTTTCCTGTGCGTGAATAATGTCACTCATATTGAGTGTGCCCGTAAGAATGATCACGCCAACGATGGATAAGATTAAAGGCATTTCATAACTGACCATCTGAGCCACCACCCGCATACTACCAATAAGGGAGTACTTGTTGTTAGAGGCCCAACCAGCCAGCCAGATAATTACGGTGGATAAAGAAGCTATGGCTAAAAAATAGTAAACACCAATGTTCATATCGATGGCGACCATGCCCTTACCAAAGGGTGCCACAGCAAATACCGCTAAAGGTGGCATAAAGATTAAAATCGGTCCCAACAAAAATAACTTTTTGTCTGCATCCTTGGGAATAATGAATTCCTTACTGATCAGCTTTCCAATATCAGCGGTGGTTTGCAATAATCCCATGGGTCCTACCCGGTTAGGACCTATCCGGCACTGCATATAGGCAGAAACCTTTCTTTCCATATATACCAGCCAGAGGGCGCTGACGAGAATATACACCAGGATGGCACCTAATTTTAAAAACATTACCAAGAAATCAGTTGCCCATTCGGACAGTCCGCCCGATCCCAGCAGGGATCTGATGCCCGCTGCCATACTGACAAACAGGTTCTCCATCTTGCCTCACTCCCAACTTATCTAGGCGTCAACTTCTCCCAGAACGATATCAATGCTCCCTAGAATGGCGATGGCATCTGCTATTTTCCAGCCTTTTAACATCTCATCCAAGTAACCTAAGTTAACAAAGGAGGGGCGTCGAAAGTGGACCCGATAGGGATTGGTGCTGCCATCACTCACTACATAGGTTCCCATAATTCCCTTGGAGCTTTCAATTTCAGCATAGGCCTCACCAGCTGCAGGCTTGATCACTTTGGGGACTTTTCCCTTAATAGGACCTTCCGGTAATTGATCCAAGGCTTGGCGAATAATTTTAGCCGATTGCTCCATTTCTAACAGGCGCAAGTAGTAACGCTCGAAACAATCTCCCTTGCTACCCACTGGTACTTCAAAATCAAACCGATCATATACACTGTAGGGTCTGGCCTTCCGCAAATCATAGTTTACCCCGGAAGCCCGCAATACCGGCCCGGAAAGGCTCATTTCAATGGCTTTTTCAGCCGATATGATCGCTACATTTTGGGTTCTCGCCTGGAATATTTCATTCCCTGTAATTAAGCCGTTATATTCATCAAGGGCTGCTGGGAAGTAGTCTAAAAACTGGCGACACTTATCAATAAATCCATCCGGTATATCATCGGCTACACCACCCACCCGCATATAACTAGGGGTCAGACGGGCACCACTGATCATTTCAAATAAGTCCATGATATCTTCCCGATCCCGGAAGGTATAAATAAAGCCGGTCAATCCGCCAACATCTGCTGCATAAGCTCCGGTAGCCACCAGGTGGCTGGCCATACGAGCAAGCTCTCCGACAATCACCCGAATATACTCCGCGCGTTCCGGTACTTCTACATTCATCAATTTTTCCACAGCATGGACATAACCCCAGTTCATCAGCATCCCGGCCAAATAATCAAGCCGATCGGTATAGGGAATAACCTGGGTGTAGGTTCTAGACTCAGCAATTTTTTCGATACCCCGGTGCAGATAGCCAGGTATTGGTACCGCTTTAACCACTGTTTCACCGTCCAGGGTTAAAAGAATTCTAAATACGCCGTGGGTACTGGGGTGCTGTGGCCCTAGGTTTAATAAAAATTCTTCCGTCTTAAAAGTCAAGCTTTCTCACCTCTTTCCTGGCTATGACTCCCTACCGCCTTCCCACTGATAATCCTTACGCAGGGGATGTCCTTCCCACTGGTCATCCAGCAATATTCTTCTTAAATCGGGATGTCCCTCAAAGGTAACGCCCAGGAGATCATAAACCTCTCGTTCCTGCCAGATGGCACCACCCCAAATTGGTACCATAGAGGGTACCACTGGGTTATGCCGGTCTAGCCTGGTTTTTATGTGTAGCATATGCGGCTGTTCAACAATACTAACGTTATAAACAACTTCGAAGTAATCTCGATAATCCACACCGGTTACATTGGTAAGGTAGTTAAAGTGATAGTTTTCTTTGATCTCCCGCATGAAAGCCACTAATTGATCTACCGCCACGGTAATACTCCCGGATTCAGCAACCTCGATACTTGGGTACCGCGTCTTTAATTCTTCAATAATCTCCTCAAGGGGTTTGGGGTTCATTAATTTTCACCACCTCAGGATTAATAATCTTCTCTTTTAGTTTCATAAAAGCATGAATCACTGCATCCGGCCGTGGTGGGCAACCGGGCAAATAGACATCCACCGGAATAATTTTATCTACCCCAGGAACTACACTATAGGAATCCACAAAGGGTCCACCGGAAATAGCGCAACTGCCCATGGCAATGACGTATTTCGGTTCGGCCATCTGTTCGTAAAGTCGTACCACAAAGGGTGCTGCTTTTTTCGTTACCGTCCCGCAAACCAGCATCACATCGGCTTGTCGTGGAGAGGCCCGCATCACCTCATAACCAAACCTGGACATATCAAATCTGGCCATATTGGCGGCCATAAGTCCCTCAATAGCACAGCAGGCTAACCCGAAGCCCATCGGCCAAAGGGAGTTAGCCCGGGCTAAGTTTAGTAGTTTTTCCAAGGGTCCCACGGATACCACCCTGGTAAGCTCGCCAATCTCCGCGGGTTCTGCCCCAATTTTTTTAAGTCGATTGACGGTTTCTTCATGCATTTCGTCCTTTATTTCCATTCAAGGGCACCTTCCTTCCAGGCATACCAGAGTCCTAACACGAGAATAAAAATAAAGATGAACATTTTTACCAGACCGGCAAATCCTAAATTTTCAAAGCTCACTGCCCAGGGATAAAGATAAATAACTTCCACATCAAAAATAACAAACATAAGTGCATAGGTAAAATATTGTGTTTTAAATCTAATCCAACTGGGACCTTCTGTGGGCAAGCCGCATTCATAAGTTTCTAACTTATACCTATTTTTGGAACGGGGGTGAATCAGAAAACTGGTCAACAAACCACCTGCTCCAAATACAAGGCCCACCACTAAGAACAAAGCAACGCCAACCCAATCTGACAAGGTAATCTCTCCTTTCCTTTTAATTTTTTATTATCTTAATTTTCTAACTTTTCTACGTTGCTTGTTTATAACCACACACCCATTAGTTTTTATGCAAATTTAATACCAAAATATCGGGACTTTATCAGTGATAAGATACCCCATTAAGCAAGCAAAAAAACATAAATGTTCCATTTGAAAACAATCGTGTCAGAAATAATCTATTTTTGTTCATTTAGGGAACATACTACTATACTTCAAATTTATAACAGATACATTCTTAGGACAGTGAGCTACATCACAACAGCAGAAAGACATTTGGCTGGTCAATTGGAAAAGGTATCCTGTAGAGGATAACTCAAGGGTCACAGGCAAACAAGCAGATAGGAGACAAGATTGCCCCTTAATCAATATCATCTATAAAATTATTTCTGAAATTCGTAATTACGTCTGATAAGATATCCTGAAAATTATTCTCTGCAAATTTTCACTATCTAAAAAATATAATAACTGCAAAATTGCCCTATCGTTTTTATAAGTTAGCTGGTTACGCGATAAGATCAAAAGAAATCGGTCCCAAACTCCGTACATTTAGACATTACGGAAGTTGGTGATAAGTTTGTCATAGCGTAGGGATTTACGTTATAATTACTCCATAAAATAATCAAACAGGAGGGCTAACAAAATGGCTGAGCAAGTTAAATTGTCTATTGAATATTGTACTTCTTGAGGCTACCGCCAAAAAGCAGTCGGTCTGGCTGAAAAACTTTTGCAGATTTACAAAAATAAGATCAGCTCCTTTGAAATAATACCTTCCGCCGGTGGGGTATTTGAAGTAAGAAAAAATGGAGAACTCCTTTTCTCTAAGAAGGAACTAGGCAGGTTTCCAGAAATGACAGAAATAGTAGCTATGTTAAATCTATAGAAAATAAAACGAGTGAGAGTTCGCAAAGCCACTTTTTGCGAACTCTCACTCGTTTTATTTTTTACTTCCCCTCGTTGCTTTACGTATAGTGACCATCCTTACACTCATTGGCCAACAGAATTTTTCCCTCTCGATATTCCGGCACGATATCTAGCCGATCCCTTTGAAAACAATACACGATATCATACATCCGGTTCAGGTCGTATAATCGTTTACCATTTCGGCTTTCAACGGCTGTCTCTATCAATGTATCCTTCGCTTGAGTATACATTAGCAACGCCCCACGAGCTGCATCTGACTGCTCCACTTCCCCATCTTTAGTTAGTAAGCGAACTAATAATCCCGCACAGAGTGTATCTTCCAGGGAAAAAAGCCCCTCTGTTCCAGCGCAGACAATTAAAATATCTTTCCCATATCCTTTTGCCTGTTGGCAAACAGCCGTTGCGTTTAAGAAGGAGCCAATCAAGGTACGATACGCCCCTTCTGTAGCCTTGATGGCGACAGTTCCATTGGTAGTGGTCATAATAATCGTTTGATTCCTTACTTTCTCCTGTGAAAATTCAAAAGGAGAATTTCCCAAATCACAACCGTCTATCCTGATGGACTGTCGTTCGCCTGCAAATAAAACAGGTCCTATGTGGTTAGCCAGAGCACGGGCATCTTCAATGCATAATACTGGAACTATTGTTTTACAGCCATTTGCCAGGGAAGTGACGATAGTGGTTGTTGCCCGAAATATGTCTAACACGATACAAACTGTATTAGAAAGGTTCATCCTGGTAACGTCTTTAGGTAAGATCGCTACATCGACCTTCAGCAAGCTAGATCATCTCCTTTAGGCACTGCAAAGCCAACATCATGATTGACTTCGCTAATTCTTCCCTGCCAACTACGTGCGTCACCTTGGTTTTACAGTGCAGTTTATTCCTTTAACTCGTAAGGTATGATTCATTCTTGTCCTTACTGCGGGTTATATCTTTTTAGCAACAAAGAATTTGTTACTACAGACACCGAACTGAAGGCCATTGCTGCACCACCCATAATGGGTGTCAATACTCCAAATGCCGCCAGAGGAATGCCAATTACATTGTAAATGAAGGCCCAAAAAAGGTTTTGACGAATTTTGCGTAAAGTGCGACGCGATAATTTTATGGCCATGGCAATAGTAGCTAATTCACCCCGCATCAAGGTAATGGATGCGCTCTCAATGGCTACATCTGTACCCGTGCCGATAGCTAACCCCACATCGGCAATTGCCAAGGCAGGGGCATCATTAATTCCGTCACCTACCATCGCCACAATTTTACCGGTATTCTTCAATTCTTGTACCACTTCAGCTTTGTGTTCCGGTAGAACCTCCGCTATCACATGCTTAATCCCTACCTGACGGGCGATAGCCTGGGCTGTACGTTCCTGGTCTCCCGTCAGCATATATACCTCCATGCCCATGTCTATAAGTTCTTGGATGGCTTCCCTGGCATGCTCTTTCACCGTATCTGCCACCGCAATGGCTCCTGCTAATCGATCATCGCTGATAGCAAGCATAACTGTTTTGCCCTCTTCTTCCCATTCATTTTTAACTGCCAGGATAGAAGAAATATCTATATTCAGGGAATGGGCCAGTGTTTCATTGCCAACATGCCAAATTCTTTGCTCTAAATGATAACGAATCCCCTTGCCCGGTAAGGCTAAAAAGTCGCTGACTTCCATAAGTTGCGTTTCACGCTCGATGGCAGCCTTAAGAATTGCCTGGCCCAGGGGATGTTCCGATTTTTTCTCCCCGGAAGCAACAGCCTGTAAAAGTTCCTCCTCCGTAAAGGGTGCCATAACCAATACATTGGTTAAAGAAGGTTCTCCTTTGGTGATGGTACCGGTTTTGTCCAGCACGATGGTGTTAACTCGACCGGCCCTTTCCAGGTGCTCGCCACCTTTAATTAATATTCCCTTTTCAGCCCCGACACCGGTTCCCACCATAATTGCCGTGGGAGTTGCCAATCCCAAGGCACAAGGACACGCTATGACCAGTACCGTGGTCATATGAATCAAGGCCTCTGTAACACCGGCCCCTGAACCATACCAACCGGCAAAGGTCAGTAACGCAATTACCACAACCACAGGTACAAAGATACCGGAAACTTTATCAGCCAGCCGTTGAATTGGAGCCTTAGAACCCTGAGCTGCCTCTACCATGCGGATAATCTGAGCTAAGGCAGTGTCTTTACCAACCTTGGTAACTCGAAAAGTAAAACTGCCTTGCTTGTTCACAGACGCACCCACAACTTCGCTGCCAGGGCTCTTCTCCACGGGTATACTCTCGCCGGTCAACATGGATTCGTCCACTGAAGAGAATCCTTCAATAATTGTACCGTCCACCGGTATTTTTTCTCCCGGACGAACCAAAACGACATCACCAGCTTGCACTTCATTAACAGGAATATCTATTTCTACACCATCGCGAACAATTCGTGCTGTTTTCGGTTGTAGACCAATCAATTTTTTAATCGCTTCGGATGTTTTTCCTTTAGCCACGGCCTCCAGATACTTGCCCAGCAAGATCAGAGTGATCACAATGGCAGCGGATTCAAAGTAGAGGTCGTGCCAACCCTTGAAAACAGCTACCACGCTGTAGAAGTAAGCCACCGATGTACCCAGTGCCACCAGTACGTCCATGTTGGCTCCGCCTGATCTTAAAGAATGATAGGCACCCCGGTAAAATTGCCAGCCGGCCAAAAACTGTACAGGGGTTGCTAAAAGTAACTGAATCCAGGGATTCAGCATAAACTGGTGCCAACCAAACATCATGGCAACCATCATCCACCCTAGGGGTAAGGATAAAATCGCGGCTCCAGTAAATCGAATAACCTGCAGACGAATTTCCTTCTGCCGCGCTTGAGCTTCTCGATCTTGGTTATCCTCCTGAACCCAGTTTGCCCCGTAGCCAAGGTTCTCTACTGCTTGCCGTACTTCAGTCGGTTCCGTTAAACCAGGAATGTATTGCACAGTGGCCCTGCCGGTGGCCAGGTTTACCGTGGCCTCCTGTACACCCACCAGCGCGTTTAATTTCTTTTCAACCCTGGCAGAGCAAGCAGCACAGGTCATCCCTGAGACGGCAAGTTCTATCCGTTCAACCGGCACATTGAAACCTAGCTCACGAATCTTGGAAATAAACTCTGCTACGTTGATTTGTTGGACATCATAGGTAATCGAGGCTTTTTCCGAAGCCAGATTAACACTGGCCTCAGAAACACCGGGCATCTTTCGTAAAGCCCGTTCGATCCGTGCAGAACACGCTGCACAGGTCATGCCTTTGATAAAAATAGTAATCGTTTTAGGCATAATTTATCACCACCATCATTATTTTTATCGCATCATCTTAAAGATAGTCTTCAATACTTCATCAATAACCTGTTCATCGCCTGCCTGAAGTTGTTCTTTAACACAGGATTTCATATGCTTTTCCAAAAGCAACTTAGAAACACCGTGCAAAGCAGCATTGGCCGAGGAAATTTGATTTAGTATTTGATCGCAGTAGGCCCGTCTTTCAATCATTCCCTTGATGCCTCTTAGTTGGCCCTCGATGCGGTTAATTCTATTGACAAGTTCCTTAATGGTCTTCTCATCATGATGGCTAACCCTAACGTCAGCAGAATTGTCTTGACCACACAAACAATTTTTATTGTTCATGGTAATCTCACCTCCACTTACATAGTATACCCCCCTACCCTATGTGTCAATCCTGTTAATACATGTTAATACAACTATCTTATAGATAGTCCGCCAATTAATCTCTTCGGCACTGGCAAATCCTTTTATTTATAAGATTTTTTCCGCAAAATATTCATTCTTAAATAATTCCTGCTGTTCAACAGTGGCCCGAGCCATAATTTTTTTTAAAAAACTCGCCCGATGCAATGGCGTAGGACCAAACTTCAACAAGGCCTCTACATGCTCCCGGGTACTATAACCCTTGTGTTTGGCAATCCCATAACCGGGAAAACGCTCTTCCCATTCCAGGCATTTTCTATCTCGATATACCTTGGCTATAATGGAAGCCGCTGCAATGCTGTGGCAAAGGGCATCCCCATGAATAATTTTTTCCTGGGCTATTTCCAGGTCTACCGTTTCCCCGTCAACTAACAAATACTCCGGGATTACTGGTTTACCATCTCTGTCTTTCAGCTCATGTACTGCTATTTTCATAGCCAATCGGCTAGCTTGCCTGATATTAATCAGATCTATCAAACGGTTATCCACTTCCCCAACACCCACAGCGAGAGCCTTTTCCATAATAATACTATATAGGTTCTCTCTTTTTTTAGGGGTAAGCTTTTTGGAATCGTTAACACCTTCAATTAATAAACCCTCTGGCATAATCACGGCGGCAGCGACCACGCTCCCCAAGAGAGGACCTCTGCCTGCTTCGTCGCAACCGGCCACATAAGCGACACCGTTCTGCCAAGCTCTTTGTTCAAAATCCAATGATACCATGCGTACTCTTCCTTCTTTACTTAAGAATCGGGCATAAAAAAATCCCCCGTAAGAATATCTTCTCTTCCAGAGGATTTTTACCTTCTTTTATGTCTTCTGATTCGTTAGGGCAAATCCAGTGTATAACGACCCAGGATACCATCCCGAAATTCTTTTAATACTAGGTGGGCAGCTTTAAAAGTATCCACTTCGCCCCCTGCGATCAACATACCACGACGTGCACCAATATTCGTTAACAAAGCAGGTAATTCCGGAGCAAGTTCGGTCAATTTATATCTTTCCTTTAATTTTTCGGGATTGTTCTCCACCAACCACCCTAACAGCTTAATGGCGACTTCATAAATATCAAAAACCTGCTCCTTAATAGCACCTGTGATGGCTAGTCTAAAACCCACCTCGGGGTCTTCAAATTTTGGCCATAAGATACCTGGGGTATCTAATAAATCCAGTGCTCCCTCGGTACGAATCCATTGCTGCCCCTTGGTAACACCCGGTAGATCACCTGTTTTGGTAGCTTTACGCCCTACCAAGCGGTTAATGAAAGAGGATTTACCGACATTGGGAATGCCCAGCACCATGCAACGTATCGCTCGGGGGCGGCGTCCTTTGGCTGCCAGCTTGGCCATTTGTTCCGCTACTAAGACAGCGGCTGCCTTGGGTACTTCCTTCAACCCCTCACCCCTAATGGTATCTACAGCAATGGCTTTAATTCCTGGTTGCTCCAACTTTTTCAACCACTGCTTGGTTATCGTGGGATCTGCCAAATCACTTTTATTCAGGATAATTAATCTTGGTTTATTCCCTACTATTTCACTAATCATCGGATTGCCACTGCTTACTGGAATGCGTGCATCCAGCAGTTCGAAGGCTACATCCACCAACTTCAGTGCTTCCTGCACCTGGCGCCTAGCCTTAGCCATATGACCAGGAAACCATTGAATCTGTATCTCCACGTAACGGTACCTCCACATATACAGTTGCTTACCTGTAACTTTACCCTCTGAAAGTGAAAAGAAGCTTCCGTAAGAGTTTACCCAAAACCGCCCCTACGAAAGCTTATTTACACTTCCAGTTTCTCTAATGGTTCCAGTATTATTTAGCAAGTCCCAGTCTGTTATACGGCCAATAGATAACCTCCGCATTACCGACAATCAATTCTTTATCCAGGAAACCCCAAACACGGCTATCATCACTGTTATTCCGGTTATCTCCCATCATAAAGTACTGGCCTGCGGGAACTACCTGGGGTCCGTAATCTTGGAACTTAAGTCCTTGGGGCAGGTAATTTTCCGGCGTAGGCTCATTGTTGATGTAAAGTACACTGTTCCTGATTTCAACAGTATCCCCGCCAACGGCAATAAGTCTTTTGACAAAATTACGACTAGTGTCCAAGGGAAACTTAAAGACCACGATATCACCCGGTTGGGGTTCCCTTAGTAGATAAGTAACTTTGCTGACAATAATCCTATCACCGATCATAAGTGTAGGCTCCATGGAACCGGAAGGGATGTAAAAAGGTTCCAAGATGAAAAGTCGTATCACTGCAGCCAACAATACCGCAATAACTACAGATTCCAACATTTCCCTAAGGGCTGATTTTTTTGGTTTATTTTCTGATTCAGCTGTTTGCTGAGGATCCTTCTGCTCCATAGTAATACCTCCCAAAAGCTAAAAAAGGGACTGGAAGCCAGTCCCTCTCTAGTTTAGCGAGTGGTAAGTTCTTTAATACGAGCTTTCTTACCACGCAGAGCACGTAGATAGTAAAGTCTGGCTCTCCGCACTTTACCGCGACGAACCA
Organism: uncultured Desulfotomaculum sp.; assembly: GCA_946411205.1. Taxonomy (GTDB): domain Bacteria; phylum Bacillota; class Desulfotomaculia; order Desulfotomaculales; family Desulfotomaculaceae; genus Desulfotomaculum. The sequence continues at coordinate 34,205 of CAMKDG010000002.1, forward strand.
CTTCAATTTTATCAATCTTAGGAGCATGCAGAGGAATGGTTCTCTCTACACCAACGCCATAGGTAACACGGCGAACAGTAAAGGTTTCGCTCATGCCGCCGCCACGACGACGGATAACAACGCCTTCGAATACCTGAATACGTTCACGAGTACCCTCAATAACCTTGTAGTGTACTTTTACTGTATCACCAGGTTTGAAAGCGGGAATATCTTTTTTAATTTGTTCTTGTTCTAAAGATTGGATGAGGTTCATTGGACCTAACCCCCTTCCTCGCCTAGACGTTCATACCTGTCCCAAGGTAGCGGACCGCCCGTAATTCAACAAATGTTATTATATCATAGACTACCCTAAGGGGCAAGAATTTTTCATCATAACGATGGTAAATCCAAGGATTGTAACAACTTTTTCAACTCGAGTAACACTTTCTTATCTTCTTTGGTTAATGTCACTTCTTTGAGCAATTCAGGGCGTCGTTCCAAGGTTCGTAGGAGAGATTGCCGTCTACGCCATTTGCGAATGTTTTCATGGTGCCCGGACAGAAGAATTTCTGGTACCTCATACCCTCGGTACACCCGCGGCTTAGTATAGTGGGGATGCTCTAACAGCCCATGATAAAAAGAATCTTCCTCTGCACTGGCTGCCTCTCCCAAAACTCCAGGTATCATTCTGGCCACGGCATCTACCACCACCATAGCCGGTAGCTCACCACCGGTGAGTACATAATCGCCAATGGAAATTTCATCCGTCACCAGGGCTTCCCTTACTCTTTCATCGATACCCTCATAGTGCCCGCAGACAATCACCAGGTTCTCTTCCTGAGCTAATTCTTTGGCATATTCCTGGGTAAAGGGCTCCCCCTGAGGGCACATCATAACCACCCGACCCAGTTTATCTCCCCGGATGCTCTTTACGTAATCAAAACATTCGAATAGAGGTTCTGGCCCCATCACCATCCCGGCTCCACCACCACAGGGGGTATCATCTACGGTATGATGTTTGTTGCGAGAAAAATCCCGAATATTAATCGTATTGATTTGCAGCAGGTTTTTTTCTTGGGCACGCTTGATGATACTGTGGCCAAAGGGTCCGTCAAACATGTCGGGAAACAGCGTTAAAATATCAACATACATGGTTTTTCACCTATCTAATTATAGTAAGCCCTCGGGCAATTCTACTTCCATTTTGCCTCCGGGCAAATCAATTTTTTTAATAATAGCTTTGAGGGCTGGTATTAATAGATCTTTTCCCTCAGGCCTTTTCACCTCATAAACGTCGTTGGCACCGGTTCTCAGGATATGGGAGACTGTCCCTAATTCCAACCCATTTTCATCAACCACTTTGAGTCCAATGATCTGAAACTGATAATAGCTACCTTTAGGCAGCGGTGTCAATTCTTCCGCTGTGATTTGTAACAGGGCACCCTTTAATTTCTCTGCGCTAGTCATATCTGGAATTTCTGCAAATTTTAGAATAACAAATTTTTTGTGCTCCCAGGCTTTTTCAATAGCATATTCCCGCCTCTGCCCCTTTTGTAGCACCAGAATTTTTTTCGTTTTGAAAAAACGTTCAGGAAAATCAGTAGCCGGTATCACCCGTACTTCGCCATGAACCCCCTGGGTATTGACGATTTCCCCTACCGTAATATACTGTTCTGTCAAAGCGATCCCCCCGGTTGCAGCGTACGTATTTCAACGATCTTACCGTCTTCTACGATGATTTCTGCATTCATTAATTTCTGCCAGTCATCACCTAGCTGTACCTCTACCAGGCTTTCCACCTGACCGTGCAGCACTTCGTTGCCATTCGCTAGATTAGCAACTTCTTTTATTTTATCCAACAGTTTCACTCTGGTATCCAGACGCTTTTGTTTTTCCTGTTCTATTTGCACCAGGGCCTTCTCTACACTGTTGGGATTTTTCTGAGCCAGTTCTTGCAGTCTACGATTTTGCAATTCTAACTGTTGCAGTTCCAATTCCATTTTGGCCACACCTTGCTGCAACTCCAAGGCTAAATTCTTTTTATAGCTATCGGTAATTCGAACCTTAACCACAACAGGGCGTGTAATCGTGAGCAAGGAAACGTACCCCCTACGTTTAAAACTTCTAAAAGTGAACGTAAAGGAGGCTGATAGCCTCCTTTACTTTACCGGGATATCCGGTTAGAAAAACTAGGTTTTCGCCGCGGCGGAAGCCTTAATTTTTCTTATACTTTCATCATTAGAAATAGTGTATTTCCTGAAAGTGTTAAATAATTTCTACTACAACTTTCTTGCGCTGCTTGGTAGCAGCGGCCTTGACCACCGAACGAATGGCTCGGGCGATACGCCCTTGCTTGCCAATCACCTTGCCCATATCTTCAGGTGCTACACGAAGTTCAACCACCACGGATCTTTCTTTTTCCACCGTGGTTACTTCGACCTGCTCCGGTTGGTCTACCAGGGCTTTGGCTAAAATCTCAACCAATTCTTTCACGGTTATAGACCTCCCCCGTAACCTTAGGCCTCTTTGCTCTTGGCCTGGCTTGGGATAATGCCGGCTTTAACAAATAAAGACTTAGCGGTCTCAGAAAGCTGAGCGCCTTTCTTAATCCAATCTTGAGCCTTAGTCTCATCAATCTTAACCACAGCAGGTTGCTTGACGGGATCGTAATAGCCAATCTCCTCAATAAAGCGACCATCGCGAGGGGAACGGGAGTCGGCAACTACTATACGGTAAAAGGGGTTTTTCTTGGCCCCCATACGTCTCAGACGAATTTTTACAGCCACTTGTTATTTCACCTCCTTAAACAGGTTTAAAATCTATGTTGGTAAGAACAAATTTATTGCAAGAATGGTAATTTCATTTTGCCCTTTTTGCCGCCTTTGGTCATGTTGGAGATTTGTTTCATCATTTTTCTTGTCTGCTCAAACTGTTTTAGGAGCTGGTTAACATCCTGCACCCTGGTACCACTGCCCCGGGCAATCCGCTTTTTACGGCTGCCATCAATTTTTTCGGGGTGTTGGCGTTCCCAGACAGTCATGGAATAAATGATGGCTTCTACCTGCCCCATCTCTTTTTCATCCACCTGCTGATCCTTCAATTGCTTGGTCAATTTACCCATGCCAGGAATCATACCTAAAACCTGTTCCAGGGGACCTAATTTCTTCACTTGCTGCATCTGCTCTAAAAAGTCTTCCAGGTTAAATTCTGCCTGGCGAATTTTCTTATTTAGCTTGGCAGCCTGTTCTGCATCAAAATTGGCTTGGGCCTTCTCAATCAAAGTCAGTACATCACCCATGCCTAGGATACGATCAGCCATGCGATCTGGATGGAAGGGCTCCAAAGCATCTAACTTCTCGCCCATACCAGCAAATTTAATCGGTGTGCCGGTTACCTTACGTACCGAGAGAGCCGCCCCACCTCGGGCATCACCGTCCAGCTTGGTCATGATAATACCGTCTAGACCTAGCTTTTGATTAAAAGTATCTGCCACATTCACGGCTTCCTGACCAGTCATGGCATCCACCACCAGTAGGATTTCGTGTGGCTTTACAGTACCCTTAATATTGGCCAACTCATCCATTAACTCTTCGTTAATGTGCAGACGACCCGCGGTATCAATAATGACTAAATCTCTGCCTGTGCTGTTGGCATTTTCCACAGCACTCTGCGCAATCTTGACAGGGTTCTCTTGACCCATGCTGAAAACGGGAATTTTCAGTTGCTCACCTAGTACTTGAAGCTGCTTAATGGCCGCAGGACGGTAAATATCACCAGCCACCAACAGAGGACGACGTCCTTGTTTACTTAACAGTTTGGCCAACTTACCCGCTGTGGTGGTTTTACCAGCCCCCTGTAAACCGACCAACATAATAATTGTAGGTGGTTTTGAGGCAATATTAATTTTAGCCTGGGTACCCCCCAGCAGTTCAGTTAACTCATCCTTAACAATCTTAATAACCTGTTGGGCTGGACTAAGGCTCTCCAGCACATCCTGACCAATAGCCCGTTCCTTTACCTGGGCCACAAATTCCTTAACAACCTTGAAGTTAACGTCTGCTTCCAGGAGAGCCATCTTGACTTCCCGCATGGCTTGGCTAACATCATCTTCCGTAATGCGTCCTTTGCCTTTAAGGGATTTAAAAATATCATCCAGGCGTTCGCCCAAACCTTTAAACATACTCAGTGCCTCCTTCCCCTAGGAAATAATCGGGAACCAGAACTGCTCCTATTAAAATCGCTGCCAATTGTCCAACACTGATTGCAATATCCCTTTAGCTTTATCCAGACCATCGGGTACAACACCCGTCTGGTAGTCATGTATGAGGGTTACTATTTCTTCCAGTGATCGATAATCACCACTTAGTTTCCTTACCAATCCCAGTTTCTCTTCGTATGTATTGAGGATTTGTTCGGCTCTTTTTAAAGTATCGTGAACCGCTTGACGAGTTACAGCAAACTGTTCAGCAATTTCACCCAGGGACCAATCATCCCCATAATATAGCTCAACAAATTTCTGCTGTCTCTCTGTAAGCAGACTGCCGTAAAAATCGAAAAGAAGATTTATTTTATGGAACTCTTTCAAGTGTACTCACCCTTTTTTATGGTATAAAGGACTTTCACTTTACAGACATTTATTATTTTACAAAAATCTTGTCTTGCTGTCAAGGGATAGTAGCTGACGGTTGATGGAATCTTTTAACTGTCCGTTAAATCTTTGTGCTATTTCCCCTGCCCGTCCACATACTTTATTACAAGGAATTTCTATGGGAGGTGCGAGAATTGTCCCAACAAAACTGCCAATGTGGCTGTTGTGGTTTAATGGGCTTTGAGCAAGCCTTGGCATTACCAAAGGAGCAAATAAAAGAGCTGCACAGCCAGTATCTCAATGCCAGCTTGGTTACACTGTTAAGCCTAATAAATTTTGATGCTCCTTTTGTTGCCGCCAGCGGTGTCTCTGTTTACGATGCCGCGGGTAATGAGTACCTGGATTTTCTAGGTGGTTACGGTGCCTTGAACCTTGGCCATAATCATCCGGAAATTTATGCTGCTTTACAAAAGGTACAGTCATTACCCAATATTCTCCAGGCCTCGCTAAGTGGTATCAGTGCGGCTCTGGCCCATAATTTAGCACACCTGGCACCGGGTCAGCTCAAACGCAGTTTTTTCTGTAACAGTGGAGCAGAAGCCGTGGAAGGGGCCTTAAAGCTTTCTCGGATCGCCACGGGTCGCCAAAAATTTATCTATTGCCATAACTCTTTTCATGGTAAAACCTTTGGCGCTCTCTCGGTAACCGGTAGAGAAAAATATCAGGCCCCTTTCCAGCCGTTACTTTCACAAACGCTAGCTGTTCCCTATGGGGATCTCACTGCCCTAGAGCAGGCCTTAGCCCCTGGTGATGCTGCTGCTTTCATTGTAGAACCGATTCAAGGAGAAGGAGGCATTGTGGTGCCACCTCCTGGTTATCTAGCCAAGGCGAAAAGAAAATGTGCAAAGTCAGGAACTTTATTCATTGCCGATGAAGTACAAACAGGCTTTGGCCGTACCGGAGATTTCTTTGCTTGCCAAGCGGAAGATGTCGTACCGGATATTCTTTGTATAGCTAAGTCCCTGGGAGGTGGCGTTATGCCCATGGGGGCCTATCTAACCAATGATGAAATCTGGCGTAAAGCCTATGGCACCATGGAGAAATCTCTTTTGCATACCTCTACCTTTGGCGGCAATACAGCAGCCTGCGCTGCTGCTTTAAAAACCATTGAGATCATTGTAGATCAGAATTTAGTCCAGCAGGCCAAAGATAAGGGAACTTATTTTCTCAGGGAATTAAAAAAATTAAAAGAGGAATATCCTCTGCTGAAGGATGTTCGCGGTCGTGGACTGATGATCGGTTTGGAATTCCAACAACCCCCCACGGGTGGAAAGAAATACTCTTTTACATTTACCATGAATGTAGTCAATAAACTGGCTCAGGAATACATGGGCAGTCTTGTCGCCGGAGAACTTTTAAACAAGCACCGGATTATTACCGCCTACACCTTAAATAATCCCAATGTTATTCGTCTAGAGCCACCCCTTACCGTTACCCAGGAGCAACTGGATCGGGTTTTAACCGCCCTAAAAAGTATTTTGTCCAGTCATTCAGGCTTCCTAAGCATGGTTGGTTCCAGTGCCAAAAACGTTTTGTTAAATATGAAAAAATAAGTGTATGCCGTCACCCCAAGGATGACGGCTTTACTATGAAGGTAGGAACTATGGTAAAATAAAGAAAAACCCACGGAGGAACGCTATGCTTAACCCATTTGGTAAGCCACTGGAACAGCTGGAAGAGGCGGACCTGGACAGATTAATAGACGAAGAAATTTCCGAAGGAATCTATGTAGAATACAAAGAAGACTTTCCTACCCATCTAGCTAAGATTGTGGCCAGTTTTGCCAATACTTTTGGTGGCTGGATTGTTATCGGTGCCAATGCCCGCAACCCAAGCAATGTACCCACGTCCTTTCCAGGTATTGATACTTCTCATGATCCCAAGGATCGATTCAGAAATATCTGCCAGGGCAACATTACTCCGGTACCCTTATTCTCTTCTAAACTAATTCTCAAATCAGACAATAAAAGCCGGGGTATTCTGGTGGTGCGCATTCCCGAAAGTACCTACCCGCCACATTTAACCAAAGACGGGCGTATTTACCGGCGCAATATGGAAGGTTCCGACCCGATGGCTGAAACGGACCGCCATATCCTTGATCGCCTCTTCGAAAAAACAAAGCTTAATAAAACCGAGGTAAAAGCCTTTATTACCAGAAAACTGCAAAAGAGTGACCAAAGTGAAGTTCTCTTTAAAGTGGTATGTTGTCCGGTGCCCTTAAACCTTAAGCTAATCGACCCCTTCTTTGTGCCTGAGCGGATTTCCCGCCTAAAAAAAATGGCCAGGAATATCTGGAAGAATACCCTGCCCCGGAATATTCGTTTTGAACCGGAAGGCTTTGCCTTCGAAGGTGGTGATCACCGGCTGGAAATTCTGCGCTCCGGTGTTATTACCTATGTTTGCCCTATCCCCACCGCGGTTAAGACCATTGACCGGGAGGATGAGCCTCACCAGTTGGCTTTTCTCGACTATCTGGCAGTGCAGGTAGCTCTGCTGCGCACCATCAAACTAACTAGGGAAGTCTACCGTTTTACCGGCTATATGGGTTTATTTGTACCTAAGGTGGCTCTGGAAAACATTCAAGGTAAAGGGCTGGATGACCCCAAATTCTTAAACTTCTACAAAAACTTCCCACAACCCGAGTGTAAATATGCCGATATCATACTACCCTACGGCTTTACTCCTCAGGAGGCCAAAACTATGGAAAATCCAAGGCAAGTGGCTGACCCGCTGTTAGGATATATCTATCGCTGCTTTGGCTTTGAAGCATTGGATACGCACTCGCTCGCCCGGAGTTGAGGATAGCTGCCAGCAATCTTCTATGAACCGGTGTTAGATACTAAAAATAGTAGCACAGACCACAGCCATGGTTTGTGCTACTATTTTTAGTAGTAGAAGTGGAGGAAAGTTACTTCTCACCCGCCAGCCTTGCCGCCCGCGTTCTTACTTCATACATCACGCGCTCTTCATCGATGGTCAACACCAAGCGATCCTGCATAATAACTTTACCATCAATGATAACCGTGCTCACATCAGAAGCATTAGCAGAATAGGCAATGTTCGCCACCAGGTTATGTTGAGGACACATATGAGGTTCTCTGGTATCAATTAGAATAATATCTCCTCGCATACCCTCTTTAATTAAACCTACCCGGTCTCCCAACCCCATACATAATGCCCCGTCTATGGTGGCCATTTGCAAGGCCCGGTAAGCCGGCACGACTTCCGGATTCATGGTGGCAACCTTTTGCAAGAAGGAACCAACCCTGAGTTCTTCCAGCATATCCAGGTTGTTATTACTGGCAGTCCCGTCGGTACCAATCCCTACCGTTGCCCCCAAATCAATTAGCTTGGCCACAGGAGCGATGCCACTGGCCAGTTTCATGTTACTCTGGGGATTATAGGCAATGCCCATGGCCTTTTGGGCCAAAATCTCCAGTTCCTCTTCATCTAGATGAACACAGTGGGCAGCCAAGACGGGAAACTTAAATAAACCTAAGCTATCCAAATGTTTCACCGGTGTTTGGCCATACTGTTTCTTAATATCTGCGACCTCAGTAAGGGTTTCCGCTACATGAATATTGATACCCAGTTTCAGTTTCGCTGCTAGATTCATGACCTTATCCAAATATTCCGGAGGGCAGGTATAGGGTGCATGGGGACCAAGCATAACGGTGATTCGCCCGTTCGCTTTACCGTTCCAGGTCCTGGCTAAATCCTCTGCCGCTGCTAGGGCGTTATCTGCATTGGGGGAGATGCCAATCATCCCCCTGGATAGCATAGCCCGCATACCAGTCTGCTCAACTGCTCTGGCCACACTATGCATAAAATCATACATGTCGCCAAAACAGGTGGTGCCGGACTTGATCATTTCTAAACAAGCCAGCATGGCTCCCCAGTAAATATCTTCACTGGTCATTTTGCCCTCAAAGGGCCAGATTTTTTCCGATAACCACTGCATCAAAGGTAAATCATCTGCATAGCCCCTGAGCAGAGTCATGGATGCATGGGTGTGACAGTTGACAAAGCCAGGCATTGCTACCTGTCCGTCGGCCTCAATGATTTCATCCATATCAAAGGAACCGGATGCCGACCCTGGAAGTCCCACATGGGTGATCCACCCGTCTTCAATTAATATTTCGCCGATATCAATGATGGCATCCGGGCCTTCCATCGTTAGGATTGTCGCCCCGCGGATCAGTAGCTTCTTCAAAATTCATCTCTCCTACTCTACCCCTTAGGGTGCACTCTATTTTTTAGGCTGTCCATAAGAATTTCGGTAAACTTGGCTTAATGTTAATACATCCTGATCTGGGATAATCACTGGCTTTCCCAGGTTCCGAGCCCAGGCGTAAATTTTAGCAGACTTTTCCACCACCTGGCAGACGGTAAAAGCCTCATCCACATGGCGGCCAACCCCCACCAACCCATGATTGGCCATTAAAACAGCGTAACGATCGCCCAGTGCTGCCACCACATGCTGAGCTAATTCTTCCGTCCCCGGGAGGGCATACTCCGCCACTGCCACGGCTCCTCCCACCAACATAGCAGCATCTTCCACCACTGGCGGTATCGGCTCACGGACCACAGCAAAGGCCGTCGCCACTTCGCTATGGGTATGCACCACACCAGCTACATCACGCCGTGCTTGGTAGATAGCCAAATGCAGCGGTGCTTCACTGGAGGGTTTACGATCACCCTCCAGTATCTTACCCTGTAGGTCTAATACCACTATATCGGAGGACTGAAGGTTGGCATAGTCCATCCCGCTGGGAGTGATGACCATTACACCTTCCTGGTGCACCAAAGCAGAGATATTACCCCAAGTACCCGCTACCAGTCCACTGGTCAGCATTTTTTTACCGAGTTCCGCTACCTTTAGCCTGGCCTTTTCGATTGCAACACTCATTGTTACTCCCCCGCTTAGGTGGTGTGGTTCCATTCGTTAATATAGGCTTGTTGTTCCGGTGTCAGGGAATCAATGGTAACTCCCAGGGAATTTAACTTAATGTTGGCCACACGGTCATCAATTTCCTTGGGCACTACATAAACCTGCTTGGTCAATGCTTTAGCATTCTCCAGGACATATTTAGCACTTAACGCCTGTAAAGCAAAGGACATGTCCATGATTTCGGCAGGATGTCCATCCCCTGCTGCCAGATTCACTAAACGCCCTTCTGCCAACAAATAAATCTTTCTACCATCCTGTAAGGTGAATTCTTCAATGTCTTTTCTCACAATACGACGGGAGACTGCGACCTTCGCTAAATCATATTTATTAACTTCAACATCGAAATGTCCGGCATTACATAGAATGGCTCCGTCTTGCATTAATTCATAGTGATTACGGGTAAATACATCTTTACAACCAGTTACGGTAATAAAGATATCTCCTAATTTGGCAGCTTCCAAACTGTTCATGGGATGGAAACCATCCATATAGGCTTCAATGGCCTTGACCGGATCCACTTCCGTAACAATAACCTTCGCGCCCATTCCTTTGGCCCGCATAGCAATCCCTTTACCACACCAACCATAACCTGCCACCACCACAGTCTTACCGGCAATAATTAAGTTGGTGGTCCGCATAATACCCGACCAAACGGATTCACCAGTCCCGTAGCGGTTATCAAACAGATATTTGCATTGGGCATCATTAACGGCCATCATGGGGAAACGCAAGTCTCCTTGCTTGGCTAGAGAACGTAAGCGCAGTACGCCGGTGGTAGTTTCTTCACAACCACCGATAACTTTAGCCGCTACTTCGGTCCTCTCGGTATGCAAAAGCTGCACCACATCACCACCGTCATCAATGACGATGTCCGGTTGATCGTCAATTAGATGTAAAAGGTGATCTTTATATTCTTCATCGGTGGCATTGTACCAGGAATAGACATTGAGACCTGCCACTGCTAAGGCAGCAGCCACATCATCTTGGGTAGAAAGTGGGTTAGACCCGGCAATGGAGACCTCTGCTCCACCGGCCTTTAATACTTCAGCCAAATAAGCAGTTTTAGCTTCCAGGTGAATACTCACCGCCACCCGGTAGCCTTTAAAGGGCTGCTCCTTCTCAAACTGCTCACGGATAACGTTTAATACCGGCATATGTTGACGAACCCAATCAATTTTTAAACGTCCGGCCGGAGCTAAGGTAATATCTCGAATAATAGAATTGGACATGTTTTGCCTCCTATTTGGTATTCTTACCACAGATTTTCGCTAAATTTTCCACATAGGATGGGTAGACTACACCCATTTCTGTAATAATGGCCGTCACCAGGGAGTTGGGGGTTACATCAAAGGCGGGATTCCAAACCTGAACACCCTCCGGGGCCATGGGTTGCCCCCCATGATGCGTTACTTCCTGTGGATTCCTCTCCTCGATGGGGATTTCCTCTCCCGAGGAAAGACACATATCAATGGTGGACAGGGGTGCTGCCACATAAAAAGGGATGTTATGGTATTTAGCCAGTACGGCAACTCCATAGGTGCCAATTTTGTTGGCCACATCTCCGTTCGCGGTAATCCGGTCTGCCCCCACAATTACACAATCAATTTTCTTCTGAGCCATTAAATAGCCCGCCATATTATCCGTGATTAAAGTAACAGGAATCCCTTCCTGAACCATTTCCCAGGAGGTTAGCCTAGCCCCTTGCAAAAGTGGCCTGGTTTCATCCGCAAATACGCTAACCTGCTTGCCCTTTTCTTGGGCCGCCCGGATAACCCCCAGGGCTGTACCATAACCGGCTGTAGCCAAGGCACCGGCATTGCAGTGGGTGAGTATTCTGGCCCCTGCCTCGAGGAGCTCTTGACCATATTCACCCATCCGGCGATTGCTTTGAACATCCTCCTGGTAGATGCTATGGGCTTCTTCCAACATTATCTCAAGTAGTTCATTAACATCCTGTACCGGTGCTGTATTCACTCGCAGCATCATCCGCTCCAAGGCCCAGCGCAGGTTTACGGCAGTAGGTCTGGTGGCTCCCAGTTCACCGGCAATAGCCTCCAGTTTTTCCAGAAAAGTTTGCCGGTCGGTGGCATCGATTTGTTTTGCCCCCACGACCAAACCATAGGCTGCCGCCGCACCAATGGCCGGCGCCCCACGGACCGAGAGGCGTTTAATCGCTTCAGCCACAACCCGGTAATGATTGCAATCGATATATTCAATACAGCCGGGCAGCTTGGTTTGATCCAGCAGCCTTAAATGGTTATTTTCCCAAATGATGGCATCCATTTGCTACGTTCACTCCTTATTTAACTTTTCCAGGGCATCCTGACACAGGCAGCCCCTCTCGGGATCAAGTAAACTAATGGCTTTCATAGCCAGTTTTCTTAGATTTTCTGCATTGGCAGCCATAACTTCCAATACTTCTTGGTGGGTCAACTTGGTAGGGGAAATACCCGCCCCATAGTTGGTAACCATCGAAATATTCGCATAGCACATTTCTTTTTCTCGGGCTAAGACCACTTCCGGCACACTGGTCATACCTACTAAATCGCCACCCAATAATTTATACATCTTGATTTCTGCAGGGGTTTCAAAACGGGGGCCTTCGCTGGTTACATAGGTACCGTACTGATGATAAGTTACCCCTAACTCTGCCGCGGCATTGCTTAAAACTTGGCGAAGTTCCGGGCAGTAGGGGTCGGTCATGTCGGTATGTACAACACCTTGTTCCCCACCTTCAAAAAAGGTGTGTTGACGAACCTTGGTAAAATCCAAGAACTGATCGGCAAACACAAAATGTCCAGGGCCCATGTTTAAGTTTAAGGAACCCACGGCCGCTGTGGCAAAAATACTCTTAACTCCCAGTTCTTTTAAAGCAGCAATATTGGCCCGGTAATTCACTAGGTGAGGTGGCACTGAGTGGCCGGCACCATGTCGGTTGAGAAAGGCAACAGACCTTCCCTGGTAATCACCCACCTTTAATCCTACTTCTCCGTAGGGTGTGCTCACCTTCTCATCCCGGATGTTGGTTAAAATATTGGGGTCGTAAACGCCGGTTCCCCCAATGATAGCGATACGTATGGTCATATTGATTTCTCCTTTTCCCACAATATTTTTAGAAAAACTTGGCTTGCCTGCCTGTAATCTTTAGGTTATGACCTGTGAGGTACACCAAGTCTTTAGACGTCGGAAGCGTAGTCAGCCCTATGTCTATCAAAAAGTTTATATTTTTATAGGCTACAGTTAGCATGGTTTATACAAACTTGAGTTATTCTCTTTACTGGCTATGATTTCCTTCATTAGTAATGTTTTTTGGGTTACGCTTTTTAAAATAGGCTCGCCTGGAATTCTCAATATGCTCCCGGGCCAGACTCTCCGCCAGGGAGCCATTGCCTATTTTGATGGCCTCCAGCAATTGTCTGTGCTCTCGATTGGCCTCTTCTATACGTCCTGGATGACTGTAGCCCACCCGGGTATAGCGATTGATATGCTCCACTAAGGTAATAATCATACTATATAATCTCTGACTGTCCGCAGCTCGGTAAATCACGTCGTTAAATGACTGGTGTGTCTGTTCAAGTTTTTCCATCTGAGAACCTTTAGCATATTCCTCTATCTTTGCTAGCAATTCCGTTAATTGCTCTACTTCCTGTGGCTTAACCTTTTCCGCCGCCATACGGGCACATAATCCTTCTAATACCGCCCTGATACGATAAATCTCCATAACCTCAATATCGGAAACCTGAGTTACCACCACACCGACCCGGGGAAAATGCGCCACCAAACCTTCTAGCTCCAACACTCGAATAGCTTCTCTCACAGGGGTCCGACTAACCCCCAGCAGTTCCGCCAATTTTCTTTCTATCAGACGCTCACCGGGCTGCATATAACCGTTTAAGATAGCTCTTTTTAACTGCTCGTATACCTTATCTCTGATTTGTGGTTGGGCTACGGTTTCGATTGGAGTAAATTTAAATTGATCCTGCAAACTCAATCCCCCTTGGTATACGGGTATGTCTGGCTGTTCATATTATTATTATATAACTTACTGGAATACACAAGGGCTCGGACATAATAAAAACCCATGCGCAAACATGGGTTTTAGGAGTAGCACCTTGCTATTACTTAGAGTTTTTAAAAGTCTGGCAGCAAGTTTCGTCATTGCTACCAGCAGGTGTTGCAGCTAGGCTTTGTAAGCTGGCGTTGGGACCGAAACCGCCGCCTTCAGCATCGTTTTGTACAATGATTTGTTTGGCTGTACAGTGGTTTTCCTGGGTCCAATACTTGCAGTTATTGACGGTGCATGCTACTTCCGGCATATAATCTCCTCCTTAATAGTAGATTCAAAACTATGATTTCTTTTCTTTAGACTTTTTATGCAAAAAAAAGAGAATCTTTGGCACTAACCAAAGATTCCTAAAATTAATTATTTGTTTTTACTCCTCATCGTTTCTTCTGCCGTATAAGGCATCAATAAAATCTTTAGGATTGAAGGGCCGCAAGTCGTCCATACCCTCCCCAATACCAATTAATTTGACAGGGATGGCCATTTCGGTAACGATGGCGGTTACTACACCACCCTTCGCTGTGCCGTCCAATTTGGTCAAAACAATGCCCGTTACATGAACCGCTTCACTGAAAATCTTCACTTGACTTAAAGCATTCTGACCGGTGGTGGCATCCAGAATTAACAATACTTCATGGGGAGCCCCTGGCATTTCCCGGGCCACAATTTTATGAACCTTGCTTAGTTCATCCATCAGGTGGCTTTTGTTATGTAAACGACCCGCTGTATCAATTAAAAGAACATCGGCCTTGCGGGAGCGGGCTGCATGAATGGCATCATAGGCCACAGCACCAGGATCGGAGCCTTCCTGGTGTTTTATCAGATCCACACCTACCCGGTCTGCCCAAATCTCCAGCTGGTCGATGGCCGCAGCCCGGAAGGTGTCGCCGGCAGCCAACATAACTTTTTTTCCCTGTGCTTTATAATTATGGGCCATCTTACCTATAGTGGTTGTTTTACCAACACCATTTACCCCTACCACCATAATTACGGTAGGACCCTCAGGGTTTGTTTTAATAGGGGAGATTTTTCCCCCCATCAGATGCTCTAATTCCTCTTGAAAAATATCCTTTAGCCGGGCAGCCTCTTGCACATTCCGGGCCTTAACCCCTTTCCGTACCCGCTCCACCAACTTCATGGCAGTACTGACTCCCACATCAGCCTGAATCAATACCTCTTCCAGTTCTTCGTATAAATCTTCATCAATACCCTTGCGTCCGGTAAAAACTTGGTCAATTTTTTCCACGAAGCTTTCCCGGGTCTTGGTTAAACTTTCTTTCAAACGGTTAAAAAAGCCCACTTTCCGATACCCCCAGTATTTAACGAATAGTAGTAAAAACTAGCTTGTTTACCTGCCCGTAACCTATAATATGGACAAAGCCTGTCCCTACTATAATGCCAAAGAAAAGGCACTGTCAACCATGGTAGGGGGCAAATGCATGAATGAATAATTTATAGACAAAACGGCGTTTTTTGTTGTAGGGGCGTGCTTTGCACGTCCGAAAATCATGATCTCATACCATTTTTCGGGCTTAAGGACGAGCAAAGCTCGCCCCTACATTGTACAATACACATTTTTGTAATGGAAAATTTACAATCTGTTCATTTATACGTTTGCCTTACGCTAGTCTTTTGCGATCTGGCTTCTCTTCTAAAGACATGGACAACAGGCGGGTGACCCCAGCCTCATCCATGGTGACTCCGTAAAGAGTGTCCGCCTGTTCCATGGTTCCCTTACGGTGGCTAATGACAATGAACTGAACTTCTTCCGAAGTATGGGCAAGATAATTGGCAAACCGATTGACATTGGCTTCATCCAGAGAAGCCTCAATCTCATCCAGCACACAGAAGGGACTGGGCTTATAGCGTAAGATGGCAAACAGCAGTGCAATGGCCGTCAGGGCCCGTTCTCCTCCAGACAATAAAGATAGATTCTGGTTCTTCTTCCCCGGGGGACGTGCTGTTATATCGATACCGCAGGTGAGGGTGTCACCTTCCGTCAGTGACATGGTGGCACCACCACCCCCGAATAACTGTTGGAATACCACACTGAAATTCCCATTAATCTCCTGAAAGGCACTGGTAAATTGACTGGACATCAGGCGGTTTAATTCTTCAATTACTTGCTGTAGAGATTGTTTGCTTTCTTCCAAGTCAGACCTTTGCTGCTGCAAAAATCCGTATCTCTCATTGACCTCTCGATATTCAGCCTCGGCACCCGCATTAACAGGTCCCAGGGCTGTAATCTGCTCCCGTAGTTCAGCCAACTGGCTGCGAGCCTGTCGCTTGCTGGCCACCGCCTCTACCGCTAATTCGGAAGGGTCATGGATTCCCAGTTCTTCTAATCGGCCAGTTAATAATTCCAGTTCAGTTTGCAGCCGGGCCTGCTGCAGTTCCAGGTAATGCACCCGCTCACCGGTTTCTTGCCAGCACTGTTGGAACTCTTGAAAGGATTCCTCGCATCCTTTGACGGCTGCTATCGCCGCCACCTGCCGACTCTGCTCGGCTTGTAGAGCTTCCTGGGCTGCTGCTTGCTGCACTGCTAATTTCTCTGCAGCCTGCTCTAACTCTACCTGTTGCTCCCGGAGTTCTCCGGTTCTTTTTCTGGAGTTCCCCAATGATTTTTCCAGAGTAGCCTGGGCCAACTGACGATTTCTAATGTCTAGCTCCAATCGATCAGCAATTTTTTGTACACCAATTAATTCTTGGCGCAGCTCTGCCTGGCGGATCCTCTCCCGGTGGACAACATTCTCTAATTCAGCCTTTTTCTCTCTGGCTGCTGTCAATTCTTCTTGGGTAACGGCCAACTTAGTTTGCACTTCGACAAGTTGTTGCTCAAAATCTGCTAGTTTTGCGGCAGCCTCTGTTTCTGTTTGGTGCCATTGTTGGAATTCCAGCTCTATACTAGCTTTCTCCCAATGGCCTTCCTCACTACGCCGATTTACTCGGGTTAACTCCTCCTGAGCCCTGTTTAACTCCATCTCGGCGGCTTGCAAGGCCAACCCCAGAGAAATCAGTTCCTCTTGATGTTGTTTAAGTTCATTCTGTCCTTGCTGTTGAAGCTGCTGCCTTTGGGTAACCTGCCCTGTCAATTGGTGGATTTCCTGGTGGAGTTGCTTAACAGTATTGGCCAATTCGTCCCGCTCCCGGCGGGTATGCAGCATACCTCCTGTATTACGGGCCAGCCCACCTCCGGAAAGGGATCCGCCGGGTTGCAACAATTCGCCTGCCAACGTCACAATCCGTACCCGTTGTTGTAGCCTTTTGGCTACTGTAATAGCATTTTCAATGGTATCTACTACCACCAAACGGCCCATGAGTAATTCCACCACGGACCGGTATTTAGCGTCTACCTCTACCAAATTGGCCGCCAGGCCAATGACACCGGTTACTCCCAATGCTTTTTTTTCCCATTCCCCGGCGGGTGTCGGGCGTAAGGAATCCAAGGGCAGAAACGTAGCTCTGCCTAAACCGTGCCGCTTAAGATATTCGATGGCTTCTTTGGCCTGGGAGGAAGTTTCACAAACCAGGTTCTGCAGGGCCCCACCCAAGGCCGCTTCAAGAGCCGTTTCAAAACCTTTCGGAACCCTGAGGATATCCGCTACCGCCCCACACAAGCCGCTGATCCGTTCTCTCCCTTGTTCTGCAGCTTTCAGCAATTCCCTTACTGGTTTCATAAAACCACTGTGGGAGCTAAGGTTTTCTTCCAAAACCTTAAGCCGTGAATGTTTGGCCACCATTTCTTCCTTTTTAGCAGCCAACTTGCTTTGCAAAGTAGCCAACTCATTTGCTACTTGCTTAATCTCTTCTTCCTGAAGCAACTTTTGCGATTTTAGTTGTTCATTTTTATTGGTAAGCTCGGCTACCTGCGCACTGGCATCTTGAATGGTCCGCTCAATAGCAACTTCGTTTTCCTTAGCCTCTTTTTCGCGTTTTTCTAAATGTTTAAGGCGCCCCGCAAGTTGTTCTTTACGATCCGAGGCTTGTTGCTTACTATTTCGTTGATTGGCCACCAGATTCAGCTGATCGATTAATTCGGTGTTTAGATTTTGGAATAATTCTTGCTTTTCATCCAACTGTTTCTCCAACTGTTGTAGCACTTCATCTTCGGTGGAGGTTTTTTCTACCCAAACATCTGCCTGTAGCTTGTTCCGTTTCTCCTGTTCCACTGCCAGTTCTAAAGTAATGGCCTGTAAAACTTCTCTGGTTTCCTCAAGTTCATTTATCATTCTCTGCTGTTCAGCAGCGTGATTGCCTAGTTGTTCTTGCATTAAAGCCTTTTGACTTCTATTTTTCTCTTTTGCCGATTCAATGGTAAAAAGATGTTCCCTGGCCTGGACAATTTGGTTTTCAACAATTTGCAAAAAGTTTTTGGCTTGTTCCAGTCGCTCCTGGAGAACTGGCCGTTCATCTACCAAATCCGCTCTCACTTGCTGTAATTGCTGGGCAATATCTGCTGCTTTAGTTTGCAGATCGTCCCACTCTCTTTTATAAAGGGATAATTCTACCCGCCTGACCTGGCTTTGTAGTGTATTATACAATTTTGCCTGTTCTGCTTGCGCAGCCAGTGGCTCTAAGCGGCTACCCAGTTCATGTATGATATCAGAAACTCTATTTAAATCCTGCTCTGCAGAGGATAATTTTCGTAAGGCCTCTTCTTTACGATGACGATATTTGACAATGCCCGCTGCTTCCTCAATAATATGTCTTCTTTCTTCGGGCCTACTGCTCAAAATTTCATCTACTTTACCCTGCCCGATAAGAGAGTAGGCCCCGCGGCCTAATCCAGTATCCATAAAAAGAGCCTGGATATCCTTTAGCCTGCAGGGCACCTTATTAATTAAGTATTCACTTTCACCGGAACGATAAAGGCGCCTGGTAACAGCTATCTCCTCGTAGGGCAGGGAAAACAGTTTCGCAGTATTGTCTAGGGTTAAGGTTACTTCTGCCATGCCTATCGCTTTACGTTTATCGCTGCCGGCAAAAATAACATCCTCCATACGGGAGCCCCTAAGTGAGGAAGCCCGCTGCTCTCCCAAACACCAACTAATGGCATCAGAAATATTACTTTTCCCACTGCCGTTGGGACCTACAACCACAGACAAGCCCGGATGCAATTCCAACTTAATGCGGTCGCCAAAGGACTTAAAACCCTGTATATCAACTCTTTTTAAACACAATGTCTCCTGCCCCCTGTTGTCCGCCGATTACTTGTTGATCCCGTTCTGTCTGGAAGCATTTTTTAGCGATTCAAGTCTGCTAAAGGCATCCTTAGCAGCTCGCTGCTCTGCTTCTTTCTTAGAGTGACCACTGCCCTTGCCAATAATCTCCCCACGGTACAAGATACCCGCGGTGAAGGTCTTATCATGGTCGGGACCCGTTTCGTTCATAATCATATACGTTACAGGTTCCGGTGAGGTTTGCTGTAGGATTTCCTGCAGCTCGGTTTTATAATCCCGATCCAACCTACCAGCCACCACATCCTCTAGAATGGGACTTAGGCAATGCAGAACAAAGGTTCTAGTCACATCTAAACCCTGATCTAAATAAACAGCTCCCAACAAAGCCTCAAAGGCATCAGCCAGTATGGATGGCCGCTCTCTGCCGCCGGAGCGTTCTTCACCACGCCCCATGCGCAAAGAGCGCCCCAAGTCCAACACACGGGAAACTTTGGCTAAGGAGGGTTCACAAACAGTTGCTGCCCTCATCTTCGTCAGCTCGCCTTCGGTACGTTCCGGGAAAGATTTATACAGATGCTCGCTGATAATGAGTTCTAAAACCGCATCACCAAGGAATTCCAACCTTTGGTTATGGGAGAAACCATGTCCCCTATTTTCGTGAACGCAGGAACTGTGTGTTAGAGCCTGCAGCAGCAAGGACGGCTGGTGCCAGTGGAAGCCCAGTCTATGTTTTAAACGGTTTAATTGTTCATCCTGCTTTGACAAATGGATCACCTGAAATCTATGGAATAAACTTTTTAAAGGCCAAGGTAACGTTATGACCACCAAACCCAAAGGAGTTGGAGATAGCCACATCAACGTTCATCTGACGAGCGTGGTGCGGCACAAAATCCAGATCGCACTGGGAATCGGGGTTTTCTAAATTAATCGTGGGGGGAACCAAACTATCTCTAATGGCCAAAATTGAGGCCACCCCTTCAATGGCACCGGCAGCACCTAACATGTGGCCAGTCATGGATTTAGTGGAAGAAACCACTAACTTGTAGGCATGTTCACCAAATACTTTTTTAATGGCGCCCACCTCGGCCACATCTCCTACAGGGGTAGAAGTACCGTGAGCATTAATATATTGTATATCCTCTGGTTTTAGATTGCCATCTTTCAGAGCCATTTCCATGGCCCCAATGGCTCCGGAACCCTCTGGATCCGGGGCAGTAATGTGGTAAGCATCGCAGGTACTGCCATATCCGACAATTTCTGCGTAAATGGTAGCGCCCCGTTTTTGGGCATGTTCCAAAGTTTCCAACACCATGACAGCAGCACCCTCACCCATCACAAAACCATTCCTGTTGACATCAAAGGGTCTACTGGCTTTTTCCGGTTCCTCATTATTGGTGGACATCGCTTTCGCAGCACAAAAACCAGCCACTGCCAGCGGAGTAATCGGTGCTTCAGTTCCTCCGGCTATTACTACTTCAGCATTATCCCGTTGAATCAATTTAAAAGCATCACCAATGGCATTGCCACTGGAGGCACAGGCGGTAATGGTAGTAATATTCGGACCTTTCAGACCAAATTTAATGGCAATTTGACCCGCTGCCATGTTGGCAATCATCATCGGAATGAGGAAGGGGCTAATCCTGCTGGGACCCCGGTTTACCAGAACCTTACATTGCTCCTCAAAGGTTTCCATGCCACCAATGCCAGAGCCAATAATCACCCCGGTACGATCCTTATCAAGGGCTTCCATATCCAGAGCAGCATCTTCAATGGCCATGGCGGCAGCAACCACACCGTATTGGGAAAATTTATCCATCCGGCGGGCTTCTTTTTTATCTAAATACTGCGAGAAGTCAAAATCTTTTACCTCTCCCGCAATTTGCGTGCTGAATTCGGACGGGTCAAACCTGGTTATTTTAGCAATTCCAGACACTCCTTTAGTCAGAGCGTTCCAGAACTTGTCCAGCCCGGTACCCAGGGGAGAGATAACTCCCATGCCGGTTATCACAACCCGTTTAGACAAAATGATTTCCTCCTTACGTTAGAAAAGCTAAATTATGCTTACTATTTAGAAAGCTAATTATGTGAGTTGAGAAAAAGTCCCGGTATGAAAAATGCCGGGACTTTAACCATCGTATTACTGGCGGTCCTGAATAAATTTAACGGCATCGCCTACGGTGCGAATTTTTTCTGCCTCTTCATCGGGAATTTCGAGACCGAACTCTTCCTCCAAAGCCATTACTAGCTCCACGATATCAAGAGAATCAGCACCCAGATCATCAACAAAGGAAGCTTCCATAGCCACCTCGGACTCCTCCACACCCAGTTGATCTACAATAATTGCTTTAACCTTATCAAAAATTGCCAACCCATTCACCCCCCTCCGGGATATCATCTATTTTTATCATGAATTCAAATCGAGGAAAAACTACCCCTCGAAGCTACATTACAATGCCACCGTCCACCGCGATAACCTGCCCAGTGATGTAGCCGCAAAAATCGCTGGCCAGAAAAGCTACCAGGCTAGCTACATCTTCCGGTTTACCCAACCGGTTTAAAGAGATACTGGCGGTCATCTTCTCGCGGGCTTC
Organism: uncultured Desulfotomaculum sp.; assembly: GCA_946411205.1. Classification (GTDB taxonomy): domain Bacteria; phylum Bacillota; class Desulfotomaculia; order Desulfotomaculales; family Desulfotomaculaceae; genus Desulfotomaculum. The sequence goes on from CAMKDG010000002.1 coordinate 55,617, forward strand.
GGCACTCAGTTGCTCAGTCATATCTGTCATAATAAAGCCCGGTGCCACGGCATTGACAGTAATATTTCTGGGTCCTAGCTCCTTGGCCATGCTCTTGGTAAGGCCGATCAGACCCGCCTTGGCAGCGGCATAGTTGGCTTGGCCAGCGTTACCGTGTAAACCAACAACGGAAGAAACATTAATAATGCGGCCATAGCGTGCTTTCACCATTGAACGAGACACAGCTTTAATGGAATTAAAGGCAGATTTGAGGTTAACTTGCAGGACAGTATCCCAATCCTCCTCTTTCATTCTCAGGATTAAGTTATCCCTGGTAATCCCGGCATTATTCACTAGAATGTCCACCTTGCCGAATTCAGCCAGGGCTGCATCTACCATCCCTTGAACCTGGCTGGTATCGGATACATCTGCCTGATACACCATAGCCCGGCGACCCAATTGACGAATCGCTGCGGCAGTTTCTTCGGCAGCATCGGCCCGACCAGCATAGTTTACAACAATATCAGCCTGAGCACCGGCCATGGCCAGAGCTATGGCTTTGCCAATACCACGGGAAGCTCCGGTGACAATGGCAACTTTACCATTCAGAAACATTTTAGCCAACCTCCTTGAACAGTGCAAGGACTTTTTCCAAGCTTGCCAGATCTTCTACGTTACCAGTAGTTATTTCCTTGTTAATTTTCTTGATTAGACCACACAAAACCTTCCCCGGTCCAATCTCGATCATGGTGGTGCTACCCTCTACAGCCATCTTCTCCACGCTGTCTTCCCAAAGTACAGCCCCGGAAATCTGACGCACCAGAGAATCTCTGATTTCTGATGCTGTCTGCACATTGCCGGCACTGACATTGGCCACCACCGGCACGGTGGGGTTATTAATGGTAATTTGCTCTAAAACATCGGCTAATCTTTCACCTGCAGACTTCATTAAACTGGAGTGAAAGGGACCACTGACAGCCAATTCAATGGCTCTTTTAGCTCCAGCCTGGCGACATAACTCCATAGCCTGTTGCAGAGCAGCCCTTTCTCCGGCTATCACCACCTGACCCGGGCAGTTAAAATTAACGGGCTC
>CAMKDG010000003.1 GCA_946411205.1 uncultured Desulfotomaculum sp.
TTCAAGAGGTCAGCGGTTCGATCCCGCTTGTCTCCACCAAAAATAGTAACCTGAACCCTTGGAATTGTTGAGATTCCGAGGGTTTTTTGTTTTTTAGGAAAGTGTCCCAAAATGCCTTAAATTCTTAATGGTTCAGAATCGGTTCAGAATTCTACAGCGCGTCTACTATTTTTCTTAGGCCTGCTAAGTCGGCATCTTGATAGTGCCGTAACATCTCGTCAGTGGTGTGTCCGATTAGAGCAAGCTTATCTTTGTCTGCGCCGGACGCATTTTTCATTAGGTTAGCAAACGTATGGCGGCAGCAGTGTGGTGTGAGCAGACGTGCTTCCCGCGCTGCTTGGCTGATCCCGATACCTGTACACGTCATAGAGGGGGTTAACGCCATCACGACCATAGAGTACAGCGGTGGATTGCCGTCGAAATTGTATCAATACATCCCACCGGCTGACGGTCCCGGTGGTGGGGTTAGGGATGTGCTTACGATATCTTATAGTAACGGACTATTAGTCAAGGGAGTGTAATCATGTTAGGTGGATTAATAGGTACAGTGTTAGGCTGGCTCGGGTATCACGTAGGGCAAAGGACTGATGGAGCTAATGCAAGCGGTATAAGATTGGGGAGCTCAGAAACTATATAGCCGCTCAGATTGCAACCACAAATGATCTCTTCCAACGCCCACGAAGTACACAACCGTACAATAAAGCAAGTGTATCTAGCAGTGTCCAGAGAGTTACCGTTCTAAGTGTGCAAGGCCGTGGTAGGCTTACCTATTTCAAATTATTGGAAAATAGTAATGCACAATATGGTGGAGCAACTATATACATTGATGGTCAGAAAGTCATTGATGTAACTGGATACCAAAGCGATCCATCTATCATTCCTTATGATTTTAACTTTAAACAATCTTTGGTTGTAACCATAGGGGGTAACGGATCTTCCAGTCATCAACCGTACGTGTGGAATGGGTTTATGAAATCGAATAACAACGAGCAGAACGCCGCAGTAGGCGTTATTTTTATGCCCGTCTGCCGATAGTGGCCGGGCTAATATTGGGGGTGAAGGAAATAGGTATATTATGTAGATAAATTAATAAAAACATAACAAAAACATATAAGTTATAGACTTATGTAACATAAATATATCGTTACAATATATATTGTGAGTTTACTTCCATTTTTTTCTATGTTAGACTTAATATGTCAGCTGACAACTTAATATGAATGGGAGATGTGTTTATGAAAAGATTAGTAACCCTTTTTGCTGTTGTCGTACTGACAATGAGTTTATTTGCTACTTCTGCTTTTGCGGACACAAAGCCTTTTTGTGAAAGCGAGCCTAATAATACTCAATGGACAGCCACTGCGACTGATTTTCCATTTCCAACTTATGATGGTATGATTGTGTATGGGACTTGTAGTGCTATTGATTCCAATGATTTCTATAAAATTGTTTTAGCTAATCCTGATTATTCTTCGGTACAGTGTTATACTTCTTTTAGAGGAGCTCCTGGTTGCACATATCTATTTACCCTATATGATAGCAATATGGCTGAATGGGGTCATGTTACATCTACCTCGTCAAGCCCGTCAGAGAAGATTGGAAATTTTATGATGAGAAAAGGCATACCTTACTATTTTGAGGTTCAATTAATTAGTGGTACCCCAACTATGCCGTATCGTATCTATCTCGATTCTACAGGTGTGGCTTATCCAAGCAAAGCTAACGTAACATCTCAAGACGTTGATGAAAGCCAAGTGATTACTGATGAGCAAGCAGTAACTGAGACTACTGAACCTAGTTTTCAAGTCGAATACGCTAATGACAATAGTCAGAACGAAGTAACTACTGATGAGCAAGTCGTAACCGAGATTACTGAATCTACTGAACAAGCCGAAGCCATTGAATAAACTTATACACAGTGATATTACTTAAAGCAAATTTTCGTTAGAGTAGAATAAAGGATCATAGATCATAGGCTAAGATAGCCTAAAGATTTATGATCCTTTTATTTAGCTGACCTCAATAACTATAAGTTTGTACTAAGGATAATTACTAAGTGGGATGTATTTGGATAAAAACGCCTATCGAGGGCGTTTTTTATGCTCGGGATACCGGGCAATGTTACCGGGAGGGGTGAGGGAGTTGGAAGCGGAAGTTATGAAAATGGCTGCATCCCAGGGGTTTTTTGCAATGCTGTTTGAAGTGATGGAATACTAATTAAAAATTATGGCCGGGGTTTAGTGCTCCGGCCTGTTTTTTTATTTTGAGAAAGAACGATATATGTAAAAGTAATCGGTTCAGAATAGGTTCAGAAAAATGGCATAAAAACCCTTGAATAATAAGCGTTTTGCTTTGAATGGCATTCAAGAGGTCAGCGGTTCGATCCCGCTTGTCTCCACCAAAAGAAAAAGATAAAAGACCACAAGGCCAAAACCTTGTGGTCTTTTCATATCTTATAAGATTGATAGGTAAATTAATAAATTTACTAAATGCGTGACGCAATTTTGAGCCATGTTTCTTTGGTTAAAAAACTCTCTTCTACTTGATCTTCTAACTCTAAAAAGCGTTTATAGGGGATACTGAAGGAAAGGATATCCTTGTCGATAACTTTTCTTGCCGATGGGTCAGTTAGTCCAACAAAACACGTTGACTCCTTTTCCTCAGACTGCGCTAGAGCAAATAGTACAGACTGATGACAGCCAGCACCAAAATCTATTTTAACGTTGTCTTGCGTTGGTGTATCATAATTGGCTAACCACATTAGGGCAGAAAGTTGATCTGCATTGGCTAAGAAGATAATGATTTCCGGTGTTTCATCTTCACCCAGTTCCGATAAGGGTTTAAAAACAAGATACTTTGGAGGGACAACTTCGGGTAACTCTGTTGCAAATTTCGCTGCTAACTCTGGATTCTTCTTGTAAAATTCGCCTTCCTTACCAGGAACACCCGTTGACAGGAAATGCTCAATAAAACCTAATTGAAAGCGGTTGAAACCTAGTCCAACTTTACCTCCTGGACAATTAGTTGTCTTTTCTTCAAATACAGCCATTTTCCCTTTGGATGCAGCATTTAACATTGAAATTACGCAGCCGCCTTTCCCTTCCTGAAACTGTAAGGCTCCTTCAGGCTTAACGTCTGTACGGAATACAGCAACAGGATAGGTTTTAAGTTTGATGGAATCGGCAAGCTTACTTTTCATAGTAACACTCCTTATCCTTATTTTCTATTTTCACTCCAGCATGTACATAACTCACATTTCTCATTGCTAACCCAAACAGCTAACGGTTTATAATGTAAATTTTCTAACAGCCCTATCATTAACCTCCTTTAGCCGTCATTAATTTCTTTAGTTGTCACAACAACTACAATAATAAAAAAATACGTAACAGTTTTATCATTTCTAAGTTACTATTGTAGCTTCCTCTAGCATTTGTAGTGCTTTAGGAACTAATTCATCTCTTAATGCCCTGCCACGATTAATCAAAAAATTTGATAAGCCCTTTTATCTACTGGATGAGGTTTTCGGATAATCAATTCTTTGCTTGTACGATAATTTTTAAAGTTTTATATTGGCATTATTTAGACAAACCCTAATGAATCTTCTACTCTAAACGCCATATTTTATCATCACCATAGTTGTCTTGACAATTAAATTATATGTATGTAATATACTTTTGTCAATATGCTACGGTTCTACCCCTGGTAAGTTATTAGTTGTATTACAACCAAAATGTGATGTATAAAGGTCTCCGGTTAAGGATAATGATATGTTTCCTTACCCAGAGGCTTTTTTTCTTGTAATTGTCAATTATCTCAATTTTGCAAAAAGACCAATTCTTTCTATTGCGCAAGGTGCTTTCAAGCAGTACAATATATTTGTAATCATTATAAATGTGTAATGATTACAAATTTGTATTTTCCATTAACAGCTTGGGCGGTGAGTTTCATGAAACCATCATTTGAAGAATTAAAAGAAAAATTAAAGCAAAGAAATATACATCTATCCTATCAACGGTTAAGGGTTTTGGAATATCTTGTCCAAAATCGATGTCATCCAACTGTTGAGCAAATCTTCTCCGATCTGCAAAAAAGTATATCAACATTATCTAAAACAACAGTCTATAACATTTTAAAAATTCTGGTTGAGGCAGGTGTAGTAAAAGTAATTACAATCGAAAATTATGAAACACGATACGATATTGAGGTTGAAGATCATGGACATTTTAAGTGTGAATCCTGTGGAACAATCTACGACTTTAACATTAATTTTGATTTACTGAACTCAGCGGATTTAAAAAACTTTAAAATCAGTGATAAAAACGTATATTTCAAAGGTATTTGCCCAAGATGCCTTTCAAATATAAATGAAACAGTGAAAGGAGATTAAATTATGGAAGAAATAAAATGCCCGGTGACAGGTAAAACGAGAAAAGTCGTATCTGGCGGTGGCACCTCGAACAGAGATTGGTGGCCGAACCAACTGAACCTGAATATCTTGCGTCAGAACCCAAACTTAAGCAATCCAATGGGCACAGACTTCAAATATGCTGAAGAATTTAAAAAACTCGACCTTAAAGCGGTCAAGAAAGACCTGTATGCATTGATGACAGATTCTCAGGATTGGTGGCCTGCTGATTACGGTCACTATGGACCGTTCTTCATCCGTATGGCATGGCATAGTGCCGGTACGTATCGAATGGGCGATGGAAGAGGTGGCGCATCGGATGGAACTCAACGCTTTGCACCGCTGAACAGCTGGCCTGATAACGTAAATCTTGATAAAGCACGTCGTTTACTTTGGCCGATAAAAAAGAAATATGGTAAGAAAATCTCCTGGGCGGATCTCATGATTTTAGCAGGTAATTGTGCTTTGGAATCCATGGGATGCAAGACCTTTGGCTTTGCTGGCGGGCGTGAGGACGTTTGGCAACCGCAGGAAGACGTTTACTGGGGTTCTGAGGCCGAGTGGCTGGGCGATAAACGCTATTCAGGTGAACGGGATCTGGAAAACCCTCTGGCTGCTGTTCAGATGGGCCTGATTTACGTGAATCCGGAAGGTCCGAATGGAATGCCTGACGCAGTTGCTTCCGGCCGCGATGTTCGGGAAACCTTTGCGCGAATGGCCATGAACGATGAGGAGACAGTAGCACTCGTCGCCGGCGGGCACACATTTGGCAAAACCCACGGAGCCGGGCCCGCAACCCATGTAGGACCGGAACCGGAGGCTGCTCCTATTGAGCAAATGGGACTCGGCTGGAAGAGCAGTTTTGGCAGTGGCAAAGGCGGAGATACGATTGGCAGCGGACTGGAAGGCGCTTGGAAGCCGAACCCGACTACCTGGGATATGGGATATCTGGAGACGCTGTTTAAATATGACTGGAATTTAGTGAAGAGTCCTGCCGGGGCTAGTCAGTGGGTTCCATCTGATCCGGCTGCGGCAAACACAGTAATTGATGCGCATGACCCAAACAAGAGACACGCTCCTATGATGACCACAGCGGACCTTTCATTAAGGATGGACCCGATCTATAGACCAATTGCCCTGCGGTTCCGCGATAACCCGGAGGAATTTGCAGATGCTTTTGCCCGTGCATGGTTCAAACTGACCCATCGCGACATGGGTCCGTCTTCACGCTACCTCGGTTCGGAGGTTCCTGCTGAAGAGCTGATATGGCAGGACCCTGTACCTACGGTTGATCATGAGTTGATTAATGAACAAGACATTGCTGATCTAAAGAGAAAAATACTGGCTTCAGGGCTGTCAGTTTCTCAACTTGTAGGGGTGGCCTGGGCATCAGCATCGACCTTCCGCGGTTCGGACAAGCGTGGTGGAGCAAATGGAGCCCGGATTCGCCTGGAACCTCAAAGAAATTGGGAGGTCAATCAACCGGAACAATTAAACAAGGTATTACAGATTCTGGAGGAAATTCAAGCAGAATTTAACGGCAGCCAGTCTGGTAACAAGAAAGTTTCCCTCGCTGACTTAATTGTCCTGGGCGGCTGTGCAGGTATCGAGCAAGCTGCCAAAAATGCCGGGCAGGATTTGGAGGTTCCTTTTGTACCGGGACGAATGGATGCATTGCAGGAACAGACAGATGTACAGTCATTCGCGGTTCTTAAGCCGAAAGCGGATGGGTTCCGCAATTACCTGAAAACCAAATTTTCCGTATCCGCAGAAGAACTCTTAGTAGACCGCGCCCAGCTGCTGACTTTGACCGCTCCGGAAATGACAGTACTCCTTGGTGGCATGCGTGTTCTGAATGCCAATTATGGACAATCTCAGCACGGTGTCTTCACCAAAAGGCCCGAAGCGCTGACAAACGACTTCTTTGTGAATCTGATCGATATGGGAACTGTTTGGAAGGCAACTTCTGAAGATGGCGACGTGTTCGAGGGCCGTGACCGCGCAACAGGCGAACTCAAATGGACCGGAACACGAGTAGACCTTATCTTTGGTTCAAATTCCGAGCTGAGGGCTATCGCAGAAGTCTATGCAAGTGATGATGCTCAGGAGAAATTTATCCAAGATTTCGCCTTTGCTTGGAATAAGGTGATGAATGCAGATCGTTTTGATCTGGCTTAAGCAATTCACAACCAAACAACCTCAACAAAACCAAACCCAGAGGGCAGTCCTAACGCCCTCTGGGTTTATTTACTTTTGGATAATCTCCGTACGATAACCGTCTGAATCGGTTAGGAAGTAATACCCTCCACTTGCTTCGCCACTTAATTTCTTAATATCGCCTATGGTATAACCGGCTTCTTTATGTCTTTGATAAGACCCCTCTAAATCATCTACAATCACAGCGAAGTGGCTATAGCCATCACCCACGGTATAAGGCTCTTGACGGTCATAATTATAGGTAAGCTCGAGCTCAAAAGCATCTCCGGGAAGTTTCAGATAGACCAGACTGAACTGATATTCTGGGTAATCTCTACGCCTGGATATTTGCATGTTTAGTGCATTTTGATAAAAATTAATGGATTGTTCTAGATCTTTTACACGAACACAGGCATGAACAAATTTGTACTGTTGTGACACGTTTTCGCCCCCTTAATGCATGATTAAGACCTAGTATGTGAAAATTATAAAGAAATTAAGTATGCATATAAGGATATGTTCTCCCCGTAGCTTCAGGCTTTATTAAAGAACTGAAATAATGGAGGAATCATGACAAGGGAAGAGCAACAAATTGCGGAATTCGTCAAATATTTTAAAAGCAATGAAAAAACCACAAAAGAGTATAAGCTAGGTGTTGAGTTTGAACACCTGATTGTAGAACAAGACTCTTTAAACACTGTCTTCTACTATGGTTTAAATGGAGTGGAGGAAACATTAAAAGAAATGCTGTCGCAGGGATGGTATGGCGACTACGAGGGGAATAACCTTATTGGTCTCCATAATGAAGGTGCAACCATTACTTTGGAACCTGGCAGTCAGTTGGAGCTAAGTACTATACCTAGATCGCAGATCAAGGATATAGAACAAGCGTATATTCATTTTGTAAATCAAATCACCCCGCTATTAAAGAAGAAAAATCAGATGTTGCTAGCCCTAGGATATCAACCGCAAACCAGAATTTCCGAGATTCGATTTATTCCCAAACAAAGATATGTTTTTATGTCCGATTACTTAAAAACTCGTGGTAAATATGCTCATAATATGATGAAGGGTACGGCTTCTATGCAGTACAGCTTAGATTTTATGAGTGAAGCAGATTTTATTAAAAAGTTTAAAGTGAGCAGTTTTTTGGCACCGGTTATGTCCGTGGTGTTTGATAACTCGCCTTTTTGGGAAGGAGAAGTTTGGCAGGACCACGCTGTAAGAACCGTTATCTGGCAAAATTGTGATGATGCCCGGTGCGGCGTTGCCGCTAAACATAGTGGTGGCTGGGGATATGATGAATATGCCAAATTTGTTTTAGAAACACCACCTATCTTCATCAAAAAGGGGAATTCCAGTCTCTATACCGGGGATCAACAATATAAAAAAATATTTGATCCCGGTGATTATACCGTAGGTGAATTAGAGCATGCAATGACAATGGTTTTTCCAGATGTAAGGGCCAAAAGTTTTATAGAAATTCGCATGGCGGACGCCTGTCCTTACCCCTTAAATATTGCTGGTGCAGCTTTGTGGAAAGGGCTTTTGTATAGTGAGGAAAATGTAAATAACCTATCTGAAATCTTTAGGAATGTGACAGTACAAGATATTGAAAATGCTAAGAGGGAAGCCGTAAAAAAGGGCTATGAAGCCGAGATAAACGGCATAACTTTTGCTGAACTTGCTCTTTCGCTACTCCGCTGGGCAAAGAATGGACTACCAACAGAGGAGAGAAGCTATCTTGACCCCTTGGAACGTCTTATAGAACAAAGAAAAACTCCTGCTGCGCTAACAAAGGAAAGATTACCCCTAGGAAAAAGGCAAGCAGTACAATGGTGTGTCATCAATCCCATTGAGGTGGATTAGGTGTATCTTAACAACTTTTTTTTAGAGTATGAAGATATCGTAAAAAGTTTCCCAGACCAGTGTCATCAAGATTACCTGAACATAAAAGGTATGATGGATAACTCTACGGCTAAGTACAACGGGGAACCGATTCCATTTCTTTACCAGCCGATGTTTTTTACCACGGAGGATATTCGTGTTTTTGAAGATTTAACTAACACAGTGATGAGTATTTTGAATAAGGTGATTAAGCACTATCTTGTCTCAACCGAGTTTAGAAAAAAATTCGGTTTTTCTAAACTTTTGGAAGAGCTTATACTGGTTGATCCCGGCTATCAAATTCCTGTGCCGATGGTCAGGCTAGATATCTTTTATCATGAACCACGGTTATTTAAATTTTGTGAGATTAATGCTGATGGTTCATCGGGCATGAATAAGTCCAATGTATTGGAAAGACTATTTTTGCAGGCTCTGCCGGTTAGCAAAATGAAGCTGAAGTATGATATTCAATATTTTGAGTTGGTCGAAACGTGGACCGATGAAAGTCTGCAGCTTTTTCAGCAGTTCAATCCGAACCTAAAAAACCCTAACGTTGCCATTGTGGATTGGCAGGGAGCAGGGAATCTCAAAGAGTTTGAAGCTTTTCAAGCAGCCTACATAAAGAAAGGTTGCAAAACCCAAATAGTAGATCCAAGGCAATTAAAATATGATGGTAAGGCATTGTATTTCCGAGATATGAAAGTAGATTTTATTTATAGAAGGCTGGTAACCAGTGAGTTACTCGATCGTCACGCAGAAATGATGGATTTGATTTTAGCCTACCAAGATAGAGCCGTTTGCATGGTTGGGCCTATTCGATCCGAAATAAGCCATAATAAAATAATCTTTAAAGTATTGCATCAGGACACAACAAATATCCTATCCGAGGCTGAGAGAGCGTTTATCAAACAGCATATTCCCTACACTGCAGAGTTTAAAGGCGATCAAAATATTTTTTCCTTGGTCTTAAAAAACAAGGATCAATATGTGTTAAAGCCCACCAATATGTATGCCGCCGCAGGGGTCTATTTGGGTAGAGACTTTACGGAAGGCCAATGGCAGCAAAAAGTAGAACAATGTTGGGAAAATAATTATTTGTATCAAGAGTATTGTCAACCGTTCTATGGCCAGATGGTAGAGCTCCCAGAGGATCATAGGGTGACCACGAACCATTTTCATCAAATGATTGGTCTTTTTGCTTATAATGAAAAATTTTCCGGCATATACACTCGGGTGGGTAAAGGTAATGTAATATCTCAACAACATGGTTACTACATATTGCCGAATTATTACATTGAAAAGTAAGTCAGGTGCCCTGGAGGTGGATTTTTGTATCAAAAAGGTCAGGCTTTGCTTAAAGGCCTAGAACGGGCAAAAAGAATAACCAATAGTACGGATATACTTAATATCAATTGGGAAAATTTTGATGCCTATCAATTTATCTCTGAATATACTGACCTTCAAGAGTTACTGCTTACCTATAAAGATCAGCCGATTGATATAGATAATATCTGGATTTGTGAGCTATTCAACGAAGGCAGAATTATTGAACAACAACTAGAAGATGTTCTTGATACCGTGAAAAGCTATCCGACCAGCATATTTGGCTGGAGAAGAAAATGGGAGGGGCAGTTTACAAAATTAATGCAGATTTCCACGGACCTAAGAGATTTTGAGCAAGAGGTTTTAGACTATCAGAACATCACGATCTTTTCGGATATCACCAATTCCATGGTCTCCTCCAGCCAAATGCTACGGATCATTAAAAGTAAAGAAAGCCGTGCCTACGATATTATTCACTTAAAACTATCAGGTATTGAAAATAAACAGGTAAGTTATTTAAGCTTATTAGTAGCTATCAGTGTGACGATCATTTCAGCACTAAATTATTTTTGTAAATAGAAGGGAGTGCGCAAAACTACTTTTTGCGCACTCCGCTTTTTGGCATATCGGAAAGTCTAAAACTTTTCGATATGCCTAAGGCAAACAAAGCTGTTAGCCTTAATTAAACAACACCATTTAACTTTAAAACTCTGGTAATCGATCCCTTTGATCAGTCCTAGGAATACCAGTTGGCTGAACACCCTTGGCACTATAAAGGCTAACCGTTTAGTGCGTCTTTTTATCGTTAAGGTAGTCAATGGCGATTTTTAAATAACGTAGTTCATCTTCGGGCAAAGAACAACCACACTGGGGACAAGCCAGAGTATCTTGTTCTAAAAGTTCTGCAGGAATAATAGAAAAGGTATGGTCACAATCAGGACAGGTAAATTGAACATCAATTTCGCTCAAGAGAGCACCTCCACATACAAATTAACAAGCACGTGCCTTAGATTGCTTTTTGTTTTTCTTCTGAAGTAATACAAGTTGTCGATATCGGCAGTACAGCGGTAAGCAGAAAAAGAATGCCGCGGTGGCTAAAAGCATAGGTTCCCAACTTAGACCGCTTGAAGCAGAAGTTAAACGGTCACTATAGAGAACCAGTGATACCAGGAAAAGTACGGCAGACCAAGCCATTAGAAGAACCGGCAGAGTGCTTTTGGCAGGGCGATATTTTTTTATGCCGATTAAAAAGAATAGGGTTATCAAACCCCAAACCCACGATGCCAGCATGTTGAACTCTCCTTAAAGTCGTACTATGTCTAATTATAGACGTAACCACTGGGTTTGAAAACCTATAATAACATATTTTGCCTTTAGAAGTGTTCTTATTCATTTGAGGGCTTAAAAAAATTTTCATGATATGATAAATTAATGATAGAAGTTCATAGCTTGGAGGACATACAATGGATTTTTTCGATCCTGAGAAGATTTTAAAGCAAATGGGTAATCGGTGGTCTCAGCAAGACAACAATGTGGAGATAAAAAGTATCCAGTGTGAAAAATGTGAAGACCGGGGGCTTTATATGGAGGGCGAATTTGCTGTGCCCTGTATTTGTGTTCAGCGTAAGGCGTTGGAAAACAAATTTAGAAACTGCCAAATTCCTAAATCCATGTTAAAGCACTCCTTTAATAACTTTAAGTTATCTTATTATTCCGCTACTGTAAAAGAACCTTTGTCGAAAAGAACGTACTTGGAGATCGCCCAGCGAACCTTACACTACGCCGACGATTTCGCCAAAGCCTTTGTTAAAGGAGATGTCAAGGAAGGACTATTACTTCAAGGACAGGTGGGCTCAGGTAAGACTTTTTTAGCCTGTTGTATTGCTAATTATGTATTGCAAAATAGTGATAAAGCAGTTTTGTTTGTCATTGTACCTGACCTATTGGAAAAGATTAAAGCTAGTTACAGCAATGTAGGTAATTATACTGAATATAGTCTGGTGGAAGCAGCCTGTGAAGTTCCGTTATTAATTATGGATGATCTGGGTGCCCATAACTACACCGAGTGGACTAAAAACAAGATTTATAACATCATTAACCACCGAGTAAATCAAGAGTTACCGACGATTATAACCACAAACTTGGATGTATCTGATGATCTAGTAAAGTTGGTGGGGGAAAGAACAGTTTCCCGCATTGAACAAATGTGTTATCCGCTCTGGTTGGAAAGGGAATATGATATTCGAGAGGTTATTCGGCAGGAAAAAATTAATCAACATATCACTGGTCTTCGTTAAATGGAATGAATCTTGGTCATTGTGAGAAATTGTCTAATATTTAGAAAATAGAAGAACAAGGGTAAGTACCTGTGAAAAAAAGAACTATAATAAACTAATTTAAATCTATTGATCTTTATAACAATTAAGGTATAATGAATACAACAACGGTGGGGGTTATTAACTGCAGACGCTGCGGTTTAACTCTTGCCTACACGCAACCTTAAAAAAGTCCACAAGAGGTGGACTTTTTTTGCTGTTTGATTCTTTGGTGAGACTTGAGTATTGTCATATTTCTATATATAATGGGACATTAGGAAAACATTGCTGTATAGGGGGACATGAAAAGTGACTGAGGAAACAACAAAGGAACCAATAACCAGTGATAAGATTGTAGTTGGTGAGATAATCGCGACGGAACAACATCCAGATGCGGAAAAGTTAACTGTATGCACGGTTAATATAGGTCAGGAAGAACCATTACAGATTGTTTGTGGCGCCAGGAATGTAGCTCCCGGCTTGAGAGTACCCGTTGCCTTACATGGAGCGAAACTCCCTGGTGGTAAAAAAATTAAAAGGGGTAAGTTAAGGGGAGTCGTAAGCAACGGGATGATTTGTGCCCAGGATGAATTAGGATTTGAGCGAGATATAGATGGGATTTGGATTCTAGATGAGGCAGTCGAAATTGGTAGCCCGGTACCCTTTAAAGAAATACCTCAAGAAGAGGCCTCAGAGTAAAAAAGGAGAGTCGCAAAACTACTTTTTTGCGACTCTCCTTTTTTCATTGACTTTACCTAATAGCAGTAAAGAACCATACGATCATGATGGTTTGGATCATTAATTTTACTAAGGCTCCCCCCAAGAAGCCCAACAGAGTACCGATTCCGGCCCGTACAGCCTGATTGATATCTTGTTTGGCTAGTAATTCCCCAGCTACCGCTCCAATAAAGGGTCCAAGAATAATTCCTAAGGGGCCTAGAAGGACCAAACCCACCAATGCACCAAGCACCGAGCCCCAAACGGCGGTACGGGAGCCGCCGTACTTTTTTACTCCCCATATGTTGGCTAAATAATCTATGCCAAAGACAAAGGACATTAAGATGAATTGGCCCAGGAAAAACTGCCAGGTCAGATGTGTAAAACCTTCTACCAATCCATAAGCCACCATGCCTACCACTAGTAAAGGGGCACCCGGCAGGACCGGTAGAAATATGCCAGCCATACCCGCGATAAAAAAGAGAATGGCAATAATTAAACCGAAGCTGAGCATTTTTATCACCTCACCTCTATTATATGCAATTTTTACCAGTGGGAACAACTAGAAAAGTAAAGATGAATGAAAAAGGAGTGTATTATTGACGTTTTCTCTGCTGTAGCGTTATAATCACCAGGGAAGAATAGGAAATTATCCTTTGTAAAATTACCTAAGTTTGCTTGTGTAAGGAAACGGGAAGAATAGAAAAGGAAATAAAAAGCGGTGGTTAACAATGAATATTAAACTAATGATAGCTGTCATGGCAGCCAAGCTGGCTGCTTCGCTAAGTCGAATGTTTGGTGGGAAAGGTTCTTCTTTACCGGGAGTGGTAGCAAGAAGAATATATCAAGGCACCCTGAGAGATTTAGCCAAACAGGCCCGCAAAGATATTATTATGGTTACGGGAACGAATGGCAAAACCACAACCAATAACATGATTGCCAGTGTCATTGCGTCTACCGGCTGCAAGATTGTCATTAACCAGGAGGGTGCCAATCTGATTACCGGGGTAACTACTGCCTTTATTCGATATGCCAACTGGCTGGGGCGCATTGATTGCGATTATGCTCTGCTGGAAGTAGATGAAGCTTCTTTTCCGAAGGTGTTAAGAGAAATCTCCCCTCAGATGGTGGTAGTTAATAACTTTTTTAGAGATCAGCTAGACCGTTACGGGGAACTGGACAAAACTGTCACCTTGGTAAGGGATGCATTAAAAGATCTACCCCAAGTACACCTTATCTTAAACAGTGACGATCCCCTGGTGGCCCAGATGCAACAAGCCACCGGTCATAGTGCCACTTTTTTTGGACTGGCACCTAATCAGCGGCCGGCAACGGGTTCTCAGCAGACCAGAGAAGCCCGGTTTTGTCCCATGTGTGGCGAAGAACTGCAATATGAAAGTTATCAATACAGCCAATTGGGTTCCTTTGTTTGCCCCGGCTGTTCTTTTAGAAGACCGGAACCAGAAATAGAAGGTTTTGCCATAGAAACAGTGGGTTCAGTATTGAATGCCAGTGTTAAATATCATCAGACAACGGCTACGTTATCTATTCATACCCATGGTTTTTATAATGTTTACAATGCCTTGGCTGCGTTCACTGTAGGCAGTCTAATTGGCATAAAGCCGGAGCAAATAGCTAAGGGGTTGTTAACCTACAGGCCAGCTATTGGCCGGATGGAAACCTTTTTCTATCAAGGGAAGCCAGCTATTCTTAACTTAGTGAAAAACCCTACGGGTTATAACGAGGGCGTCAATAGCCTGCTGAGCATATCAGGTACTAAAACCGTTTTTATGGCGATAAACGATAATGATGCAGACGGTAAGGATATCTCCTGGCTTTGGGATGTGGATTTTGAACATATGGTCAAGGCTAAGCATGAAATAGAATTATTTGTATGTTCAGGGTTAAGGGCAGAAGAGATGGCTCTTAGGTTAAAATATGCAGGA
This sequence comes from uncultured Desulfotomaculum sp., assembly GCA_946411205.1. Classification (GTDB taxonomy): domain Bacteria; phylum Bacillota; class Desulfotomaculia; order Desulfotomaculales; family Desulfotomaculaceae; genus Desulfotomaculum. The sequence goes on from CAMKDG010000003.1 coordinate 14,790, forward strand.
ATTCCTCTTGAACAAATTACCGTTATTAAGGAAATGGAGCCAGCCATTAAGAAAGCATTACAAGGACCAGGGGAACTCACCTACTTATTTTCTACTTATACCGCCCTTTGGTCTGCTCAAAAGATTTTACTGGCACTGGCGGAGAAGGAGGTGCCCCATGCTGAAGGTGTGTCATCTATATCCTGATTTATTAAATCTCTATGGTGACCGGGGGAATATTATTGCCTTCGTACAACGCTGCCGCTGGCGAGGTATCCCGGTCGAAGTAGTGGAAGTAAATGTGGGGGAGTCTGTGGATTTTGAAGAGATTGATTTTTTATTTTTAGGTGGTGGCTCCGATCGAGAACAAAACTTAATGGCGGCGGATTTGCTACTTCGCAAAGAGTCTCTCCGGCAGGCCATTGAAAAGGGTCTGGTGGTTCTGGCCATTTGTGGCGGCTACCAGATGTTGGGGCAATATTATCTAACCCATGATGGCCAAAAAATCCCTGGATTGGGAATCCTGGATTTATATACGCGGGCTGGAGAAAAAAGACTCATTGGTAATATTGTGATAGAGTCTTCTATCAATGGTGTACCTGTTAAAGTGGCGGGCTTTGAGAACCACTCCGGGCAAACCTTTATTGGCGAACTGGAGCCATTAGGTAAAGTGGTATCAGGTTTTGGAAACAATGGTCAGGATCATCTGGAAGGAGCAAGGTATAAAAATGTGTTTTGCTCTTATTTACATGGACCTTTGTTGCCTAAAAATAGCAGTATTACAGATTTACTAATTCAGTTGGCTTTACAAAGACGAGGCTTAGAAAGCACTTTAGCCCAGTTAAACAATGACCTGGAAGAAGCGGCTGTAGGAGTAATTGTTGAGAGATTAGTCAAATGAGCTATTCTCTAAGTTACTTTAACTCTGTGCGGCGAAAAATATAATGAAATATTTTTTTAGAAAGGATTGTCAGTTACCTCACATTTTGATACAATGATCACAAGTAGAAATACTGTATACAAAATACGGGGGTGGTCCTGTGCAATACCTGCTAACTTGGATAGAGGGTGAAGAGGTCTTTTACCGCTTGGTTCCTAATTTAAATTTTGACCGTTCCCTATTAGAAGAAAAGAACCTGATTGTTACTGAACTGGCTGAGGGAGCTGAACAAGAACAGAAGCCCCATTAATAAACGTTGGCAAACATGGCCATGCGGCGCATTTCCATAGGGATATTTTATGGATTTTAGATAGTTTGGTGAGGCAGACAGCAGATTAAGATGTCTGCCTTTGTTGTTTTTATTTATACAGGGGGGTTTTTATGAAAAAGGTAAAAATAACCGTATTAAAGGTAACGCTAGATGAAGAACTTGCCAAAGAGTATGGTGTGGAAGGGCTAACAGCCTGTCCTATGATGGATAAAGGACAAGTATTTTATGCTGATTATGCGAAACCGGAAGGATTTTGTGATGAAGCCTGGAAAGCAATTTACCAATATGTATTTGCTTTAGCACATGGAGCCGGGAATAATCTGTTCTACTATGGCGATTGGATAAGAAAACCGGGTGTTGCCATTTGTAGCTGCAATGATGGCTTAAGACCTGTTATTTTTAAGTTGGAGGCAACTTCTGAAGATTCTCATATAGAATATCAACCAATCCGTTAAATGTCATTTTATCGCTGAGGATATCTTAACAAGGCGGCAAGAGGTCGCTTCGCTCTAATGACGGAAAATCATGTTCATGCCTCCTTGCAGGAAAAATTAAAAGCCTGACAGAACCGACACGGCAGGCGTCGGATTTGTCAGGCTTTGCTTCTATTTGATCATCTTCTTTTGGTACGGCTCAAGCTGCAGTATGAATGTCAAAGACAATTGCCAAACTCCAACATTTAACTTTAAGATAGGCTTTGTTGAACCTGCTGCAAAAAAGCTTTCGCCGGTTTCGTGAATATCTGGTATTTTTTCCAGACCAAATAAAGTCCTGTTTCAAACTTTGGTTCTAAAGGACGGAAACAGAGGTTGCAATCCCCGGTGGTGTTCACCAGCTTATCGAAGGTGAAGGTATAGCCGAGCCCCTCCTCTACCATCATTGCAGGGGTGGTAATCAAGTTGAAGGTAGTAACCACATTCAGATTTTTGAAGGCCTCACCTAACCAGCCTGAAATCTCGTTTGCATCGAGCATTTGTTGGGCGCAAAGTAATGGCTTATCCCTTATATCGTCCGGGCGAATAGCTTCTAATTTAGCAAGTGGGCTGTCCCGTCGCATTAAAACGCCCCATGTATCGTTGACCGGTAAACGAAAATAATCGTATTTCTGCGGATCAAGCTGATCAACGAGGATACCGAAGTCAAGTAATCCTTTGTCCAGTTGTTCTTTCACCTCTACGGTACTGCCACTGAAAAAATGATACAGAATCTGTGGGTAGATTTCCCGGAGCGATTGTATTGCATGAGCAATCAGTCGCATTGCATGTGTTTCAGCGGCGCCGATATAAACATCTCCGCTTGTGATTTCATTGAATGAGCTAAGGTCTGATTCTGTTCGCTCCAACAGCTCAATGATTTCCTTTGCTCGCTTGCACAAAAACATCCCTTCCTCGGTCAGCGTTATTTTCCGGCTGCCTCGTTCAAACAGCTTTGTACCCACTTCCTCCTCAAGCTCGGTGAGTTGCCGTGAAAGGTTTGGCTGAGAAGTGTGCAAAACCTCGGCAGCCCTTGTGATACTTTCTTCCTGCGCAACGGCAAGAAAATATTTTAGAATACGAATATCCATGCAACACCTCCATTGTCTTAAATTATGTCACAGAAACCCATAAATAAAAAGTATGCAACATCATAATATATAAGTATTTGTAATCCGTTGATTTTTGAATAAAATGAAATATAGGAGGTGATGCAAGGTTGATTCGCACGAGTATTGATGAACAGGAGCTTTTTCGTTCGTTGAATGATTTAGGAATGGACTCGGAAACGATTCGACAGTTTATGCAGAGTATCCGATTAAATCAATGGGAAAACGGAAAAAGAATTCTGTCATCTTATCGTTCCAAACTCTTAACTAATGTCCACGAAACACAGGACAAGCTATATAATATGGACTTTTTAATCCGAAAACTGAAAACAAACAAGGCATTGTACGATAAAGGCGATGCAGAAGGAGTAAATTTATGATTTTGAATGAAACCTATACACTCTCTAACGGAGCGAAAATCCCAAAGTTGGGTTTGGGAACTTGGATGATTGAAGATGACAAGGCTGCACAGGCCGTTCGTGAGGCGGTGGGTATTGGCTATCGCCATATTGATACCGCACAGGGTTATGGCAATGAGTGTGGTGTCGGAGAGGGTGTCCGCACCTGTGGCGTTCCCCGTGAGGAGATTTTTGTGACTACTAAGCTGGAGGCTGCGATCAAGTCTTATAACGAGGCTCTGGCAGCCATTGATGGCTCTCTGAAGGCGTTAAATCTTGGCTACATCGACATGATGATTATTCACAGCCCACAGCCTTGGACAGATTTCCGAGAGGGAGAGCACTTCTTCGAGGGCAATCGGGAAGCATGGCGCGCCCTTGAGGACGCATATAAGGCCGGCAAGCTCAAGGCTATCGGCGTTTCCAACTTTGAGCAGGCGGACCTCAATAATCTGCTGGAGCATGGCACGGTTAAGCCTATGGTCAATCAGATTCTTACCCATGTGAGCAACACCCCCTTTGAACTGATCTCCTATTGTCAGAGCAAGGGTATTTTGGTGGAGGCATATTCACCTGTGGCGCATGGTGAGATGCTGAAAAATCAAGAGGTCGCCTCCATCGCTGAAAAGTATGGTGTGACTATACCGCAGATTGGTATCCGATACTGCCTCCAGCTCGGCACTTTGCCCTTGCCTAAAACGGCCAACCCGGAGCATATGCGCAGCAACGCCGCGGTGGATTTTGAGATTTCTGATGCGGATATGAAAGTGTTGAAAAAGGTCCAGCGCATCAAAAATTACGGCGAGGCAAGTCTTTTCCCGGTGTACGGTGGAAAGATGGGGACTGACGGTACGCTCACTCCGCGGGACTTTTAAGAACATGGGTGCAATGATGAGATGGTACAGCCTGTACAAGAAACCTTACTATGGTGGGCTGCGGTGGCGAGGGAATACGCAGGATTTATTTAATCATGACACAATCGTGAAAATTGCAGAGGCACATAATAAAACCTCTGCCAGGTTCTTTTACGCTGGCAGCTTCAGGCCGGATATATTGTTATACCGGGTTTCAAGCAATCCGAAACATATTGCTGAAAACTTTGACATTTTCGACTTTGAGTTAAGCGATGATGAAATGAGCAGGATTGCTGATATGAATACTGGCGAAAGATATGAAACATGGTAATCGCTTAGAATATGAAAGGAGTATCTCATGAAAAAGAAAAACTTCTTGATTGCATTTGCTGTTATTTTTGCTCTGTGTTTTTCTATGGTAGGCTGTGCAGCCCCGTCAACATCGGAACCACCGAAAGAAAGCGATAATGCAACATCCGGGCCTACCGAAGATACAAGTGTATCTGCTAGGCCAATATCGACAGAATCGAATGATGTGGAGAACAGTGCTATGGCGCAGGAGGGCAATTTGGAAACAACAACTTATAACCTAAACGGCGTGGAGTTCAAAATGATCTTGGTGGAGGGAGGTACCTTTACCATGGGGTCTGATGCCAGAGCGCAGGGCAGAGGAACTCAGGTAGGCAATCAAGCGGGCGAACATCAAGTAACTCTTTCTTCTTATTTAATTGGAGAAACAGAAGTGACGCGGGCTTTGTGGAACGAGGTTATGAATGGCAGTCACAGAGATGATGATCTAAATTACCCCATTGCCAGTGTGACAGTGCCGGACTGCCGTACTTTCGTGGAAAGGCTCAACGAGAAGGCCCATGCTACCGGTATCATTCCTGCCGACAAAAACTTCCATATGCTCACCGAAGCCCAGTGGGAGTTTGCCGCCAAGGGCGGAAACAAAAGTCAGGGCTATACCTATGCTGGGAGCAATATCTTATCTGAAGTGGGCTGGACAAGCAGCGACGGTAGCAGCGTTCACATGGTTAAGCAGAAAAAGCCTAACGAATTAGGGATTTACGACATGAGTGGCAACGTGTATGAGTGGGTGGCAGACTACGCCGCCCCCTATTCCACCGAGGCTCAGACCGACCCTTGCAATACGATTCCCAGCAACGATTACATCAAACGGGGCGGGAGCTTCTACTATAATGACGACTATCGCTTTACCAGCACCTACCGCTATTTTTATTCCGCCACAGACTACACCATTGGCCTGAGGATCGGCCTTTCTTGAGAATGGAGGAATCTGACTTAAAACGAATAATTCCTATTCCGGGTAACACACGGTGACGACTGAATTGGTAAGCAAATAGTAACTTTACAACCTTGTTTACTATTGATAAAAGAATAAAGCCAAGGGTAAATCCGTTGAAAATGGGGACGCAAAGACGCTCCTAAGGTACTTAATGTGTTATGATGGTCTGGCTGCTGAAAGTCTGCGAAGCCTGCCCTTCTTATTTGGAGGGCAGGCTTTTGGGATTTCGACGGGTGTTTTGGACATCGTAATACCGGCTTTTGCTATGGGCTATGAATATATTGCCCTTTTCATCATGCAATTCTAAATAAGCCAGCATTTCGCAGTGGGCGACGTGCTGACTTATTTTTTTTGATAAAATTCCTTTTATTTTACAAATCACCCCAAAACGGGAGGAAATGAAAATTATAGGGACAGTGATTATGCCTTAAATAAGTTCAGCGAGGGCATTGTCTTATCTTACCAGTGAGAAGCAATTCATGATGCGTCTGTGGTTTCTGCTCACCCAGATAATTTTGACGGAGCAAATCGTATTTCCCTAAGCTGTAGAGTTCGGCTTTTCATCGGTGATCTTCGGCTATAGGGTAAACAATTATGATTTTCGTAAACATCCTTATTGGGGGACTGCTAAAGTGCTACTCCCTACTTTGAAGAGGTGTACACTGGCGGCTTGGCAATTCCAACGCGATGCTCTGGGTAACTATACCGTAACATCCACGCTACCATCGTTAGCAACACCGCTAACCGTAATGTCCACGTTGCCACCGGTAGCAACATCACTACCACCGACAGCAACACTGTCACCGGCAGCTTCGGCGGCTGCCACAGCCTGGGCCTCGGCAGCAATGCTCACTTCACTGGCTGTGTCCAGCTTGGCTGCGGCATCATGGAATCCCTGGTCAGCATTGGCTTTTTTGCTCCCAAAGGTGTAGTCCCGTGTTACGTCGATCAGATAGCTGTTTTCTTTGGTGGTTCGGGCTAGGCGCTTTCTACGGAGTTCTGCTTTAATTTGCTCGGCCCGCCTGTCCTGTTGGTTTTGTTCTGCCTTGCGTTGCCGGATCTTAATGACGTATTCATTGCGCAATTCATGCACCTTAATACGGGCCCGTTTGATTAGCTTTTCCAGCTTGCCGATATAGGCGCGCGCCCTCTGGGCATCGTCGCCCTCACCCAGAGCGGCGATCAAACGTAGGTTGATGAGGTTGCTGTGGGCTTCAGATATCAGAGTGTTCACCTGCAGCTCGTTGGTGGCCGCCACCAGTCGGGAAGTGAGTCCGGCAGCGCTGTCTGTAGGTTTGGAGGAAAGCTTAATGCTGCCTGGCTTATTCGAATAGCTATATCGTTCAAGGAAGCCGACGGTGTCCTTTTCATCATAGAGAAATTGCCGACGTCGGTCCAACTGTTCCAACATCTCCTGAAGAGCTTTTTTTTCTTCCTCGGCTTTGCTAAGAGCTTCCTTTTCCTCCTCACTAAGCTGCCCAGCGCCTTGGGCTGCCGCGGGATAATCCATTTTTGGGGGAGGGGCTTTGATTTTCAATTCAGGCCCTCCTTTCGAGGTACATAGAAATCTCTCTTTACCTATGTTATCGAAAGAAGATGGCAAGAATTTAGACCTGCCGGTAATTTTGCTGCGAGATCGTAGAAATTTATTAAGAATCATTTTCGAATTAGACACTTTTCCCATTTTACCGAATAAAATAAAAAAGTTCTAAGTAAAGGCTTGGGAGAATTGCGCAGTTGAAAAACTACGTTTTCTAAAAGAACAGGTCTGTTACTTTAGGTACAAATCTTCTTTTTATATGCTTGTCGGCATATAAATGTTTAGTAAGTTTTAGCCTAGGCATATCGGAAAGTATGACTATGCGATAGGCCTAAGGCAAACTAGGTTTTCACCGGTGCCTAAAGACTTGGCGTACCCTGAAGGGCATAACCTAAAGGTCGTAACCTATATAGGTCACGGGCAGGTAAACAAGCTACGTTTTTCTAACAGATTCTGACTGCAAAAGGAGTGATAAATGCGTGGATTTTTTGAAGCTTCTGGACGAATACCGCTCTGTAGAAAAGAGTTTAGCCTGGGCTGGAACATTTCAAGATTACCTTACAATTATCAAAGAGAAGCCTTATGTTAGCCAATTGGCACACGCGAGACTATACAACATGATCAAGGATGCCGGTGTGGAAGAAAAGGATGGCAGAAAAAAGTATAATTTTTTTTCTCAGGAGATTTTTGGCTTGAACCAGCCATTGGAAAAGTTGGTAGAAGAATATTTCCACCCGGCAGCCAGGCGTTTGGATGTACGGAAGCGTATTCTGTTGTTAATGGGTCCGGTTAGTGGGGGTAAATCAACCTTAGTAGCTATGCTGAAACAGGGATTAGAGAAGTACAGTCGTTCCGAGAAGGGAGCCTTGTATGGCATTAAAGGCTGCCCCATGCATGAGGAACCCTTGCATTTGGTACCTAAAGAATTACGCGAAGAGTTCATGAAAGAGTATGGCGTATATATCGAAGGAGAACTTTGTCCATCCTGTCGGATGATGTTGGAAAAAGAATATGGCGGCAAAATTGAAAATGTTGAAGTAGAACGGGTTTTTCTCTCCGAGGATGAAAGGGTAGGTATAGGAACCTTTACTCCCTCCGATCCGAAGTCTCAAGATATTGCTGATTTAACCGGCAGCATAGATTTTTCTACCATTGCGGAGTACGGTTCTGAGTCGGATCCTCGGGCCTACCGTTTTGATGGAGAACTAAATATTTCCAACCGAGGTCTGATGGAATTTCAAGAAATGCTCAAGTGCGATGAAAAATTTCTTTGGAATTTGCTATCCCTGTCTCAGGAAGGAAACTTTAAAGCGGGCCGCTTTGCTTTGATTTATGCCGATGAGATGATTATTGCTCATACCAACGAAAATGAATACAGAACATTTATTAGTAACAAGAAAAATGAAGCCCTGCAATCCCGGATCATTGTCATGAAAATACCTTATAATTTAAGGGTTTCCGATGAAGTAAAAATCTACGAGAAGCTAATTAAGCAAAGTGATCTCAGTACTATTCATATTGCCCCCCATGCCCTAAGGGTAGCTAGTATTTTCTCAGTGTTGTCTCGCCTCAAGGAATCCAAAAAACAAGGTATGGATGTCGTTAAAAAAATGAAGCTATACGATGGAGAAGATGTAGAGGGCTTTAAACAAAAGGATCTTAAAGAACTGCAGTTCGAGGCCATTGATGAAGGCATGAGTGGAGTTGACCCACGGTATGTCATTAACCGCCTTTCTTCGGCTTTAATCCGGACCAATACCCAATGTATTAATCCAATGGATGTGCTGCGGGCCATTAAAGATGGACTGGACCAACATCCTTCTATTACCCAGGAAGAGCGCGAGCGGTTATTAAATTTCATCTCGGTGGCCAGAAAAGAATACGATGATATGGCCAAGAAGGAAGTTCAAAAGGCCTTTGTTTATTCCTTTGAAGAGTCTGCCCAGGTATTGTTTAATAACTACTTAGATAATGTGGAAGCTTTCTGCAATGGCGTTAAATTAAAAGATCCTATTACCGATGAAGAAATGGACCCCGATGAAAAGCTTATGCGATCCATTGAAGAGCAAATTGGTATTTCGGAAAATGCCAAAAAAGCCTTCCGCGAAGAGATTCTCATTCGCTTATCCAGTTATGCCCGTAAACAGAAGCGGTTTAACTATAATAGTCACGAAAGATTACGGGAGGCCATTGAGAAGAAACTCTTTGCAGATCTCAAAGATATCGTTAAAATTACGACTTCCAGTAAGACTCCCGATGCTGAACAACTAAAACGTGTTAATGAAGTTAGTGCACGTTTAATAGAAGAACATGGTTATTGCCCGGTTTGTGCCAATGAATTGTTGAAATATGTAGGCAGCCTGTTAAGCCGCTAGGAGTGATGGCTGTGAATTATCAATTTATCATTTCACGGGAAGATTGGTCACTTCACCGCAAAGGTGAAGTGGACCAACACCGTCATCGTGAAAAAGTACGAGAAGCGATTAAGAAAAACCTGGCTGATATTGTCAGTGAGGAAAGCATTATTCTTTCCGATGGTCGTCGAGTGGTCAAAATACCGATCCGATCCCTGGAACAATACCGCTTCCGTTACGACATGCGCAAACAAAAACATGCCGGACAAGGGAACGGCAAAAGCAAAATTGGTGATGTTCTGGGCAGTGACCCTGATCAGGCACCGGGACAGGGACCTGGTGCAGGAGAAGACCCCGGTCAGGATTATTATGAAGCAGATGTAACCTTAGATGAAATTGAACAAATTGTCTTTGAGGATCTATTCCTGCCCAATTTGGATGAAAAAAAGAATAAGAAGTTATCTTCTGAATCAGTAGAATTTCGTGATGTCCGGAAGTATGGTATTCAGAGTAACATTGACCGCAAAAGAACCATCCTGGAGGTACTTAAGCGAAATGCCCTCAAAGGCCAACCGGGCCTACATGGTATTACACCGGAGGATTTACGCTATAAAACCTGGGAGGTTGTGCCCAAGTTTGAATCCAGTGCCGTGGTACTGGCCATGATGGACACCAGTGGTTCCATGGGACCCTTTGAAAAGTATATTGCCCGCAGTTTCTTCTTTTGGATGGTCAGGTTTTTGCGAACGAAGTATCAAAATGTGGAGATTCTTTTCTTAGCGCATCATACCGAAGCAAAAGAAGTTACGGAGGAAGAGTTTTTTACCAAGGGAGAAAGTGGGGGCACCCGTTGTTCATCAGTTTATCAACTGGCACTGGATATTATCAATAGCCGGTATCCCAAGGATGACTATAATGTATATGCCTTTCATTTTTCCGATGGTGATAACCTTACCAGTGACAATGAAAAGTGTATCCGTCTGATTGATCAATTGCTGACAAAATGTAGTTTGGTAGGCTATGGAGAGATTGAGGGTCCCTATTACTATACCAGCACGCTGAACTCGTATTACAAGCGTGTTACCCATTCTAGATTTACCAGCGTAACCATACGTGATAAGACCGGTGTATATAATGCACTTAAGGCATTCTTTAAAGAGCCCGAACCAAGGGAGGGAATGTCTATATGAGGGATCGAGTGATGGAAGAATTACACCAATTGGAAATGTCCATTCCCAAAATGATGGAAATAGCCCACCATAATAAGCTGGACTTTTATCCCATGCGTTTTGAGGTTTGTCCGGGTGAAATTATTTATACCTTTGGTGCCTATGGCATGCCCACTCGGTATACGCATTGGTCCTTTGGCAAATCCTATCACCGGATGAAAACGCAATACGATTATAACCTAAGCCGGATCTATGAAATGGTGGTCAATTCCGATCCTTGTTATGCATTCCTGTTAGAAGGAAATACCCTTATTCAAAATAAAATGGTGGCTGCCCATGTACTGGGGCACTGTGATTTTTTTAAAAATAATCTGTATTTTAGTCATACCAATCCGAAAGATATTATCGAATCCATGGCAGTGGCCGGGGAACGATTCCGCAGATATGAAATGGTCTATGGTCAGCAGAAAGTGGAGGCATTTATTGATGCGGTTATGTCTATTCAAGAACATATTGAACCCCATCTACTGATAAAACAAAATGGAAAGAATGCTGGTCAAAAGTGTAGTTGTTGTGGTAGTAAAAAACTGGCCACTCCCTATGATGATCTGTGGGACTTAGACCAGGAGAAACATGGCTGCCAAGGTAGTGGAGGCTGTCAGCAAAGAAAGACAGCTAAAATTCCCAAACAGCCGGAAAAAGATCTCCTCTTGTTTATTATGAAGCATGGCCGGGAGCTTGAGGAATGGCAATTAGATATCATTTCTACCATGCGAGACGAAATGTTATATTTTTGGCCACAAATGCAGACCAAGATTATGAATGAAGGTTGGGCCAGTTATTGGCACTTACGCATTATGCGGGAGATGGAGTTAACAGAGGCTGAATCCATAGAGTTTGCCAAAATGCATGCAGGCGTCGTTATGCCCTCTCGTAACAGTATCAATCCCTATTATCTAGGGCTTAAGATGTTCGAAGCTATTGAGAAACGATGGGATCGCAAATATGGCCAAGGTGCAGGCAGGGAGAAAATCTTTGAGATTCGGGAAATCGATAATGACGTATCTTTTCTGCGTAATTATTTAACAAAAGAGTTGGTGGAGGAATTGGATTTATACCTCTACCGAAAAATTGGGCATGATTGGAAAGTTGTTGAAAAGAATTGGGAAAAGGTACGGAATCACTTGGTGAATAGTATGACCAACTGTGGTTTTCCAGTCATTGTTGTGGAAGACGGGGATTACGAAAAACGTGGCGAACTTTATTTACGACATATTTTTGATGAAAAAGAGCTGGACATTAAATATCTGGAAAGAACATTGGTGCATATTCAAAAGTTATGGAATCGACCCGTGCATTTAGAAACAAAAATTGATAAAAAGACCGCCCTATTTAGTTTTGACGGGGAGAAAGCAAGTAAAAAATTTCCATAATTTCGTAAGTAGAGAAAGACTCCTGTTTTTGCCAGGAGTCTTTTCTAATTTTTTTCAAAGACAAGGGCAATCTAGGTATACTACTCAAAAAATACTGGAGTTGATCTATCATGAGACCTATGTGGAAGGGAGCAGTAAGTTTTGGCTTGGTTTATGTACCGGTTAAAATGTATGCTGCCACAGAAAAGAAAAATGTGAAATTTAATTATCTTCATGATAAATGTAAAACACCCATTCAAAACCGCCGCTTTTGCGCCCATTGTGATACCGAAGTAGCCAATGAAGAGATTGTGCGTGGTTACGAATATGAAAAGGGTAAATATGTGATCATGAAAGATGAAGACTTTGAAAATTTACCTTCAGAGAGCAGCAAAAGTATTAACATTGTAGATTTTGTAGATTTAGCTGATATTGACCCGATTTTTTATGATAAGGGTTATTACTTAGCGCCGGGTGAAGGCGGACAGAAAGTCTATGAGCTTTTAAAAAGGTCTATGATCGAGACCGGTAAGGTGGCGGTAGCTAAGGTGATTATTCGTAATAAAGAATCCTTAGCTGCTCTACGGGTAGCTGATGATGTATTGAGCATTAGCACTATGTTTTATGCCGATGAAGTAAGAAAACCCAAAGCAATCCCAGAATTAGAATATACCGTAGATCTTCATGATAATGAACTAAAAATGGCTGTTAATCTGATTAATAATCTTTCCTCCCAGTTTCAGCCGGAAAAATACACCGATGAATATCGTCAGCAGTTGATGGAGGTTATCCAGGCTAAAATTGCCGGGGAAGAAGTAGAGATGGCACCCACAGCTCAAACCGATAAAGTAATAGACTTAATGTCTGCCCTGAAGGCCAGTATTGATTTGGCAAAGCAGGAAAGAGATGGTCAGGAAAAGCCGACTAAAACGAAAAAAGCTAGCAGTACCAGAAAAGCCACAGCTTCTTAAGGCTACTAGATTCTTCTGCAAAAAAACACAACCCTGGTAATTGTTAACGGGTTTCATTTTGAGGTGCAAAACCAATAATCGCATGAAAAATCATGCTAAAAATAGAGGCTAATTGTGTTAATCTCACATTGGCCTCTATTCCATTATTTACAGAAGCTTAAGCTATTTTACAATCATATGGAAAAGGACCCAGGCTAATAAAATAAAGGGATAAAGTGGGTCCCTTATAGACCCCGTCACCCCTTGTAAATTATTACCTTTGCACCTCAACAGAGCATGACCTTTAAACTAGTGCTATTAACTATTAAAGAAATTACGCCTTGCATCCTTTTGTATATTATATTTGAATTTAAGAGTTTTTAATTTTTGTTTTAATATTGCTTTTTCACTATCTGCTTTATAGTCATTGAGCTGTTCGGTGATTTTTTCTATTTCCTTCAGCAAAACAATTTCTATGGGTAATTCCCCAGAGCTTTGTATTACAGCCCGGAACATCCTCTCTGCTTGAGTTTCATATGGGTTTCTATTTTCTAAGTTTATGGGCTTTCCCATGCCTGGTAAATTTTGAAGTTGTCCCTTTAATAATGCTTCTTTCATTCTTATTTCAGCTATTTTACTGAACATATCCAACCACCACCTAGATCACTAATTCAATATTATTTTGCTTAATAATTTAGTCCTATTATACTACTTTTACTGATAAAGTCATCTAGCAATAGAACTTTGCCTGTTGCTACATACAACGCAAAAATTTCGCCAACCAAAAAGTAACCAGTATTTGAAACACTTTTACAGTTGCGTTTTTAATGCGTTTTTATATATGATTTTAAAGATATTTGCTCCTACAAGGGTTTAAAGCTTAATCTGATATTTTTGAGCCCGGTACAGCAGTGCGGAACGGGTAATACCTAATAACTGGGCCGCCTTGGTTTGGTTGCCATTACTTTTCTCCATAGCCTTTAAAATCAATTCCTTTTCCACATCTTCAAAGGAAATTCCCTTGTCGGGAAAATTAATAATCAATTCTTGCTGATCTTCGATCTTGCTGGTTGGCGTCTTTTGGATTTCCTTAGGCAAGTGGTGGGATTTTATTTCGTGTCCCTGGGATAGAATCACTGCACGCTCAACGACATTTTGTACTTCCCGAATATTTCCTGGCCATTCATAAGACAACAGAAGACCCATGGCATCGGGAGAGATGAATTGATTATGAGCTGGATTGAATTTTTCCAAAAAATGCATGACCAGCAGCGGAATATCTTCCTTTCGTTCCCGCAGAGCCGGCAGATGAATGGGCAGTACATTTAATCGATAATATAAATCTTCGCGAAAAGTTCCATTACGAATGCTTTCCAGGGGATCTCGATTGGTGGCAGCAATGACCCGGACATCCACTTTAATACTTTCTGTGCCGCCCACCCGTTCAAATTGTCTTTCCTGCAGTACCCTTAATAATTTAACCTGCATGCTTAAGGGCATTTCCGTTACTTCATCTAAAAACAATGTCCCATGGTTGGCTAGTTCAAAGCGCCCAAGCTTACGTGCCACTGCACCGGTAAAGGCCCCTTTCTCATGACCAAATAATTCACTCTCCAAAAGAGATTCTGGTAAAGCTGCACAATTAATCGGGACAAAGGGTTTCTCCCTACGAGAGCTCAGTTGATGAATCGATAACGCACTAACCTCTTTACCAGTACCACTCTCGCCGGTAATTAAGACCGTCGCGTTGCTATCGGCTACTCTTTCAATAAGAGTACAGACATCCTGGATGGCTTGGCTGTTGCCAACAATTCGCCCGTATCTCTTATTTAATTCTGACCTCAGGAAAGAAACTTCTTCCTGTAAATGACTGACCATGATGGCCTGTTTGACAACAAGTTTTAACTCATCCAGATCAAAGGGTTTCGTAATATAATCAGTGGCACCCAGCTTCATCGCTTCAATAGCTGTATCAATGGTGCCATGGGCTGTGATCATAATTATGGGAAGGTTAGGGAGTAGATCCTTAGCCTTGACCAATACTTCCAGACCATCCATCTCCGGCATTTTTAAGTCCAAAATGACTAAAGAGGGGGTTTCATTACGTAGCAGTTCCAACCCTTGCTTACCCCGGGTGGCAGTAATTACCTGGTAGCCCTCTTGGCGTAGCCCCTTTTCCAGAGCCCAACACATATGTTCTTCGTCATCAATTACCAGTATCTTGTTCATCAAAAAATACACTTCCTTCCTTTGGGGTGGATTTGGGTAACGTTACTGAAAGAATTGTCCCTTCGGAAGATGTTTCAGAAACCCAAATATTTCCATTGTGCATATGGACAATCTGATGACTGATGGATAAGCCCAGTCCCGATCCGTCATCTTTGGTGGTATAGAAAGGATCAAAAATGCGAGGCAGATCCTCTTTGGCTATTCCTATACCGTTATCGATAAAATCAACCTTAACCATATCTCTTTCGATACCTGTCTTAATGGTCAGGATTCCTTGGCTTGGCATGGCCTGAATGGCATTTAAAATCAAGTTGACGAAAACTTGTTTCATTCTGTCAGAATCGATATCAGCAAGGGGTAACGGAAAAGAAAAATCTTTAGCCAATTCTATTTTATGTTGTCGCAGCATGGGGTACGTAAAAGTAAGAACCGATTCCAACAGCTTGTTGATATCTGTTGGGCATACTACCGGTTTACTGGGGCGACCAAAATCCAATAATTCTTGAATAACCTTATTCCCTCGATCCACTTGATCACAAATAACCTTGGTATATTCCTTGATCGTTGGCTCAGATTTATATTCGCCCTCCATCACCTGCACGGTGGCTTTGACAATGCCTAGAGGATTACGTAATTCATGGGCGACTCCAGTTACCAGCCGTCCTAAAGCCACTAATCTTTCCGAGCGCATTAATTCCTCTTGTAATCTTTTCTTTTCCTTCAATGAGTCTGCCATGTTATTGATGGCCTGGACTACTTCACCAATTTCACCCGGCATAGCCGGCAAGCGGTTATCAATATTTTCTTCCATGCTGAGTAGCCCTCTTTTAATAACCTGCACCTCGGAAACTAGGTTGTGAATGATATAGAGAGCAGCTCCCAAGCCTAGAAATAATCCCAGCAGGGTAAGATATCTGGCGATCAAACTGAACTGTCGGCTTTGAGCAAATACCGGGTGTACCTGTTCATCGGCCCAGGCAATGGCAAGGAGATGCCCGTTCTTCATAATTGGCATGAGATATTCAAAGGCCTGATCCCCCAGGGAGCCTGTAATCCGGGAGAGGGGTTCCTTCGTTGCACTTACTGCTGTAATTCCAGAGTAGGCCTCATTTAAGATGCGCTTTTCACGGTCTTCGGCAATAGGACGATATTGATGCAGATAGCCATGAACATAAAGTTCCTTGGTTTGTGGTATATAGAGTCCCAAACGAACACCTGGATTAACATCTGACAGGGGTTTCGCTGTCTTTTTAAAAGCATCGGTAACAGCTTGAATATCGCTAGGGGAGTGCCAGTTATTCTTATCGGTTTCTACAAGAACATCATTTAATTCACGGGCAGTTGTATTCACCATGGTTTTCAAACGTTCTTCCTTGGTCTTTAGTAACATTTCATCCTTGGCACCGGAAAAGAAAATATCATAGACCATGACCAGGATGGGGATTAATAAAATAGCAAAGATTGTAATCATAATTTGGGTGGCAAAGGACTGTTTTCTTAATATTTTTAGCAAACCCTTCACTCCTTTGTACAAAATCAAGCAGAACCAATATTGATTGTATAAAAACAAACACGTAATCCAGGTATGTTATTGTTGTCACAAACCGAGTAATGGCCTTGTTTCTTCGAAAGTAAATCTAGTCTGCGTAAAATAGGTATAATAATTGTATAAAAACAGACTATTAAGGCCTGGTTTAGTTGTTTTTTTCTGATATAAAGTTGGCACTGGTTTTGCAATATAAAAATGTCAAAGGAATTAAAAATTAAATTTTAAGAGAAATTACGAACATTATACCACAAGTGCTTTAAACAAATAATGCAATTGCTTTGTTTACGTAAAATACTCGAGGTTTTTTAAAAAAATGGTTTGGTCTGTATGTGTGAAATCAAACAAAATGTTGCGGATTTTGTTTTTAGGCTGTGGCTCTTGCTATTTCTATAACATGGAGGGAGTTATATGACGGCGACTCAATTTGCCGAGTGGGTTCAGGAGAAGTTTGATACCTGCAATGTACACAATGAAATCGAAACAAGCAAATTAATTGTGGAAGTTATGAAGAAATATTTCGCTCTGGGCAAAGAAAGCGATGAAGAGCAATGAAGAAAGAGGATTTACTATAAGGGGTGTACAGGATGCCCGGAAGTACAGATAAGAAAGTTAGGGACATCATGTTGCCCCTTCAAGATTATGCCACGGTATTTTTAGAAAACTCTTTGCGCGATGCTATGTTTGTATTGAAAAACACCTTTTATTCAGGGTGTATGGCAGGATCCCAATCACACCGTTCAATTTTAGTTTTTGATAAGAAGAAAAGATTAGTTGGGACGCTAAGTTTTCGGGATGTTATTAGTTCGCTACAAATCATGGGGAGAGATGGTAGAGCAAGGGAAGGTAAATTCAATAGATTATGTCTTAATCAGGCCTCCAAGAAGGTAAAAGAGGTAATGCGACCCGTTTCTACCAAGCGGTTACAGGCACAGGACAGCATATTGGAAGCTATCGATCTATTGATGAATCAAGATCTGGAATTGGTCCCTGTAGAAGAAAAGGGCAATGTAGTCGGCATGGTTAGAGCTGTGGAGATTTTTAGGGAAGTCAGCGAACTGGTTGAAAAAGAAATGTTTTCCTAAAACGGGGTGAAAGAAGATGCTGGAAATCGGCGTGCTGTTTAACAGAATGCAGAAAACCATACTTCCGGAAGAGTTGACGGGAGTTTTTGAAAAAATATCTTTGGCAGATGAACTGTGTAAGGCTTACACTCACGTGAACCGCGATGTAGTGAAGGTAGGTCTCCTAGTAATGATGCTGCAAAGCAAAGGACTAATCCACCGTGGACTGGATGGTCTGATGGCATATCTGGCTGATTTGAGCATGGAAGATAGAATGAAAATCTATCATGTAATTACACAGGCACAGACAGAATATGCCGCTGGAGAAGCTAAGATCATTCAATATTTCTGTCATTAAATAAGACGGGGTGATAATAATGGGGTGATGATATTGGATAAAAGAATGATGAAGAGAGCAAAACATAACCACCAACGAAATTTAGAGATTGTTATCCGAGAACTTCGCTTATTAAACGAACAGGGTGGAGCTTCGTTGGAGCATTTAGCGTTGCAGTGCGATGTAAGTATTAGACAAATTTATCGTTACCTTAACGAATTACAAAATCTTGGTTACCAAATCCTAAAAGCTGCTTATCCTGGAAATTATTCAACGGGCAGATACCTGTTGGGTCATTCGGAGCAAGACAACAGAGTAGATTACCCCCTCTTAAATATGTTGCAAGAGCTGGACAATATTAAAAATGAGATAAACTTTACAAAACTTTTTCTTAAAGAAATGGTTATCCGAATTTGGCTCAATCAGTTAGGGATTGTATTACCATTCTCCATGCCCATTCTAGCCTTTCACCAGGAAGATGCTATTAAAGTCAGTAAACAAACTATGATTTACGCAGAATCCTCAGGGCAACCTTGGGAAGAGATTAAACTTCGAGTTTCAGCTAAAGTACTTACTAACGTTACCCAGACTTTTTCCACCGAGATTATCTCTAAACAAAGACAAAGAGATGGTTCCTTCGTACTTCAACTGAAAACCAAAAGAATTACTGAAATGAGTGGCTTGTTAACCCGCTGGGGAAGTGAAGTGGATGTATTGGAACCGGGTTCTCTTAGACACAAAATACTGGAAAATTGCAAATCCATTCTTCATGCCAACAGGCTAAAGAGAATAGATGGCAAGGTTATTTTTCTGTAGCAAATATTTAAATTTAAGAGG
Source organism: uncultured Desulfotomaculum sp. (assembly GCA_946411205.1). Lineage (GTDB taxonomy): Bacteria > Bacillota > Desulfotomaculia > Desulfotomaculales > Desulfotomaculaceae > Desulfotomaculum. The sequence continues at coordinate 33,561 of CAMKDG010000003.1, forward strand.
TTTCAAAGGGGGGATGGGTTTACTAATAAGCACCTTTAAGAGATACTATGCCTTTGGTAGCACCTTGTTTCACAACCTCATTTGCGTAAATATTCCTACTTTTATTTACAGCACCTTATTTAGCTGACTAATTTGAAGTTTGGGGGCATTTATATGAATTTACTCAAGTATGTGCCAATCGTAGATACCGTAAGAAATTATGACAAAAGAAACTTTAAATTTGACCTAACTGCAGCACTCACTGTGGCAGTAGTGGCTTTGCCACAAACGATGGCTTATGCCATGATTGCCGGGGTTCATCCAGCCTATGGTTTGTATTCCGGTATTGTATTAACTATTTTGGCCTCTGCCTTTGGTAGCTCAAACCAACTAGCCACTGGGCCAACAAACGCCATTTCACTGTTAATTGCTGCCTATATGGCTGCCTTTGTTGGTCAAGATAACTTCTTTGTAAACCTTTTCCTACTTACTTTTATGGTAGGAGCCATCCAGTTTGCCCTGGGAGTTTTACGCTTAGGCTCCCTGGTTAACTATGTATCCCATGCTGTTATTGTCGGTTTTACAGCGGGAGCGGGTATTATTATCGCCATGGGTCAATTAAATAACCTAATGGGTGTCAAATTACCCAAGGGTCATTTATCCAGTATTGATAAAGTGGTAGCCTGCTTTACCAATATTGATAAGATGAACTATGTAGCCTTTGGAATTGGCTTGTTTACCATTGTAGTGATCTTACTTTGCAAAAAAATCAACAAAAATTTACCTGGAGCCTTATTGGGAGTAATTTTCTCAGTAATTTTGGTTATGACTCTGGGTTTAGAGCAATATGGCATAAATGTTGTAGGCAAAATACCGCAGGCCATTCCTCCCCTGAGTATGCCGAACTTTAGTTTAGCGGCTGCTGGGCAGTTGGGTGCCGGTGCCATTGTTATTGCCGTTATCGGTTTGGTGGAAGCAGTGTCTATTTCAAAAGCAATTGCTTCCAAAACCTTGCAAAAGATTGACCCGAATCAGGAATTTATTGGGCAGGGCATTGCCAATATGGGCGGTTCTTTCTTTAGCAGTATTCCCGGTTCCGGTTCCTTTACCCGGTCGGCCATTACTTTCCAAAACGGAGGTAAAACAAGACTGGCAGGTGTGATGGTGGGGATTATTATCTTAGTGGTGTTAATTTTCTTTGCACCCTATGCCAGGTATATCCCGAATGCTAGCTTGGCTGGCGTGATTATGGTGGTTGCCTATTCCATGATCGATAAAAAGGCTTTGGTTAAAGTATTGAAGACGAATCGTAGTGATGCCCTTGTACTATTGGTAACTATGTTGACGACTATTTTTGCACCAGAATTAGAACAGGCTATTTATGCAGGTGTAGCTTTGTCCCTGCTGCTGTATCTCAAGGAATCTGGTTCAGCTAGTGTTAAAACATTAGCTCCGGTACGAGCCGCCGATGGTCGTTTTGTGGAGCAAGCAGTCAATGGCGACAATCCGTCTATCTCGATTTTTCAATTGGAAGGAAATCTTTATTTTGGTTCCTCAGCAGATCTGGAAAAGAAATTAAGTGATGGGTATTCTGATTCCAAAGTCTTTCTCATTCGGTTTAAAGGGATCTCCGTTATTGATATCACAGCTTTGGAAGTAGTTGAGGCCTTTGTTACCCGGGCACTTGGCGACGGGAAGAGGGTGATCTTGTCCGGAGTTACACCTAAAATCCATAAAATGATGGATAAGATGCACATGATCCAGCATGTGGGTGCAGAAAATGTCTTTATGGAAGATGATGAGATATTTGCTACCTCCGGTAAGGCACTGGACGAAGCCAGTTCCTTTGTAAGAAATATTAGCTATAGCAGCCAAGAGAGAGTTGCCCAGGCGCAGGGTTAAAAACATAATTAGATTCATAAATCTTAATTATAATAAATATTTATAATTACAACAATTAGTAATAAATAAAAAATTAAGGTCATTGGTCTAAAAAGGGTACCTGTTGATCTTGATAAAATCAGTAAAAAAAGTGGTCATTTGACCACTTTTTTTAGTGGGTTGAGAAAGGGAGCGCTATAGCTTAAAAAATGGAGAAATATCCAGCTAAACTTAAAAATATCCAAGATATCAAGCTGTACAAAATTTCACTAAAAAGATATTTTAAGACAAAGTCAAATGTCACTATTATTGGCAGGCAAAGTGCGAAGGGGCAAGGATTTCCTTGGCATTGGGTAGGCCAGCACAATCTGCGGTATCTGTACCGTTTCTATGTGCTGGTTTTTTAGTTCCGTTTTTTGGTCATACTTTAATGATGAGGGGGTTAGTACGATGAATGGAACCTCGAAATGCGGTCAATGCAGGTATAAAGATAGTTGTCAAATTAGGCTTCAACTTAGCGATATCGTTAAAGAGGTTATCAAACAGGCTGAGTCTGAGGTACAACGTTTAGCACCGAAGGAAATTGATTACATGATTGTCACCGATATTGCGTTGATTCCCACCCGTTGCCAAAATTACGTCTGCCGAAATGATAACGGCGACCTAGTAAAAGAAAAAGACCGCTTGTTCTTTCTGGATAGAGGAGTAGCCCCCTCGGCAATATAATGAAAAATGGTCACCGAGCACCCCTGACAAAAGGGGTGTTTTTTATTGATGAAAAATAATTTTTGACACCCCAAAAAATCAAGAAAAATAACCATTTAAGTAGTGACAAAAAATTTTAAAAAAGCGTTAGCGTGAGTAATGATGCAATAAGCGGAGTACAAGTGCCGAAAATCACATAATCAACTAAATATCGTCCTGTACAATAATATCTAGTTTGATTACATTTATAGCACGATGACAGAATGATTTGTCAATAAAAAGTCCTAATGATTTGTCAGTCAGGGGGCTGGTATATGTCGCAGTCCGTGATGGAAAAACGAATATGTGATGAGTTTATTAAGTTTCAACGAAATCTCGTTGGGCGAGGTCCCGAGTGTACGAAAGTGATGATTTGCCGAGATATGATCATTGTTCGGTCAACCGGGGTTTTGACCAAGGAGGAAAAGCATGTTAGCGGTACTCGCAAAGGAAGAGCCTTAGTCAAACAATTAAGAATGGAATTAAGGGATACCTACGTGGAGCAAATTGAACGGATTATTTGTGATATTATCCAATGCAGGGTAAAAAGTAGTCACGGCGATATTAGTATTAGAACAGGCGAACAGATAGAGGTATTTATTTTAGAAATTGACTTGGAGAAAAAAATAAAAACCAACTGACAAATGATTCTTTCTCAAAGGGTTATTTTGTTAGTCAGTTTATAATTGGTAGGCTCTACACAAAGCAAAAACTTGGTGTAAGTAGACCAGTGTTATTAAAGGACAGTATAGCTGTTCTTTGAGCACTGGTTTTTTTATTTTTTAAAGGAGGTGGTAAAGCAGTAGCTTTATTTAATATTCAAACAATCGAACAATTTACAAACACCTGAAAGTGAATAATAAAGAGGGGTGTGTTTAATGAATCAAAACACGAAAAGAATTTTCTTTATCCTGTTAGGTCTAGCTGCATTTTTTGCTCTTTATTTAGCTCCGCAATTTGCTCCCGCTGTTGATCCGTCCGGTAAAGCCTTTGAGTTATCCCAGGAGGGTAAGGCTGCCATTGGTTTGTTCTTGTTAGCGGGTATTTGGTGGGTATTTGAGGTAACCCCCATTGGCGTTACCAGTATTGCCATTGGTGTTGTTCAGGCATTATTTTTAATTCGACCGGCTAAAGATGCCTTTAGAGACTTTATGGACCCCACTGTTATGTTTATTCTGGGCTCTTTACTAATTGGTTTAGCTTTTACAAAAGCAGGAATTACGAAACGAATCGCGTATAAAATGTTAGATGTAGTAGGTGAAGATACCCGGAAAATTCTTTTAGGCGTCTTTGTTATTACGGCATTACTAACCCACATCATGGCGCATACAGCCGTGGCTGCCACCATGTTTCCCATCCTAGTGGCGATTCTTGCTCTCTACGGAGAAAGCAACGATGGTAAACCGACCAAGTTTGGTAAAGCACTGTTTATCGGCATGGCTTATACTGCCGGTGCCGGTAGTATCTGCACCCTGTTAGGTGGTGCCCGTAACCCTGCGGCAGTAGGATTTTATAAGGAATTCACCGGTGTAGATGTTTCTTTTATTGATTTTTCCCTGCATATGGCACCCTTTGGTTGGATAACTGTATTTTTAATCTGGGCCTTGTTATTAGTCATCTATAAGCCCGAGAAAAAAAGGATTCCTGGCCTAAGGGAAAAAGCCCGTGCCGAATACGCCAAGCTGGGACCCGTTAACAGGCAAGAGGTTTTTGTAGGAGTTGTCATTTTTTGTGCTCTCGCCATGTTGATACTACAGGCAGTCGTACCTGCTTTAAAAACGATGGATCGTTCGGTGCCTCTGTTGGCTGCAGGCTTATTGTTCTTCCTATCAAACATCTTAACGGTTGAAGATTTAGAGAAGAAAATCCCCTGGAATATCGTGTTATTATTCTCTGGTGCGATGAGCATTGGTTTCTGTCTCTGGCAAACTGGCGCCGCTGAATGGATTGCCGTGAAGTGGTTGGCAATGTTGGTAAATGCTCATTGGCTGGTATTTGTTTTGGGCATTTGTTTCCTAGTATTAGTTATGACCAACTTTATCATGAACGTAGCTGCCATTGCGATTACACTGCCGGTAGCACTGGTTATTGCTAATTACCTGGGAGTTAACCCGGAATTGATTCTCTATGGCGCCACTGCCATGGCTGGTATGCCCTTCTTACTCTTAATAGGGGCTGCTCCCAATGCGATGGCTTACGAGTCCAAACAATTTACCACGGGTGAATTCTTTAAAACCGGCATCCCTGCCAGTGCTATGATTTTGTGCTTACTGGTGTTAATGACTTTCACTTATTGGCCGATCATCGGTATGTCCGCATTGATTAAGTAAGCACTGAGCAATCTTTACTATTAATTCTGATACACCTGGCTTGGTCAGGTGTATCAGAATTGCTTATAAATTTAACTTAAAATTTTAATTAATAATTATTAATCAGAAAGGGGATTACTGTGGAAGGAAACAGTCAAGTTATTTTTGCTACAGTCGTGTTTTTGATTTCCTATGCAATTATTATCTCAGAAAAGATTCATCGTACCGTGGTGGCATTATTTGGGGCCATGTTGGTAATCATTGGTGGCGTCATTCACCAGGAAAAGGCAGTGGCAGCCATTGATTTTAATACCATTGGTCTGCTGGTTGGCATGATGATTATCGTGGGTATTGCCAGAAATTCAGGACTTTTTGAGTACTTGGCGGTAAGGGCAGCGAAACAGAGCAAGGGAGATCCTGTTAAGATCATGGTTTCTTTGTCTATTATTACCGCTGTTTTATCTGCGTTTTTAGATAACGTGACTACCGTTTTGCTGATTGTTCCCATCACTTTTTCTATTGCCAAAGCGTTAGAGGTTAACCCAATGCCAATTCTTTTCGCCGAAATTTTATCTTCCAATATTGGCGGCACGGCAACCCTAATCGGGGACCCGCCGAACATTATGATTGGTTCTGCCACTGGACTTGGCTTTATGGATTTTGTGGTAAACCTGGCGCCGGCAATTATTGTTATTCAAATCGTGACTGTTCTCTTATTAAAGATGATTTATGGCAAACAACTGGTAACCCGTGAGGAGTTAAAAAACAATATTTTAAAATTAAATCCCAGTGACGAGATTAAAGATGTTGTTCTGCTTAAGAAATCATTATTTGTTATCTTCTTAACCATCGCGGGTTTTTTAGTGCACCAGTATGTCCATTTGGAATCGGCTACCATAGCCCTGGGCGGTGCAGCGTTACTATTACTGATTACTCGTGATGAACCAGAACATGCACTTCAAGCAGTGGAGTGGCCCGTGATTTTCTTCTTTGCTGGGCTCTTCATCTTAGTGGGGGCACTGGAGCATGTTGGTATAATAGAATGGGTGGCCAAAGAATCCTTGAAACTTACTGGGGGAGCCATCTTACCTACGGGTATGCTTATTCTCTGGCTTTCTGCAATTGCCTCGGCTTTTATCGACAATATTCCTTTCGTAGCTACCATGATCCCCTTAATTCAGGATATGGGCCGTCTAGGTGGTATTCCTGATTTAAATCCCCTTTGGTGGTCATTATCCTTAGGGGCCTGCCTGGGTGGTAATGGTACCATCATTGGTGCTTCTGCCAACGTAGTAGTAGCAGGTATGGCCGAAAAACGTGGCTATAAATGGACCTTTGTTGGCTTTATGAAAGTGGCCTTCCCATTAATGCTGGTCTCTATTGTATTATCTACTGTATACTTATACTTCTTCTTTTTAACATAACTATCAGAGGGGATGAGGGGGAGTGATGTCCTCTGGACGCACCGTCTCCAATGCAATCTATAACCAGACGTGGCAAACACAATCATGAAGCCAATTTGGCTACTGTCTTGAAAGAACTTAAAGAAAGTGCTCACGCTGGTGGTGTAACACTGCAGCAACTTGTCAATGCCTGTGGCGTTAGTAAACGACATGTTTATCGTTACCTAAGGGAGCTAGAAGAAATGGGGATCTCCATTGAACGACCCCAGATCATTCAGCCAGGCAAACCAGGGGTTGGCCGTTATAAACTAAGGGTCAATCTGGATGAAGAGGCAATGGGTGAGACGATAATTCTGGTTACTTTAGGTCAGATGTTTAAACAATGTGAACTTTATCAACAGCAAATTGTTGCTCTGAAAAAGATAGTTGTCACTAGTATGGCTGTTCGCTGTGGTTTTAAATTACCACTAAACTTCTTAGATAAAGTGGACTCACAGTAGAGAAACTAATGAAAGCAGATCCCAAGTCACTCCATTGGGATCTGCTTTTGTGTGTCCAAGACAAATAAAATTCCTTAAATCTGTGAAATGCCGCACAAGGGGGTGGAAAGTAGAGTTATTTATTAATAATATCAATTTAAGCGGAAATATAAAGCTGTACATAATTATTTTAAATCTGTACTTTTAAGACAAAAGATTTTGTCACTACAAAACGATATGGTTTGTCATGAAAATAAATGGATCAATATAACACTAATCCCTTTTATTGTATCAGAATCACCACCTGTTGTCCTTTGTGTAAATAGGAACAAATCTTTCTGGATTCATTTAAGTACCTTTATAAAGCACAAAGTTTGTTAGTGAAGAGGAGGAGATTAGAGGTGAGTCAACAACAGTTTCTAGAGAAACAAATCTGCGAAGCCTTTATAAAATTTCAACGAGAACTGGTTGGTCGGGGACCCGAAACCACCAGGGCAATGATTTGTAGAGATATGGTAATCCTCCGTTCCAAAGGTGTGTTAACGAAAGAAGAAAAACACGTAAGTAATTCGAAGAAAGGACGGACCTTGGTAAAACAACTGAGAATGGAATTAAGAGAATCTTACCTGGAACAAATTGAGAAAATCATTACAGACATCACTAAGAGCAAGGTCATCAGTAGTCATGGGGACATCAGTATTCGTACGGGAGAACAAATCGAAGTGTTTATTATAGATACTGATCTGGAGAAAAAAATAAAAATTAACTAACTGGCCGTGGACCTACAAAAGGGTATGGGGCGAGTTATCCATAATGAAATGTTGGTAGACCGGATGCAGAGCCGTTGGGCTTGGTATTAAGTAAACCAACGTTATCTTGATTATTTGTTTGTTCAAGATGACGTTGGTTTTTTACATTTCAAAGGAGGGGGTGTTGGCTAACCTCATAGGCTGAGCATATTGAAGAAGCTTTTAGAATAGCACCTTACACAAAAATAGTTCATGTAGTCTTACCTTGGGGATAAGTAAGGACCTTTATTAAATACTAAAGAGGTGATTGGTATGAGTAGTGAGATGAAAAGATATTTTTTCGTTCTTCTCGGCATCGGGGTTTTAGTTTTGTTTTACTTTATGCCTCCCGTTGCCCCGGCTGTGGATCCAATGGGAAAATCCTTTGAATTAACGCAAGCTGGTAAAGCTGGTATTGGTCTTTTTCTATTAGCAGGTATCTGGTGGGTTTTTGAAGTTGTTCCTATTGGTGTAACCAGTATTGCTATCGGTGTTTTACAACCCGTGTTTGGTATCCGCGGAGCTAAGGATGCTTTCCGTGACTTTATGGATCCCACAGTGTTATTTATTCTAGGCTCTCTATTAGTGGGCATTGCCTTTACTCAGTGCGGCATTACCAAAAGAGTTGCTTATAAAATGCTGGTGATTGTAGGGGAAGATACACGGAAAATTCTCCTGGGTGTGTTTGTGCTTACCGCCTTGTTAACTCACGTGATGGCCCATACGGCAGTGGCCGGGGCGATGTTCCCCATTATGATGTCAATCTTGGCTCTTTACGGCGGAGAACCCGGCAAACCCACTAAGTTCGGTAAAGCGATGTTTATCGGTATGGCCTTTACTGCCGGAGCAGGAAGTGTCTGTACTTTGATGGGTGGAGCTCGTAACCCAGCAGCTGTTGGCTTCTTTAAGGAATTCACAGGTCAAGATGTTAGCTTCTTAGAATTTTCGGCTGCTCTTGCTCCCTTTGGTTGGATTACTGTATTCTTGATCTTTTTCTTAATGATAACCATCTTTAAACCTGAAAAACTTAAAGTTCCTGGCTTGCGTAATCGGGCCCAGGAAGAGCTAGATAAGTTAGGTCCTATTTCCAAACAAGAGATTTTTGTTTTAGCAATTGTTGGTATTGCCTTGTGTACTTTGATTTTCCAAAGTTTTATTCCTGCCCTAAAAGGGATGGACCGTTCCATTCCTCTGCTGACAGCCGGTTTGATTTTCTTTATTACCAAAATACTTACGGTTAAAGAATTGGAAAGATCCATTCCTTGGAATATTGTCCTGTTGTTCTCCGGTGCGATGAGTATTGGCTTTGCCCTGTGGCAAACCGGGGCTGCTGAGTGGATGGCGGTAAGTTGGCTGTCCATGATTCAAGATGCTCCTTGGTTGGTCTTCTTACTGGGCATTTCCTTCCTGATACTTGTCTTAACCAACTTTATCATGAACGTGGCTGCTATTTCGATCTGTTTACCTGTGGCTTTGGTTATTGCCAAGTATTTAGGGGTAAACCCAGAAATCATTCTTTACTCCTCCGTTGCCATGGCCGGTATGCCCTTTATGCTGCTGATCGGCGCTGCTCCCAATGCCATTGCTTACCAATCTAAGCAGTTTACTACGGGTGAATTCTTTGTTACCGGTATGCCAGCCAGTCTAGCCATTTTGGCAATGGTGGCTATTTTCTCACTAACATTCTGGCCAATTATTGGTATTCCAGCTTTGATACACTAAATTTTCTAAAGAGGGGGCTGTTGCACAATGAACCGATGATGTGCATCAGCCATCGGCCTTAGTCTTATGGCTTAAAGCTAAAAAAGGAGTGCGCAAAAGTTTTGCGGCACTCCCTTTTTAGAAAGGGTGACAAATAAAAATGTCACTTCTTGTTGTGTTAAGGAAACACTGGGTTTATAATTACTGTTGGCGGAATTAATCCGTATCATTATAAAATATTTGAGGTGATGTAATATGGAAGGAAATAGCCAGGTTATTTTGGCTACTACTGTCTTTTTAATATCTTACGCAATTATTATTTCAGAAAAGATACATAGAACAGTAGTGGCTTTGTTTGGTGCCATGATTCTTATTATCGCGGGCATTCTACACCAGGAGGAAGCTATTCATCATATCGACTTTAATACCATTGGGTTACTGGTTGGTATGATGATTATTGTAGGAATTACCAGACGCTCTGGCGTATTTGAGTATTTAGCTGTAAAATCTGCTAAGTTTAGTAAAGGTGAACCATTAGCCATTTTAGTGGCTTTGTCGGTTATTACCGCAGTTTTATCCGCCTTATTAGATAACGTAACCACCGTTTTGTTAATTGTACCAGTAACCTTTTCTATCGCTAGGTCACTGGAGATTAACCCCATGCCAATCCTAATCTCAGAAGTGTTGGCCTCCAACATTGGGGGGACCTCAACTTTAATTGGTGATCCGCCGAATATCATGATTGGTTCCGCTGTTGGTCTCGGTTTTATGGATTTTGTGATTAATTTAGCCCCGGTTGTTATTGTGATTATGATTGTAACAATTTATCTGTTAAAAATAATTTACCGCAAATCCTTTGCTGTGCGTGAAGAATTAAAGAAGAACATAATGGCCATGAACGAAAACGATGAAATAAAAGATGCAAAACTTCTTAAACAGTCTTTGGTTGTTCTTGTTTTGACGATTACTGGCTTTCTGTTACACCAGTATTTACACTTGGAATCCGCTACCATTGCTTTGGCAGGGGCGGCACTCTTGTTGTTAGTAACCCGAGAAGAGCCAGAACATGCTCTGGAAGCAGTGGAATGGCCGGTTATTTTCTTCTTTGCCGGACTATTTATTTTAGTTGGTGGTTTGGTAGAGGTTGGCGTTATCGAGTGGATTGCTGTGAAAGCTCTGGAATTAACCGGTGGAGAACTGTTAACTACGGGGATGTTAATTCTTTGGTTGTCAGCCATTGCTTCTGCCTTTGTGGATAATATTCCCTTTGTGGCAACGATGATCCCCCTTATTCAGGATATGGGTCGTCTGGGTGGTATAACAAACCTAGATCCCCTTTGGTGGTCTTTATCCCTGGGGGCCTGTCTGGGTGGCAACGGTACCATTATCGGTGCCTCTGCAAACGTAGTTGTGGCAGGGATGGCTGAAAAACAGGGGATTAAGTTTACTTTCCTTGGCTTTATGAAGGTGGCTTTCCCGTTAATGATCGTTTCCATTATTATCTCCACGGTCTATCTTTACTTTTTCTTCTTAACTTAATAAATACGAGTAGCCTGGCAGATTGAACTGCTGGGCTATTATATTTTTTGCTGCCTTGGGGACAAATAAGGGTAATAAATTCAAGGGGGCGAGCAAATGCCAACTGCTACTGCAACAGAAGTAGTAATGGAAGGAAAACAGATTAAACTTACCAATCTTACTAAGTTAATGTGGCCTGAAGGCTTGACCAAAGCCCATTTGGTAAAGTATTATACGGACATTGCGCCCTACCTGTTGCCCCATCTTAAAGGTCGCCCCTTAGTCATGAAAAGATATCCCGATGGTATTGCAGGCAAAAATTTTTACCAGAAGGAATGTCCCGAGTATGCCCCGGAATGGATACAAACCGTTAGTATTGTTCATTCGGGGAAATTGGTTAATTACATCGTTTGTGAAGATAGGGCAACGTTAGCTTGGTTGGCAAATCAGGGATGTATCGAAATGCATGCTTGGTTGTCGCAAAAAAATAGGATAGAAAATCCGGATTTGGCCATTATCGATTTAGATCCGGGGGAAGCGGCCAATTTTGATGATGTGATGGAAGTGGCCTTAGTAGTAAAAAAAGCTTTAGATCAATTGCAAATAAAAGGATACCCTAAGACTTCAGGAGCCACTGGAATTCATATATTTATTCCGGTAGAGCCGTGCTACACTTTTCAGGAAGTGACTAAAGCCATGGGGGTAATCGCCCGGTTGGTGACTGGCATATTGCCGAAGAAAGCAACCATAGAAAGGTCTTTAGATAAGCGAGGTTCGGAAAAAATATATGTGGATTATCTGCAAAATACCCGTGGTAAAAGTATGGCCTGGACCTATAGTGTAAGACCCTTACCCGGAGCAACGGTTTCCACACCAATTCTTTGGGAGGAAATTGAACAACGTAGCATTTTGCCGCAACATTTTACGATGGAGACCATATTCCAGCGATTAGCCGTATGGGGTGACTTGCATCAAAACATGTTGGAAAACTACCAAAGTCTAGCTCCTATTCTCCAGCATGCCTAAAGACAAATAGCTTTTGCCGACTTACTTATGACCTTTAGGTCACGGACGAATCACTACCAAGAGATGGAAAAATCCAAACAAATTTTGTGCTTTGGAAGGATAATCCATTTATAGCCCCGAAAGTGGTAGATAATCCTTTTTAAGGGGTGGTAGTTTGGCTAAACGGCAATATTGGATATACTGGCAATTACTTATGCCTGGCAGTGGTCGCCGTTTATGGCAATTAATTGATCATTTTGGCTCTCCCCAGGAGGCCTGGGAGGCTTCAGAAACAGATTTAGCTCAAGTTTCCTTTTTAGATCGCCAGAGGGCCAAAGCCTTAGTCAGGTGTAGAGAAACCTTAGATTATGATAAATTGGATCAACTTCTTAGAAAACTACAGTGTCAGGTTATCACAGTAGAGGATGAACAATACCCTGCACTGTTAAGGAATATCTATGATCCACCCTTTGCACTTTTTGTTCGTGGGAAATTGCCCAACCTAGATAAAATTCATTTGGCCATGGTTGGCTCTCGTAAAGCGAGTCCTTACGGACTGGCTGCTGCAGAATCCTTCGCCTGTGAATTGGCACGTGCCGGATTAGTCATTGTTAGCGGTATGGCCCGGGGGATTGATAGCTCGGCTCACCAGGGAGCACTAAAGGGTTGTGGTGCTACCATAGCTGTTCTGGGATGTGGGCCAGATGTGGTATACCCCAGGGAAAACAGTTTATTAATGAAAAAAATTATGGAGCAAGGAACCATTATCACAGAATTTCCACCGGGGACACCTCCCACCGCGTGGCATTTCCCCAGTAGAAATAGAATTATCAGTGGTTTATGTAAAGGGCTATTGGTGGTGGAAGCTGCCGCCAAGAGCGGTGCTTTAATAACGGCTGATTTTGCCTTGGAACAGGGCAGAGAAGTGATGGCTATCCCAGGGAATATTACGAATGTTAAAAGTGAGGGTACTAATAAGCTAATTAGACAGGGAGCAGTGTTGGTGACCCGTCCGGCAGAGGTATTGGAGGAGTTCGGATTAGGGGATAGTAGCCTTCAACAACCTGATCTGATAGAAAACAAGGACACATTGACTGGTAGTGAGAAGGTTGTGTTTGCCGCACTCTCTCATTTGCCAAGTACTCAGGAACAAATCATTAGCCAGTGTTATTTATCGGCCAGTGAAGTTGCAGTTGCTCTTACCATGTTGGAGATTAAAGGTTTAATTCGGGTACTTCCCGGAAAAATGTATGTGTCAGCTGGGTTGTAAGTCATTATTGTTCTACTTTCAGAAAATATGAAATATCTATTGGTGAAAGTAGAAATAAAAAGTTTATCTTTACGATACATTGTAAAAAGTAGTAAGGGAAAATAATAGTTCTAACCAAGAAAAATCCTTAATCCGTTTATCTTTTTAGAAGCGTTCATTAAATGAGGTGTACCTAATTGAGCAAAACATTAGTTATTGTAGAATCACCTGCAAAAGCGAAAAGTATTGGTAAGTACTTGGGGAAAAATTTTACGGTTAAAGCATCTATGGGGCATGTACGGGATTTGCCAAAGAGTCAGTTTGGTGTAGATGTAGAAAATAATTTTTCACCAAAATACATCGCCATTAGGGGAAAGGGAGACATCATTAAAGATCTACGGTCAGCTGTTAAGAAGGTTGATCGAGTGTTGTTAGCCTCTGACCCGGACCGGGAAGGTGAAGCTATAGCTTGGCATTTATCAAAGCTGCTGGATATTGATGAACACACCCCATGTCGTATTGAATTTAACGAAATAACCAAAAATGCTATCCAGCAGGCGGTTAAACAGCCCCGTCCTATCGATGTGGATAGAGTGAATGCACAACAGACTAGAAGAATTCTGGATAGGCTGGTGGGTTATAATTTAAGTCCACTGCTTTGGCGTAAAGTAAAGAAGGGGTTATCGGCTGGTAGAGTACAGTCCGTTGCTGTAAGACTAATCTGCGACCGGGAAGAAGAGATTCAAGCCTTTATTCCTGAAGAATACTGGTCCCTGACAGCTAAATTTAGTAAATCCGGAAAGTCCCCTTTTGAAGCAAAGCTGCACAAATATAAAAATAAGAAGCTCGAAATATCTAGTAAAGAAGCCATGGATCAGATTCTGGCTGATTTAAAGGATAGTTCCTACCGTGTAGAAAGCATCACCAGAAAGGAAAAACTTCGTAACCCAGCGGCTCCTTTTACTACGAGTTCACTGCAGCAGGAAGCGTCCAGAAAATTAAACTTTACTTCACGGAAAACCATGGTAGTGGCCCAACAGCTTTATGAAGGTATTGAATTAGGCAAGCAAGGGCCTATGGGTTTGGTTACGTATATACGTACCGATTCGACGAGGGTATCAGAAACAGCAACGGATGAAGCCAAGTCCTTTATCCTGGAGCGCTTTGGTCCAGCTTACATACCCAAGCAACCCAGACAAACAGCGGCTAAGGGCAAGGTCCAGGATGCCCATGAAGCGATTCGACCGACTTCGGTTAATTTAGATCCAGAAAGTGTTAAGCAATATGTAACCAACGATCAATTCAAGCTTTACAAGCTTATTTGGGCGAGATTTGTTGCCAGTCAAATGGCATCGGCCATTATCGATACGACCAGTATGGATATAGCTGCCGGAGAGTACACTTTCCGTGCCAGTGGTTCTATTGTAAAATTTCCTGGTTTTATGCAAGTATATATAGAAGGAAATGACGAAGGAACTAAGGACGAAGAAAAACTTCTGCCGGAGTTGACTGAAGGGGATAAAGTTGACCTTAAATCACTCACTCCCAAACAGCACTTTACTCAACCGCCGCCGCGTTATACCGATGCAACCTTGGTCAAGGTACTTGAAGAAAAGGGTATTGGACGTCCCAGTACCTATGCTCCCATTGTGGAAACCATTCAAAAACGCGGTTATGTAGTGCGGGAAAGTAAACAATTTTACCCAACAGAGCTGGGTATGATTGTTATAGAACTCTTAAAAAATCATTTTCCCGATATTATCAATATTGAATTTACTGCTGACATGGAAGAGAAACTGGATCAAATCGCTGAAGGTGATCAAGAATGGGCAGGCATTCTAAAGGATTTTTATCATCCGTTTAAAGATACCTTAGAAAAAGCTGAAGATGTCATTGGCAAGGTTAAGGTAGCTGATGAAGTATCGGACGAAATTTGTGAGCAATGCGGTAAAAATATGGTGATAAAATTAGGACGTTTTGGCAAATTTTTAGCTTGTCCGGGTTTTCCTGACTGCCGCAATACGAAACCGCTGCTTGAACCTACGGGGGTAGGTTGTCCTAAGTGTGAAGGAGAAATGGTATTAAGACGTAGTAAAAAAGGTCGTAAGTTCTATGGTTGTAGCAAATATCCTGAATGCCAATTTGTTACCTGGGATACACCGACGCAAGAGAAATGTCCCCATTGTGGTTTTATGATGGTAGAGAAAAATAGTCGGAGTAAGGAAAAACAACTCCTCTGTGTTAACGAGGAGTGTCCCGCCAAGGGTGACGGTGGATCTACGGATAAGACAAAAGAAGTAAAGACAACAAAATCCAAGACAAAAGCTGCAACAAAAAGTACAGCTAAAACTACAGCCAAAAAAACGACAAAGACAACAACAAGAAGCAAAAAGAAAGGCGTTAACCAGATGTGAGAGGTTAACTAGGAGGCACAAAAAGAATGACAGACACAAGGGTAATGGTAATTGGAGCAGGATTAGCAGGGTCTGAGGCAGCTTGGCAGCTTTGTCAACGTGGTATCGGGGTAGATTTATATGAAATGAGGCCTCAAAAATATCCTCCTGCCCACCACACCCCTTATTTTTCTGAATTAGTTTGTAGTAATTCGCTAAGAGCTGCAGCGATAGAAAATGCCGTAGGCTTACTCAAAGAAGAGATGCGTCGGTTGGACTCCTTAATTATCGCAGCAGCGGACCAATGTAAAGTACCGGCTGGCGGGGCGCTAGCTGTGGATCGAGAAGGATTTTCACAATATATTACAAAAAAATTAGAAGAGCATCCTTTGGTGTGTGTACACAGAGAAGAAGTTACCCAGATTCCGGAAGATCGCATTGTTATTATTGCTTCCGGCCCCCTGACATCTGAAGAGTTATCATTGGAGATTGCTAGGTTAACGGGGGAGCAATACCTCTACTTTTATGACGCAGCAGCTCCCATTGTGACGCAGGAATCCTTGGACATGACAAAGGTATTCAGGGCTTCTCGTTATGGCAAGGGGGAAGAGGCTTACTTAAATTGTCCCATGAATCGTGAAGAGTATGAGATATTTTATGAGGCGTTGGTTAATGCGGAAAGGGCCCCTCTTAAGGAATTTGAAAAACAGGTTCATTTCGAGGGTTGTATGCCCGTAGAAGTATTGGCCTCCCGAGGCAAGGATACGTTGGTTTATGGTCCCTTAAAGCCCGTAGGTTTAACAGATCCTCGGACTGGTAAGAGACCCCATGGGGTGGTACAACTTAGACAGGATAATGCCGAAGGGACGCTCTTTAACTTGGTTGGCTTTCAAACCAATCTTAAATGGGGAGAACAAAAAAGAGTATTTAGTTTGATACCGGGTTTAGAAAATGCCGAGTTTGTAAGATATGGTGTGATGCACCGTAATACATATATTAATTCACCAGCACTATTAAAACCCACACTGCAATTAAAAGATAGAGACTCCATTTTTTTTGCTGGACAAATCACAGGGGTGGAGGGATATGTGGAGTCAGCTGCCGCAGGCTTGGTAGCGGGAGTAAATGCGGCCAGATTGGTTACAGGTGAGGAGTTTCTTTTACTTCCACCGGAAACCGCCCATGGAGCACTGATCCATTACATAACTTCGGTACCCCAAGGTAATTTCCAGCCAATGAATGTTACCTTTGGTCTATTTCCTGAACTTCCTGTCCGGCTAAAGGGAAAAAGGGAGCGAGGGCAAGCTCATGCCGAGAGAGCCCTTACAAAGATTGACTCTATCAGAAAATGAAGTTAACAATAATTTAACTTTGAATTGTCAAAAGGTAGTTGCAATTTCAACTTTGCTTGTGATATATTTTATAAGATTTCAAAATTCGACAATGGTGTATAATATTATGTACATTTTAATTGATCATTACGTTGATTTTTTACGTATACGTAAAAATTTTTCAAATCATACCATTGAGGCCTATCAGAAAGACTTGTTTGATGGCCTAGGATTTTTTGCCCAGATTCTAAAAGTTTCCGAGGAGGAGTTAGTGCCAACTGCCATTGATGGCAAATTATTGCGACAGTATTTGGCACAACTTTATCAGAGAAAGCTTAGCCGGGCTACTGTAGCCAGGCGATTGGCGGCATGGCGAACCTTTTTTAGATTCTTATGTAACGAAGGTCTGGTAGGCAATAACCCGATACAAAGAGTTAACAATCCAAAGCAGGAAAAAAGACTGCCCCGGTTCATGTATCCAGAGGAGACCAAGCATTTGGTAGAGGCACCCGATGAAAGCAGACTCGGTATCAGAGATAGGGCATTACTGGAACTTCTATATGCCAGTGGTATCCGAGTTTCTGAATTAGTGTCCTTAAATCTGAATCAGCTTGATTTGGGCAGAGGTTTTGTACGGGTTATGGGTAAGGGATCTAAAGAAAGAATTGTGCCGATTCATCAACAAGCAGTTGACGTCCTAAAGATTTACTTGCAATCGGCACGTCCTTATGTTGCCCTGCGGGATTGTCAAGCAGTTTTTGTAAATTATCAAGGTAGTCGGCTAAGTGATAGAGGTATACGCAAAATTGTGGCCAAGTATTGTCAGCAATTAGGGCTAAAGGAGGGTGTCAGCCCTCACACCATTCGCCATTCCTTTGCTACTCATCTCTTGGATAACGGTGCCGATTTACGGAGTGTTCAGGAATTGTTAGGTCATGTCTCTTTGTCAACGACCCAGCTGTATACACATGTTACCAAGAAAAAGTTAAAAAAGGTTTATACGTTAAGCCATCCACGGGCATAAGATACCGGAGTAAGGGAAGGGATACTAATGATGCACGCCACAACCATTGTTGCAGTAAAAAAAGGAACCAAAGTTGCTGTTGCCGGAGATGGCCAAGTAACCTTTGGTCAGAATACCATTATGAAGCATACTGCTCGCAAGGTAAGACGCCTCCATCAGGGGAAAGTCATTGCTGGTTTTGCTGGTTCTGTGGCAGATGCCTTTACCCTGTTTGAAAAGTTTGAGGGAAAGTTAGAAGAGTATCATGGTAACTTAATGCGAGCAGCGGTAGAATTGGCTAAAGAATGGCGTACTGATAAATATCTACGTGCCCTGGAAGCGATGTTAATTGTCGCTAATCAGGAGAATTTATTGGTTTTATCAGGAAATGGGGAAGTTATTGAGCCAGATGAAGGAGTAACTGCCATTGGTTCAGGGGGCCCATTCGCTTTAGCGGCCGCCAGAGCATTGGCTAAACATACAGCTTTAGCTCCGGGAGAAATTGCCCGAGAGGCTCTAAGTCTAGCTGCTGACATTTGTGTTTATACTAATAACAATATCGTGGTGGAGGAAATTTAAAAAATGGGTCAGAAAAGGAGTTGAAGCCTATGGAGGCCCTAACACCTCGACAGATAGTGGGAGAACTGGACAAATATATAGTAGGTCAGGAAAAAGCCAAGCGAGCTGTTGCTGTTGCCTTGCGAAATCGTTACCGTCGCAGTAAACTGCCTGAAGACTTAATCGATGAAGTGGTGCCTAAGAACATATTAATGATTGGTCCCACCGGTGTGGGTAAAACTGAAATAGCCCGCAGACTGGCTAAGCTTGTAAAAGCTCCCTTTGTCAAGGTAGAGGCTACTAAGTTTACGGAAGTAGGCTATGTGGGACGGGATGTAGAATCCATGGTACGAGACCTGGTGGAAACATCTATTCGTATGATCAAATTAGAAAAGATTGAAGAAGTAGAAGAAAAGGCTAAGCGTATGGCCGAAGAACGAATTGTTGAATTACTTGCTCCCCTCTCCGGCAAACCGGCACAAACCAAAAATCCTTTTGAAATGTTATTTGGTGGGGTTCAGGATAATCAAGAAGATGATCAGAAATGGGAGCAGCACAACAGCCGTATTAAGTTTGAAAGAGAGACCCTAAGGGAAAAAGTAAGTCGTGGGGAATTGGAACAGGAATACCTAGAGATTGAGGTTGAGGGCAACAATTCTCCTATGCTAGAGGTATTTACCGGTAATGGAGTTGAGGAATTAGGCCTTAACATGCAGGATATGTTGGGGAATATCTTCCCCAAAAAGAAACGCAAACGCAAGGTTACCGTGAGCGAAGCTAGAAAGATATTAACCCAGCAAGAGGCTCAAAAATTAATTGATATGGATGAATTAACTGCTCAGGCTGTCAAAAGAGCTGAAGATAATGGTATTATCTTCTTGGACGAAATTGATAAAATTGCCACCCGTGAAGGAACTAGCGGTGGAGCAGATGTATCTCGTGGTGGTGTACAAAGGGATATTTTGCCCATCGTTGAGGGATCTACGATCATGACAAAATATGGTGCTGTCAAAACAGATCATATTTTATTCATTGCGGCTGGTGCCTTTCACATTGCAAAGCCTTCTGATTTAATACCGGAATTGCAGGGGCGTTTCCCAATCAGGGTGGAACTGGAGAGTCTTAGCCGCAGTAATTTTGAACAAATTTTAATTGAGCCACAAAACTCTCTAATCAAGCAATATACAGAATTGTTACGTACAGAAGAAGTTTATATTGAATTTTCAAAAAATTCCCTTGTGGAAATTGCCGATATTGCTTATACTGTTAATGAACAAAATGAAAATATTGGTGCAAGACGTCTACACACCATTTTGGAGAAACTTCTGGAGGACGTTTCTTTTGAGGCCCCGGAACGTAAAGGACAGTCACTCACAATAGACAGTGAATATGTTCGGGAAAAACTAAAAGATGTCGTAGCAAACCGTGATCTAAGTCGTTATATTCTCTAATAACCAGGGGAGAGTGACAGCGTTGAGTAATCTATTAAAAAGAACCCGTGCAATTAATAAGCTATTGCAAAAATCTGCCGGTTATCCGGTTGATTTTGGCGAAATAGCTGAAGTTTTATCTCAGAATATTGAATGTAATTGCTATATTATTGACCGTCGGGGCAGAGCATTGGGCTACAGATTTATGCCTCAGTTTGCTTGTGACATTATGAAAGATATTGTAGAGGGCTCTAAGCGTTTTCCGGAAGAATACAATGACAGCTTATTAAACGTTAATGAAACCCATGCAAACTTTTGTCAAGCCTATGATTCTTGCGTATTCTTTGCTGAAGAAAAATGCAAGGGTCAAAATAAAGTTTCAACTGTGGTCCCAATTGTGGGAGCTGGTTCCCGTTTGGGTACCTTGGTATTGGCTAAGTTTAACCAGGACTTTACTGATGAAGACTTAGTTATGGCTGAATATGGTGCTACCGTTGTAGCGATGGAAATTCTGCGGGCCCGGGCTGGTAGAATGGAAGAAGAAGCCCGCAAGAAAGCTGCAGTACAAATTGCTCTGGGTACCCTCTCGTACTCTGAATTGGATGCTGTTCAGCATATCTTTGAACAGTTAGAAGGGGACGAAGGTGTGTTGGTAGCCAGTAAGATAGCCGACCGTGTGGGTATTACCCGTTCTGTAATTGTCAATGCCCTGCGTAAATTCGAGAGTGCAGGCGTTATTGAATCTAAATCTCTGGGTATGAAGGGTACTTACATTCGGGTGCTGAACGACCGTCTCATTGAAGAACTGCAAAGACTAAAGCATAGTTAAGCGTTGTTAAGAAGGCCGCAGCAAATTTTGCTGTGGCCTTTTCTATACAATCCCCTTGCATCATTCGGCTGATTATGCTAAAATTCTCTTTGGTGTTAACTACACACGTTCTCTGATTTGTGCAAGGTTGCCTTATTTTTAAGGTCTTGCCAGAAATGAGGAGAACGGAGGATTAAAAACAAAGTGGGAGGAGGTGTAACTAGCTATGGCAGTTATCTCCATGAAGCAGTTACTGGAAGCAGGTGTTCATTTTGGACACCAAACCCGTCGGTGGAACCCTAAAATGGCTCCCTATATCTTCACCGATCGTAACGGTATTTACATCATCGATTTGCAGAAGACCGTTAAGAAAGTTGAAGAGTGCTATGACTTTGTCAAGCAAAACTCTGCTGAAGGTGGTACCATCTTATTTGTGGGTACCAAAAAGCAGGCTCAGGAAGCTGTTAAGGAAGAAGCCGAGCGTTGCGGTATGTATTTTGTGAATCAGCGTTGGCTGGGTGGGATGTTAACCAACTTCCAAACCATCCGTCGTCGTATTGATAGATTGCATGAACTGGAACGCATGGAACAGGACGGCACATTTGAGGTTTTACCCAAAAAAGAAGTTGCTCAGCTGATGCATGAAAAAGAAAAGCTGGACAAGTTCCTGGGTGGCATTAAAAATATGCGTCGCCTGCCCTCGGCACTGTTTGTGATTGATCCCCGCAAGGAACGCATTGCAGTGGCAGAAGCTCGCAAGCTTGGCATTCCCATTGTAGCCATTGTTGATACCAACTGCGATCCTGACGAGGTTGATTATGTAATTCCCGGTAACGATGACGCTATTCGGGCAGTAAAACTGCTTACCAACAAGATGGCTGATGCCGTATTGGAAGGTAAACAGGGCGAACAAGTCGCAGAGTAGGAATGTTAGGTAGTGGGCGTCTTGCTAGAACGGGAGGCCCCTACCTTTTTTTATACTTTAAAATCGATCAAAATAATGGAAGTTTCCATAGGAAAAACCAAAATAAACAGTTTTTATGGGTTATTATAGCCTTCCTTTCAATGTTTGTTGAGGGAAAAATATGGTTATAATAGCACAAGATTAATCGGATGGAACCTAAAGGAGGAACAGGTCATGGCAGAGATTTCTGCAAGCATGGTTAAAGAATTAAGAGAGCGTACCGGTGCTGGTATGATGGATTGCAAAAAAGCCTTAGCCGAAGTGGGCGGGGATATGGAAA
>CAMKDG010000004.1 GCA_946411205.1 uncultured Desulfotomaculum sp.
TAATACGCCCTGGGACGGCGCCAAAGTCGTCGGAGAGAAAGTTAGAATGCGTCTGGCCGAAGTCGCAGAACCTCCCTTTACCGTTTCCATGGGGATCGCAGAATGGCCCAAAAACGGCCGCAAAGAAAAAGATCTCCTGGCCTATGCAGACGAAGCGCTCTACTTAGCCAAGGAAAAAGGAAAAAACCGGGTGGAGTAGGAGGCAACAAATAGACGAAACTCCTCTGCCATGCTATCCTGTAGTTAGAAAAACTTGGCTTACGCCAAGTCTTTAGACTTCGGCGGAAGCCTTAGTTTTTCTTATACTTTCATCAATAGAAATTTTTTCTCTCTGAAAGTGAAAAAATAGGGCAGGGGGAATAGCGTAGTGGAAAGTTTTAAAATCGGGCTTTGCCAGATGCAAGTTGATCAATCGAAGGAGCTAAATCTAGAAAGGGCTGCCTCAGCCATCCAAAAGGCAGCCCAACAGGGCTGTCAGTTGGTTGCACTGCCCGAAATGTTCAATTGCCCCTACGGAAACCAGTATTTTGCAAGCTATGCAGAAGAATTTCCCGGTGGTAAAACAATAAACCGCCTGTCTCAGCTGGCCAAGGAAAACTCCGTTTATTTAGTTGGCGGTTCCATCCCAGAACAGGAGAATGGTAAATTCTATAATTCCTCCTTTATTTTCAGCCCCACGGGAGACCTGCTGGCCCGACATCGAAAAGTTCATTTATTTGATATTGATATTCCCGATGGCATCACTTTTAAAGAATCAGATACACTTTCCCCTGGTCATGCCGCCACAAGCTTCGATACACCCTTTGGTCGGGTGGGGGTAGCCATTTGCTACGATATCCGCTTTCCCGAACTAATTCGCACCATGACCTTACAAGGCATTGTTTTACTCATTTTACCTGCAGCCTTCACCATGGTTACCGGTCCTGCTCACTGGGAAGTAACCATGCGAGCGAGGGCTTTGGATAACCAAATTTATGTAGCAGCAATCTCCCCTGCCAGGGACAAAGGCGCCGATTTTATTGCCTATGGTCATTCCTTGGTCACCTCCCCCTGGGGTGAAGTAATCGTGCAAGCGGCGGAACAACCCACTGTCCTCACGGCAACCATAGATCTGAAGCTGCTAGCTCAGATAAGACAGCAATTACCACTGTTGAAACATCGTCAAGTAAAGGTATATCAGGCATAGCCGATTCTTTTTAGAATATCCTTTACTGGAAGGAGGTTTTAACAGTGGCAAAAAAAATTATTGTACTTGATCCAGGCCACGGAGGTAAGGATCCAGGTGCAGTTGGCAATGATTTATTAGAAAAAGAAATTACCCTGATGGTAGCTCGTAAAGTGGCGAAAAGATTAGGCAATTATGATGTTACTGTACGATTAACCCGGGATGACGACACCTTCCTTTCCCTTGACACCCGTGCTACCTTCGCCAACAACCTAAGGGCAGATTATTTTCTATCGATCCACGTCAATGCCGGCGGCGGAACTGGCTTTGAGAGCTTTATTTACAACGGTCCGGTGAACTCCGTCACAGGGAATCTTCGCACCGCCTTGCATCAAACCATCACTACCTTTGTAAAAAGTTACGGCATTGTCGACAGAGGCGAAAAGAAAGCTAACTTTGCCGTGTTAAGACAAACCAATATGCCTGCCTGCCTCATTGAGATACTTTTTATAGACACAGCGAAGGATGCCGCCTTTTTAAAAGACGATGAATTTATGAGAGGCATGAGCGATGCCATCACGGCTGGGCTGGTGCGCATTTTAAACTTGGCAGCCGTAACGCCTGAACCACAACCGGAGCCTACCCAACCCTCGACACCCGTCTGGAATCCCCAAGGAGAGATTCAAAAACTAATTGATGCGGGTGTTATCTTTAATAACCATCCTGTAGATGCACCGGTAACCTGGGGCGAATTTGCCGCGGTTATTAACAGACTCCTCAATAGTAACAAGCAGTAAATAAAACTCTGTTAAGTTATTATGTTAATCGTGTATCGAAAGTGTTATACTATTCCTGGTGATTATAATGAATATAACTACATTACAAACTTTCATCGCTGTAGCAGAGAAAAAAAACCTTTCCCTAGCGGCTCAAGACATTCATATTACGCAACCCGCTATTAGTAAACAGTTAAGTGTACTAGAAACACATTTTGGCACTCCTTTGGTAGAACGAAGGGGTCGTGGGGTAAGCCTAACTCCTGCCGGTGAAATTTTCTACCGGCATGCCAAAGAAATATTAGACCTATTAAACCGTGCCGATCGGGAAATACGCCAAATGTCCGGAGAAATTCGAGGACGTATGATCATCTGGGCCAGTACCATTCCGGGTCATTATATTTTGCCTCCCATTATTGCTTCCTTTAAAAGAGCACACCCCGATGTTCATACCGTCTTGCACATTGGTGATTCCAAAGAAGCTACCCGTAAGCTGTTGGAAGAAGCCGCTCATGTAGCAGCGGTTGGTATTCTACCGAACAACAAACGTATTGAAGGCATCAAATTCTTTTCAGATGAACTGGTGGTCATTGCTCCCCCGGACCATCCCTTTGCAAAGGTATCTGAAATATCCTTAGAAAAGCTAGCCAAGGAACCTTTGGTTTGGCGAGAATTGGGGTCTGGCACTCGCACGGTGGTAGAGACTTATTTAGCCAAAGGCGGCTTATCCTCCGATAAGCTAAACATCGTTCTAGAACTCGGCAGTACCGGAGCCATTGTAACGGCGGTGGAAGCCGGTGCCGGAGTCTCCGTAGTATCTCGTTGGGCGGTATTAAAGGAACTGGCCCTGGGCAAAATTGTCACCCTTAAAATAAAAGATGTGCCGATGGAACGAGATCTCTATTTGGTCTATCCCCGCCGAAAAAACAAAAGCCCTATGGTAGAGGCTTTTATAGATTTTGCCCTAAAGCAACATCCCCCTGCCTAAGCAAGGGGATTTGTTTACTTTCAGAAAATATAAATTTCCATTGACGAAAGTATTAGAAAAACTAAGGTTTGCGCCGACGTCTAAAGACTTGGCGCAAACCTTAGTTTTTCTAATTTACTTGAACTACTTCTTTTACTTCTGGAACAGCCTGCTTGAGCGACCGCTCAATCCCATTTTTCAGGGTATAGGTTGCACCGGGTCAGCCACCACAGGCACCCTTTAGTTTCACCTTGACAATACCGGATGTTTCATCAACATCTACCAGTTCAACATCGCCACCATCTCTTTGTAAAAAGGGACGAACCTGCTCTAGAGCTGCTTTAACTTCTTCACGCATTTATTTCACCCCCTTATCAACAGCCATAATCTAAATATCTCCAGATGGAAAGAAATTTAGTACAAAATACGCTGCTAGAAAAACTTGGCTTGCTTACCTGTCCTATCGGATAAGGTTAACAAGCCGTTAGTTTGCCCTTATGCAGCTTTATACTTTCCAAATAGATTAAAATAAAAAACCACAGGTCATGTACGAATACATCCCTGTGGTTCTTCTAGTAACTAGTCTACACGAATAACTTCTTTAACTTCTGGAATATGTTGTTGTAAAGTACGTTCAATGCCGTTCTTCAAAGTGTAAAGTGCTCCAGGGCAACTACCGCAAGCACCTCTTAACTTAACTTTGACTACACCGGCATCATCCACATCTACAAACTCCACATCGCCACCATCTCTCTGAAGAAAGGGACGAACTTGTTCTAATACTTCAATAACTTTTTCTTTCATTTAGAGTAACCTCCTTCATAAATTGGTTAGTTCACTAGAAATATAGACTTATTGTAAACCATTTTTATATAGCAAACAAGCAGTTAATTTCCATATCCTTGCTAGAAAATTAATTCCTCGAAAAATTAGCAAAAGCTGGTGGACCATGATAAAAAAGGAGTGGCACAAAAAATAATTTTTGCTCCACTCCCGTTATAATTCGTTATTGAAGAGTTATATTGATCAAGCAGTGGTTGGTTCGATCTTCCAGTTGTTTCATCGTGTCTATTTGCTTTAAAAGTGCTTGGTTCAAATCAGCAAGCTGTCTTTCCAATTCTTGACTGGACTCACTGGTGAGTTTCGTCTGTAGCACCCCTTGCTCAGTCTTCAGGCGTTCTAACTCCGCCTTTGCTGTTTGGTGCTGAGCGCTTACGTCCTTTTCAGTGGGCAAATAGGATAAGACACCACCCAATTTTTGCAAAGCACCAATAACCCGTTCAAAGCTTTGCCGAGGAACTTTTATACCAATGGAACCACTATCTTGAGAACCTAAATAGGTCCCCCCATTACTTAGGGCAATAGAACCTACGGATTTTAAGGCAGCCTCAATATCTACAACATCCAACCTCAAGGTAGCACTAACCACTGCCATCTCGGTACTTGGCTTCGGCACATAACCTTCTACCTGCTTTTTCAACGCTTCAGTTATCGCGGGAACTGTGGCATGCCCCTGCTGGGGTTCGGGTTGTTTCACTCCAGAGCCTTTATTATTGACCGCACCCTGAGGTTCACTTGACTGCTGCTGCCCCATCTGGGAGGGCTGTTGCGCTTTCACTACAGGGGATTCTTTAGTTGCTTTCTGTGGTTCATGAACAGCTACTACACCCTTAGGATTTTGTTCCAGGGGAGAAAACTGCATACCTTCTTTCTCCCATAGAGAGGTAAGCCCTACAGCCATGGCCATAACGGCAGCTACCGCAACCACCCGATACCAAGAACTCTTGGCAATACCGGTGATATGATCAAAAATATTTTTGTCTTGGGAACTAGCTTGTTGGGACGGCAATTGATCAATTTTCTCCATCAGGCCAACTCTAAATCCGGTTGGCGGAGCAACCAGGGGTAGTTCCTTAAGCATGCCAATGCAAGCCCTGAGTTCTTCTAACTCAGCACTACATTTTGGACAACGAGCCACATGCAACCGAACAGCCTCCCGCTCTTCAGTGGCAAGTGCCCCATCCAGATATGGAGATAATAATTCCATAACATCTTGGCAACGCACGGGAACATCCCTCCTTACTTTGCTAGACGTTTACAAGGGGATAGAGGTTCCATCTGTTTGCTGATTTTCTCCTTTAATGCTTGCCTGGCACGACTCAACCGAGATTTTACAGTACCCAAAGAACACCCTAAGATTTCTGCGATTTCTTCGTAGGCCAGTTCTTGAATCTCTCGCATAATCAGTATGGTGCGATAATCATCATTCAGACTATCCAAACATTGCTGGATCATCACCTGTGTTTCACTACGGTCTAGCATTTCCTCAGGACCTGGTGCTGTGCTTCGTATCTCGTATGTATAGTTATTCCCATCACCATTATTATCATCCAAGGATACGGTTGGCCTTCTTTGCCTTTTTCGTAGTTCATCCCGGCACACATTGACTGTAATGTGATAAATCCAGGTACTAAAACTAGAATCACCCCGAAAATTAGGCAATGCCTGATATATTTTAATAAAAGCGTCCTGTGCTAAATCCGCAGCGTCAGCATGGTTTCCCATTAATCGGTAGGCAATGGTATAAACCTTTTGTTCATATATCCCTACCAAATGTTCAAAGGCTTCCCTATCACCTTTTTTACTGCGCTCTACTAACAACTGATCTTCCAGGGGCAAGGGTCCCCCTCCTCTACCAGTTTTTACTTACAGAGTATTATCCACAAATAGTTTCCAATTAGTTAAAAAGAAACTTAAAAACCCTGCGTTTAGTAAATGTTCTACGTTTACTATTAGAATCCTTTAGCTAATAAAACCCATGTTTGGTACCCATCACCACAAAAAAAAATACCGTGTCATAATTATGACTCACTAACTCCTTCTTTTGTAACAGAAAATATGATTTTATACAAATTTTTTTGAGGATATATTTAAAAAAAATTATGCTTTTGGACTTGAAAGTTTCTTTCTGTTTTCGTATAATGAACAAGCAGTCAAACTTCATGCCGAAGTGGCGGAACTGGCAGACGCACTGGACTCAAAATCCAGCGGTGTAACAACCGTGTGGGTTCGACTCCCACCTTCGGCACCACACTAAAGACTACAAAATTCTGGCTATTAACGAGTCAAGAATTTTGTAGTCTTTATTTCTTTACCAAAATTCCTAAAATTAGATCCCCTTTGCTCAAAGCAGGCCAGATGAACATAGTATCCCTTTCTGATCACCTACATTTTTTCTTCAGATTTCCCGACTTCACGGAAACGACTCCACTATTATGATTAAATTGAGGATTGGAATTACAGATGGTCATCTGAAATTTTGCGTGGCAGCCACAATCCCAAAACCTAAAGATGAAACGAACGGTACACTGTACTAATTTTTGTCCCACTTCTTTAATAGCCATAATTCCCTGTCCTTTGATGATCAATAGCTCAGGCTCCTCCCGGCTGGAGCAAGGCTGAGACTTTTGGGGGCAGTAAACCTCGAGGCTTTCTGGAATAGCCAGTAAAATAGCTGAAATAACCTGACTTCCCCCTTTTTTGCATAAAGTGTATTTTAAAGACTGAGGCGCTCCCTGATTGCAACTGGGGCATACGCTACTTTCTACAGAAGCAATACCCCCATAGAATATGTCAGACTTATTGGTTAAACATCCCTCTCCAAATCCTGTTAAGATACAATCTGGTTTGCCTTGGGGTTCTGTGGGGCAAGAACAGGGTGGCTCGGAACATTGCGGCCTCTGATGAATTAGGCTAATAATATTTTCAAGTTTTTCTTGCAGGAGCATTTGCAGCT
Source organism: uncultured Desulfotomaculum sp. (assembly GCA_946411205.1). Classification (GTDB taxonomy): domain Bacteria; phylum Bacillota; class Desulfotomaculia; order Desulfotomaculales; family Desulfotomaculaceae; genus Desulfotomaculum. Next base: position 6,705 of record CAMKDG010000004.1, read on the forward strand.
TAGTTGTACTTCGTATAACTCTTTCCACTCCTTGGTTAATCTCTTGAATCTCTTGAATGGACACCGATTTATTTATTTCTGTGTTTAATACATACTGAATTTTTTCTCCTTCGGCATTGATAATATGTGCCAGTCCCATCTCTTCTAGAGCGATGGAGGCCAAAAGCATGGTAAGTGCTTCCTCCCGGTCTATGGTAATAATGGGCGTTATATTGGGGATATTGGGCAAAGACATGCAGCATCCTCCCTTCAGACTTATTTAAAAATCCTATCTCTGGCATACTCGGACAGAGTACTTCTTCTCTTTTCGTCTAGATTGCTTACTCTTTCCAGCTATATGGAGAGAGGCTGCAACAGAAAAACTCCTGACAGCAGCCTCAATGGAAAAGAAATTCTTCGTTACCGTTTAGATTAACTGAGACGGATCATCATGAGAGAAGCCCCCGCTGAACTTCCCAACAAAGTGGCCAGCCCCGCAAGCCCGAACATTTGCAGCGACACCGTAGCTCCAACTGCTAAATCGATAACGATTTCATTGGCATAATTTGATAAGGCTACCACCGGCGATAATATTGAAGCAGTATTCGCTGAACCGTTAATCAGCAGTCTGGAACTCGTTAAAAGGGCAGCAGTGGTGTTGATATGATAGGAGATACGGTAACGGCCTGCCGTATTTATTGTAAAGACAGTATTGGCACCGTTAACGCTAATACCTGAAAGTAGTTGTGCGTTAGGCAGAGGGATAGAGGTTCCTCCTAGTAGAACAGTAATAATTGCTCCCGTTGTATTGGCTGCAAAGCCTGCGGTAGCCGTAGGATTAGGTCCTGGCGCACCGGTCGGTCCGGTGGGGCCTGTGGGTCCGGTGTCTCCTGTCGATCCGGTAGCCCCCGTAACGCCGGCGATTCCAGTAGCCCCGGTGGGTCCAGTGGCACCCGTAGGACCGGCGGGACCGGTAGCCCCCGTTGCTCCGGTAGCTCCGGTGACTCCTGTGGGACCCGTCGCACCGGTTGCCCCACCGGCACCATTTGCACCCGTAGGACCTACTGCACCGTCAGCACCCGTCGCCCCAACAACTCCGGTAGGACCTATTGCACCCACGGGGCCGGTGCCACCGGTAGCTCCCGTAGCTCCGGTAGCCCCGGTGGCACCGCTCGCACCGGTGGCTCCGGTAGGACCCTCAACGGGTCCAGTGGCTCCTGTAGGTCCGGTGACTCCGGTTGCTCCGGGCAATACAGGCGAGTTCATTGCCGTATTGGCTTTTGATTTTAAGAACAATTGGTTGTGAGCAATACTATTAAGCATCTCCTGTACGCTATCATTAACAGCCAAAATGTCGCTGATGGTTGCAAAATCACCCGTTAATCCAGGAAGAGTTCCTAAAACAAACTGAAGCTTCTCCCCTTCCGCATTGATTATATGACTTAAGCTAAGTTCTTCCATGGCAATTGATGAAATAATTAAATTGATTGCTTCCTCTCTTGTCAGGGCAGGGCTAATAGTGGGAATAGTGGGCAGTGACATAATGTAACGGCCTCCTTTCAATAAATACTACGATTACTGTTTTAGCTTAAACGGGTAATCATTAATGAAGCTCCTGCCGCACTTCCCAGCAGAACAGCTGTAGTTACTAGTCCAAACAGTTGCAGTGTTACGGTTGCTCCAGCCGTTAAATCAATCAAAATTTCATTTGAATAGCTTGATAGACTTAGCAGAGGTGCTACCGTTGATGCTGTATTGGCTGAGCCATTTATGATCAACCTGGAACTTATCGCCAAGGTAGCGGTTGTATTAATATAGTAGGATATTCGATAGCGGCCCGTTGTATTTACAGTAAAAATAGTATTCGTGCCGTCAACGGTAATATCCGGCGGAAGGATCTGACTGCTAGGAAGCGGTACCGCTGTACCGGCCACTACTACCGAAATAGACGCTCCCGTGGTATTGGCAGCAAAAGCCGTGGTTGCCGTTACATTGGTTCCGGTTGCCCCGGTTGGTCCCGTAGGACCTGTGGCTCCCGTGGCTCCTGTTGCCCCGGTAGCTCCCGTGGCACCCGTGGCTCCGGTGTCCCCGGTGGCTCCAGTAGCCCCGGTAGGCCCCACAGATCCAGTGGCCCCTGTTTCCCCCGTTGGTCCAGTATCACCAGTCGGTCCCACTGCCCCTGTTACACCCGTTGCGCCGGTAGCTCCGGTAGGCCCTGTTGCCCCGTTAGCTCCCGTAGATCCTGTAGGACCAACAGCTCCTGTGGCTCCGGTAGCACCGGTAGCACCAGTAGCCCCGACGGCTCCAGTGGCTCCGGTAGCACCGGTAGCACCAGTGGCTCCCGCGGGTCCTCCGGCAGGTCCGGTGGCTCCCGTGGGTCCGGTAGCTCCGGTAGGCCCCTGCATAATGGATGAGTTAAGAGCAATTTGCATCTTTGAATTTAATAATAACTGGTTTTGTACAGCACTTTCTAATGTATTTCGCACACTGTTATTAGCATCAAGAACATCTTGAATGGTTGCCGGGGGACTGCTGATTCCCGGAATAGTCCCTAAAACATATTGCAGTTTTTCCCCTTCAGCATTGATAATGTGACTTAAGCCAAGTTCCTCCATAGCTATGGAGGTAAGCAGTAAATTAATTGCATCATCCCTCGTGATGGGAGGGCTTATCGTCGGAAAACTGGGCTGCGACATGGTGAGTGCCTCCTTTTGATGTGATCTATCATGGTAGTCGTACATAATATGGAATTCTTACTAGTTTGCTTCTAAAAATCTTTTAGCTATTTATTCATAACAAGCCTACTAGAATTATTTAACCCAGTGTAAGCAATCTTTGCTGTGCTTCTTTATGGTTTGGATATTGACTGACTGTTTGGCTATACGCATTGACCGCTTCTTTGCGGTTACCCAGTTTTTCATAGCACTGCCCCATGAAATACCAGGCCTGGTATCCGCCGCAGCCTACCAGTGTGAGATATCCTTGAACCTGTTTTTTCCCTAGTTCAAGACAATGTTTAAACACTGGAATGGCTTCCGCAAACATCTCTTTGGCAAAAAAAATTAGGCCTTTGTAAAAATGAAGATCCACATATTCCGGATAGAGGGCTATGGCCTTTTCAATACCCGGCCACGCCCCCTCAAAGCTTCCCAAAGTAATCAAAATATCATATTTCAATTTATATAATAAGGACGGGGGAATCTGTTTTCTCTCAAGAAATCGCCTCAGGGAAAGGTTCACCTGTGTAAAGGCTTCTTCATACTTCTTAGCGCGATAATATTCACTGGCAATATGATAATCAATCCACGGACTGTATTCTGGATGTTTTCTTTCCTTTTCCAGCATCAAGAGATTTCTTTTGTTTTTTCCCTTTGCTTCAGTAACATAATCCAGGTAGCCATAATGATGGATTGTAGTAGACGGCATTATTTCCGGTTGGCCGGCTTTCCGAATTTCAGCTACATCCAAGTATTCATGGATATTTCCTATGAATTTAAAACCTTTATGATTTCGGAATAGCCTATGGCTGGCAAACAAATACGCCCTGTTTACATCCGCTGGTAGGCTGCCATAGTAGTTGATAAGAGGAAGCAGAAAAAGGTCCTTATCTACAGACTGAAGTGCCTTCCGAAATTCTTGGATATTTTCAATTCTCAATTCCTCATCAGCATCCAACCATAATATCCATTCACCGGATGCTCTCTCAATGCTAAAATTTCGGGCTTCGGCAAAGCTTTCCGTCCAAGTAAAATCATATACCTTCGCAGAATACCTACGACAAATTTCTTTTGTTTTGTCAGTAGAGCCGGTATCCACGACAACCACTTCATCCACTACCCGTTGTACACTGGTAAGACACCTTTCCAACCACGCTTCTTCATTTCTGACAATCATGCATAAAGATAAAGAGAAATTTTCTTGCATACTATCCTCCCACTACCAACAATGCAGCATATCATTAGGACACAAGGCCGTCATCCTATCATAATGTATGTTTGCTTCCTAAACATGGTTACCAAACAGGCACTCCTTTCCCCTAAACCAAGCACCTGTTAACGCCAACCAGAATAATAATGAATAAAGTACGATAAGTTGGGAGTAAAAGCTATGATCACCATTAGCCTTTGCATGATTGTTAAAAATGAGGAAGCGGTGCTAGGGCGATGCCTGGATTCCGTAGCAAACCTGGTAGATGAAATCATCATCTTGGATACAGGTTCTACCGACAGTACAAAATCCATTGCCGCTCAGTATACCAACCAAATATTTGATTTCAATTGGATTGAAGATTTCTCTGCCGCCCGTAATGCTGCCTTCACTAAGGCAACCATGGAATACATTCTTTGGTTAGATGCAGATGATGTTTTAGAAACGGACGACCAGATAAAATTTGTAACCTTAAAAGAAGATCTTGCTACCACCGTGGATTCGGTAACCATGAAATACCATTTAGCCTTTGATGAAGACGGCAATGTATCCTTTAGTACACGACGCAACCGTTTAGTAAAGAGGGCAAATAACTTTCAATGGATCGGCGCGGTTCACGAATATCTTGAGGTATGGGGTAATCTTCTGCATAGTGATGTTGCCATAACTCATAAAAGCATCCATCATGACAGTGATAGAAATCTAAAAATATATGAAAAACGTTTGGCGCAGGGAGAAGAATTTTCTCCCCGGGATCTCTATTACTTTGCCAATGAGCTACTGGATCACCACATGTATGAACGGGCTGCTACCTTTTATGAAAAATTTCTTGCAGAAGGCAAAGGATGGATTGAAGATAATATTTCAAGCTGTGGCAAGCTGGCTGACTGCTATCATGCTTTAGGTGACAACGAGCAGGAACTGCAAGCCGTTCTGCGTTCATTTCGTTACGGCAGTGCGCGGGCTGAATTTTGCTGCCGTCTGGGCTATTATTTTATAGACCAGGGTGATTTAACCTCAGCAATTTTTTGGTATAAGCTGGCTACACAAGTGGGACGGCAGGAAAATCACCTAGGATTTTTAAATCCTGCATTTTCTACCTGGTTGCCACACCTGCAGTTATGCGTCTGCTATGATGGTTTAGGTATGCACAAACTGGCCTATCTTCACAATGAGGTAGCCCGTCAATACCGCCCTAAGGATGGCAAAATATTGCAAAATAAAAAATTCTTAGAAGCTCTGCTACAGGAGAAAAATGATCCCGTTAACAAGAATTAAATTAGCGTAATCTTTAAAAGTTAAAAGCCAATCGGGCTATAAGCACCGTTGGCTTTTAACTTTTAAGGGCCAATTGCCCTAAACAAGTTGTCAATTAAAACATCCCCAATTCTAAACTAACATACAAATGATAAATCGTTATGATCCAAACTTATTATTTTAAGTTATCAAAAATAACACTACTATAAAAATTATTCATAACAGTTATAAAGGATAATTATTTCATTATAGATAATATTACCCAAAACGGCATATAAGTGAGGTGGTCAAAAGAAGGGTTGGTTTTTTCTACTGTTATGAAGGAGGGATTTCATTTGCAAAAACATGCACTAATTATTTTAAGCGGCTTACTCCTAGGTGCCTTGGCCGTTTTTCTTGTTTTCATGGGCAATCCAGGAAATTACGGTGTTTGTATTGCTTGCATGTTACGGGATATTGCAGGCGCTTTAGGACTGCATCAGGCCCAGGTCGTTCAGTATTTGCGGCCGGAAATTATTGGTCTTAGTTTAGGTGCCACCCTTGCTGCCCTAATTACCAAAGAATTTCGCGCCAGCGGCGGCTCCAGCCCAATCATACGCTTTTCCCTTGGCTTTGCGGGTATGCTGGGTATGCTTGTGTTTCTCGGTTGTCCTGTAAGAACGGTTTTACGCCTGGCCGGTGGTGATTTTAATGCCGGCATCGGTCTGATTGGTCTGATAATCGGTATTATTATGGGCACTATGTTCCTAAGAAGAGGTTTTTCCCTTGGGCGAGCTGCCAAAATGTCTCCGGCCAACGGTTATGTTTTTCCTCTCTTTATTCTTAGTTTATTAACAGCCGCACTTATCATTCCGTCCTTCTTTTTTGCTAGTAAAACGGGTCCCGGTTCCATGCATGCACCGTTATTGCTGTCCCTTGGAGCGGGTATCGTCATTGGCATAATGGCTCAACGCTCCAGGCTTTGTATGGCTGGGGGAATTCGAGATGCCATCTTCTTTAAAGACTATCATCTAATGTATGGCTTTCTGGCAGTATTCGTTGCTGCCTTAGTGGGAAATTTACTGGTTGGAAGTTTTAAGTTAGGTTTTATGGGTCAGCCACTGGCCCATACTGACGGCTTATGGAATTTTTTAGGGATGTTACTTGCCGGACTAACTGCCATTCTTTTAGGGGGTTGTCCCCTGCGACAATTGGTAGCTGCTTCTGAGGGTAATACCGATGCAGTTGCCACCGTTCTTGGCTTACTGGCCGGTGCCGCCTTTGCTCATAATTTTGGTTGGGCGGCAAGTGCCAAAGGTGTCCCTCAGGCAGGTCAAGTTGCAGTTGTTCTAGGACTTATCTTTACTCTGGGTATGGCCTTTGCTCTTTGCAAGTTTAAGGTTGGGGGTGAAGTAAAAAATGAAAAAACATGTGGATGCTAGGGGACTTTCTTGTCCTGAACCTGTGCTCCTAACCAGACAGGCTCTCCAGGATCAAGTTGTTAAAGAAATTACCGTATTGGTAGACAACAAGGTAGCGGTGGAGAATGTAACTCGCATGGCGGAAAACTCAAACTGTCAGGTTAAAATAGAAAAACAAGACAGTGACTTTATTCTTACTCTGATAAAAACTAAATAAATATCTCAACTCTCTAAAAAAACCAAGTTGACCGGATGTTTGCGTCAACTTGGTTTTATTGTAAGGTCACTTTTGGCTTATTTGGTTTTGGGTTGCAGCCGATTGCCAATATCCCGCATTTCTTGATCAAAGCTCTCGATAGGTTTGCCGGCAGCTACCCCTTGAGATACCTTTTTAATTCTGGTAACGGTATCTACATCGGAGGAGACTGTTACCATATAGTTACTTTGTCTTTTCTTAACCCTGTCTAAAACTTCTTTTTCCACCGCTACTGATTTGTTTTTTTCTAAATTACTGTTTAAATCCAGTCCCACGTAAATATTTTTGCCAGATACAATGGCTGTGCAACCACGAACTCCATTTACCTGGTTAGCCTCGGACACGGTGCGGTCTGCTACTTCCCTAGGATAGCCTGGTGCAGGTGTGGTAGCTCGAGGGGTGGTAGGGGCAGGAGTGGTTGGTTCAGGGCTTAGAGGCTTCTTGGCAGCAGTACAACCGCCAAAAACCAGGGATGCCCCCAATAGCACCGTCATGGGCAGAAGAATTAATTTGTTGATATCCTTCATGTTGTGACGCCTCCTAATAATTGATCAATGCTATTATGCCCCTGCTACTCTGCGCTATGCGAGGACAGGTATTTTTCTTTGCAGGTAAGCATATACAAAATTGGAGAAACTTTCAGGGGGCAATGATATGGCTATTCTTTATGCCTTCTTAGGCATGTTCTGCTGGGGCATAGCACCACTTTTTGGCAAACTGGGTTTATACAATGTACACCCACTGACAGCTCTCTGCTTACGAACCATGATTGCCGCCACCCTAGTGCTGGGCTGGTTAATTGGCTCCCGTGGCTTTCAACAAATGCTACAAATTCCTCCCCTGTTCTGGATTTTTATCGGTATTGAGGCCATTTTGGCTACACTTCTGGGAGATTTAGCGTATTTTGCTGCCCTGAAAAAGGGGAACATCAATGAGGTTTCCCTTGTGATGGCTTGCGCTCCCCTGGTGACCATGTTATTTAGCTTTCTTTTTTTCAGCGAAATAGTAACCGGTCAGCAATTGATTGGGGCAGCCTTTATCACCATCGGACTCATTTTTATTAGTCTGTCGTAATTTATTTCCACTAGCAAGTAACCCTCCCGCTGCATAGTAAGGTATAGAAAATATGCGGGGGAATGACTATGTATAAAATAAAAACCCCTATCATTGATGCGCTGCAAAAATATAACAGTGATAGGGTCATTCGCTGGCACATGCCTGGCCATAAGGGGGGGCAGATGACGCATAACCCCACCCTCCAATTTTTGGGTGATCGAGTCTATCAGGCGGATGTCACCAATGTTCCAGGGATGGATGATTTGCATCAGCCCCAGGGTATTATTAAGGAAGCCCAAGAACTGGCTGCCGCTACCTTCGGAGCTGATCAGACTTACTTTTTAATTAACGGCAGTTCTTGCGGCTTACAGGCTCTGGTGATGGCTTCCTGCGAGCCTGGCGAAAAAATTCTTGTTCCCAGGAATATTCACCGGTCCATCCTAAGTGGTATTATTTTAAGCGGGGCAGTGCCGGTTTTTTTTATGCCAGAGTATGATGATACTTATGGTATTCCCTTGGGTACAACCTCGGCCAGCATTGCAAGGTGTCTGCAAAACCATCCCGATATCAAAGCTGTTTTGCTGGTCTATCCCACCTATCAAGGCATTGCTTCGGATATTGAAGCCATTGCCCAAATCGTGCATCAACATGGCGTGCCCCTGCTGGTAGATGAAGCTCATGGCCCGCACTTTGGTTTTCATGAGGATTTGCCTAAAGCCGCCCTGCTGGCCGGTGCTGATGCTGTAGTACAAGGAACCCATAAAATGCTGTCCTCCTTTACCCAGGCCTCTATGTTGCATCTCAAGGGTAATCGCCTCAATCGACAGCGTCTGGAGGGCATGCTACGACTTTTGCAAAGCACTAGCACCTCTTACTTACTATTAAGTTCCCTGGACGGAGCCAGAGCTCAACTAGCCCATCATGGTAGGGAACTGATGGAGAGTGCTCTGGAACTGTCTCATTTTTTAAGGGACGAATTAAAAGCACTGGGATTACAGGTATTAGGGGAAGAAATGATTGGCCAACCGGGAGTATATGGTCTGGATTTTACAAAGATCACCATTTCTCTGCGCAGCCTTAAAGTCAGCGGCCTGTGGGCGGAAAAGTGGCTGCGGGAAACATGCCGACTGCAGGTAGAAATGGCGGATGTGTTTAACCTGCTACTGCTAGTCACCTTTGGTAATTGGCGCAGCGATGCCAATAATCTGCTGTCTGCCCTGAGCGACATGGCCAATACCTTGAAGACTTCTCCACAGATCACAGAGGCCCACGGGGCCGTCGAAACGATTAACCCTTATCCTGTTATTCCTGAGTTAGCCCTGCCACCTCGGGAGGCCTTTTGGTCCTCTCCCACTGCCGTGCCTTTATCTGCAGCAGTAGGGCACATCAGCGCTGAGGTCATCACTTGCTATCCACCGGGCATCCCTGTTATTTGCCCCGGCGAAAGATATAACCAGGATATTATTGATTACCTCATTGCTATGCGCCGTCTGGGGGTGCATTTCCAAGGGAGTTTTGATACCAGTCTGGCAACCGTGCAAGTACTAAAATAAATTAATTGCTAAAATATGCTGCTGGATTCCATAAAACTTTACGCGGACAAATTAAACAGATACTGTGTGTGGGATTGATATGCTCTCCTTAAGGTAGACAGGTTAAAGAATAAAACCAACTACCGCGAGGGGAGCATCTTCAATTAAAGAGCTTGCTTTTTAATGTAAATACAGGTTCATTCTCTCTGAAAGATATTATTTATCTGGATATTGATTAATTCAAATATAGATACTAAATATGCGATAGTCTAAGCTTGGTACTAGGAGGTGCCTGCCCTTTGGAGAGAAGTAAAAAAGAAGAAACCCATCGTTCCATCCAGGGAGATCGTATGCATATCCGTGAACACCTGTCCAATGAACGAACCTTTTTGTCATGGATCAGAACCGCTATCACCATAATGGGACTTGGATTTATTTTGGAAAAATTCTCCTTTTATCTTTCTCCCTTTAAGAAAGGCGTTGAACTATCTCCTGTTCACTTTTTGTCAAATTATTTGGGGGCAGCGCTCAATGTTCTGGCTGGCATTGTCATAATTCTGGCGGTAATTCGTTTTCAACAAACCAGACGCCAAATTAATGAAGGGCAATATATCACCTCCATTACGCTGAACCTTATTGTGGCCTCCATTGTTGTTCTAGTTACTGTTTTAGCCACCTTTCTCCTAACCATGTTCCCCTAAACATACACCTTCCTCCACTTCGAGTAGGTGATCGTAGTTATTGTGCTGTCACTTGTGAACTATGGGATATACTACCCCCGAGGTGATACTATGCTTCCCTTTCCGATTAAACCAATGCTGCTGAAAATTGCTAAAGATCCCTTTGATTCCCCAGATCATCTATTTGAGTGGAAGGTTGACGGAGTTCGCTGCCTCCTACACTACAATCAAGGCCAAGTGCGCCTGCAAAGTAGAACCGGCAGGGATTGTACCCAGGCCTTTCCCGAATTGCAAAACCCGCCGGTAAATGCTACCGATTGTATTCTCGATGGAGAGATCGCCGTTTTTACCGATAGTAAACCAGACATTGAAGGGATTATGGGAAGATATCTGGCCAGCCCCCGGACGGCAAAGGATTTAATGATCAAAAAACCCGTCAGTTATGTGGTGTGGGATATTCTTTGGTATAACGGTGAATCCCTAACTAACAAACCGCTGCTCGAAAGAAAAAGTCTGTTAGCTCAGGCCTTGCAAAATAATCAATATGTAACAAAGATGGATTGGCTGGAGAATAACGGCCTGGCCCTCTGGGAAGCGGTAAAAAAGAACGGCCTGGAAGGCATCGTGGCCAAACAAAAAAATAGCCCCTATGTACACGGGCGCTCGGAAAAGTGGCTAAAAATTAAGAATTACCAGGAAGCTCTGATTAACGTATTGGGCTTTAAGCCGCAGGATGGTTTTGTTTTGGTTGGCACTGGCCATGAGGTACAAGGTCATGCTGTGGGCATTGGTAAAAATGATAAAGCTGCGTTATGGGAGATCATAGCCAGATACGGCACCACCGATGGCCCCACTACCTGGCTGCCAGCAGGAATTCGCGGTAGAGTAAAATTCACCACCTGGTCCCTTAAGGGCAATATGCGGGACTGTCATTGGCTAGGTTTTGAGGTATGAATGAATCCGTAGAAAAGTATTAGAACGTTGTAATATTTCTGCTAGCATTTGATATGTTGATTAAAGGGGGTGGTATTCTTGTTGTCTCCCAGCTTAGAAGATTACCTGGAAGAAATCTACCGCATCAGCCTAAGCGGAGAAACCATCAGAGCAACTGATATTGCTGCTTGTCTAAACGTTAGTTTGCCTTCCGTCACGAAAGCCATGCAAAAACTCGATGAAAGTAATTATATTAACTACCGTCGTTACAGGGAAATTATTTTAACTGATCAGGGTAAGAAGTTAGGTCATTTTTTGGTTGAGAGAAATCGTATTATCCGTGAATTTTTAAAATTAATTGGCTCGACATGCGATGTTGCGGCAGAAGCCGAAGCAATGGAGCATTATCTTTCTCTTCCCACCCTATCGGCAATCATTAATTTTGTAAAATTCAGCCACGAGCATCCTGCTTGGTTGGATCAATACAAAGACTTCTGTCAAAAAAACATCTAATCAATTCTGTTGGCTGTGTTGTGCTAATACGGTATTAAGCCGCAGTCTTCCAGGAGTTGTTGGCCTCTTTTGCTTAAAATCAGTTCCAAAAAGACCTTCGCTATAGCCGTATTTTCGGCATTTTTAGGGATAGCGACGGCAAATTCAAGAGGTGCTCCGGCAATGGTAATCATCTCACCAGAGCTTTTTCCCTGCAAGCTGACGGTGGCCTGGCTATAATAGGCCGCATGTGCCGGATTGGAGAGATTTATCTTCTCTGGCAAAGTCAGGTACTTAAGACCAAATTGATTGGTTACACAAAGATAGGCAAAGGCATAATCCAGTTTACCCACCAGCACATCTGCAGCTAAATCGTAGGACTTAGCATAAATCAAATCTCCTCGGCACCTTCGATCGAGGTTCCTGAAAAGATCCGGGCGTTGATAATAGTGTTCTGCTAATTGCCACACCATGAGAGTTCGGTAACCGCAAGGGTCTAAGTTTTGGTTGGATCTCCCATAAATGACCTCCTCTTGGCAAAGGATGTCAAACCAATTTTGCCCATCGATTTCCCCGCTACCCTTAGAAAACTCGTTATAGGCCAGCACAATCTGGTCATTCGCAAAAATATAGTATTTATCTATATATTCCGGCCCTAGCAGTTCTTCAAAAAGCATCGGGTCCGCCAACGCCAGAATATCCACTACCTTACCTTCCCGCACCTGCCTCGCACAGGCCCGTGAACCAAAAGATTCCGGCCGGATGTCCACTTCCGGATAAACCTCCTGCAAGAGTTTAGCACAATCCACCATTGGTTTACGCAAAGCACCGGCATGTAATATTTTTAAGACCTGATTGCTCACCTATCCTTCACCTCCCGCCGATATTCCTCTAAAAAAGCCTGCATTTTTCCTACTTTCTCACTGATTAATTTTACACAGTAATCCAGGGCCTGATGCCCCTCGGTACTTAACTGGTAAGACCGTCGGGCAGGGCCCGTGTGCTCGGTTTCCCAATGGGAGATGACCAAGCCGTCTTCCTCCATCCGACGGAGGTTTCTATAAATGGTGGCAGGATCTGCCTCAATTTCTGAAAAACCGGATTCATTAATTTTTTGAATTAACTCATAGCCATGGGCAGGTTTTTGAGCTAACTGATAGAGCAAAGTAGGCACCAGCATCTTATCGATGCGTCCCGTAATATAAACATAGGCGGAGCTTTGCTGTTCTTCCTGCATCGGGTTCACCTCAAATTCTATCCCAAGAGTATGCCTAATACTACCATGATTAAGATACGATGAAAACGGCACTTTTTAAAAGAAATACTGGCTAATGTAACCAAAGGCCAGGAACAAAATAAGGATCGTGAGGATAACTTTGATCACTTTATCTGGCATAAATTTCTGAATGCGGGCCCCCACGTAAGTTCCCAGTAAGCCGCCAATACCAAAAAGAGCACCCAGTTGCCAATCCGGCGCTACGGCAACCTGACTGGCAATAGCCGTGGTAGCCAAAATGTGGTAATAAACAACACCGGCAATGGAGGTAATAAAGGTGCCCGCTAAAGCAGCACCGGCCACGGTGTAAACAGGGAGACCCAACACGGCTACGCAGAAGGGGGAAATAATAGCCCCACCCCCAATACCATAAATACCCCCAATGAAACCAACCACTAAAGCTAAACTGAGAATGGCTGTCGTGCTAAAGGAATAGGTTTCACCCCAAAATTCGTACTCAATCTTTTTCCAGGAAACAGTTTTTGTTTTTACCACTGCCTCGGCAGGCAAACCTGCTGCCAGACGGCCGGAGTTTTCCTCCTTCTTTTTTGCCACCTGTTCAGCAAATTTTTTCTGCATCAGCTCATTCTGTTCTTTTACTTTCTTGTTCCAGCCCAGCACTTCGGAGAGCAGCCGATAGCCCAGGTATAGAAGCACTAGCCCCATAAACAGTTTGAATGCTTTGGGATCGGGTAGATACAGAATCCTAATATAAGCTCCAAAGAAAACCCCCGGCAGGGTACCGATAACCACGATCCAGGTAAGGGGCCAGGCCATACGGCCTTCTTTAATATAGCGGTAGAGACCGCCTGGAATAGCGATGATATTGTAAATTAAGTTTGTGGGACTTACCGAGGGGCTGGTATAATGCAGTACACTAACTTGGAAGGGTAGCAGTAAAAAGGCTCCAGACACACCGGCAGAAGCTACCAGCGAAGATACTAAAAATGCCACCAATGGCGGAATAAAAGGTAGTACATCGACACCGGAGACAGAAAAATGCATAAGCTCCCTCCTTTACGTTAGTTAAACAACAAATCCCTTACATAAGTGCACGATGCATATATGATTGTTATAATAATATGTTTATTAAAAAAATCTGTCAACTAAAACCCGTAACAACAAAGAAAATTTTTCTTTTAATGGCAATGTTGTATTACCTGTAGCCTATTGGCAATGGCGTTAATATCATACAGTAGAGTTTTAATCATGGGGGTGAAACATTTGTCGAGGGAGAACCCTGGCCTTTGCCCGCTTTCTGTAGCAGCACATCAAAACCGGTCATCCTTTGAGATACTTTGCATCGTCAAGGAGATACGGGATCATTTGCTGAGCCAAACGGAGAAAGGCCGCACTATCATCTCACTATATGCAAGCTGCTCACCAGCTCTGGTGAAGGCTGTTCTTTTAGATGGGCGTTTTCGTTCAACAGTCTTGGATGGTCTTGCCAGGCTTAAGCCTGCTATTGTGGGTATTCGGGCAACTTTAGGTGAGGGGGATAGAGATTATGTTTTTACCGAAGAAGATGCTAATACGATCGCTTTTCTAATGGATATAACAATCGCCAAATTGCCAAAAAGTTTAGCTACACAAGCCAAAGCCTTAGGGCAAGAACTTCATCTTTATGCTATGCCCGGCAAAACTGTTGCCGAGTACTTACGGGCCGTTAGACTTTTATAAAAAATAGCATTGTCCTTGGACATCTGGAGAAAGACCTACCGAACTGCGTTAATTCAAACTACGAACCCCTCAACATAGATTTGTTGAGGGGTTCGCTTTACTTCTGTTTAAGCAACTCTTTTAATGCCTTTGCTAAGTCTTTGGTATCGGTACCCTGGATGGTATTCATAGAAATAGTTTGCTCTAGTTTTCTTAGCTGCTCTGGTGATAATTCCAAGGTACCCGTTTTAGGCAGACCCTTTTTTTCCGAACCCTTTTTCTCCATTAAAATTCCTCCTCTAAGTAGACGCTTCGTCAGTGTTTATCCTTTACTAGCTACACCAAAAAGAACATCCGGTAGCCAAGTTACCGGATGTTTAAACATAATTTCTTCCTATGTTAGCCATGGCCGCTCCGATGTTAAGTAATTGATCGTAGGTGGCCACAATTTGCTCCAGGGAGTTGGTAACCACTTTAATGGCTTTTTCTTGTTCCAAAATCATATCACTATCTTCTTGAAGCCGTGTAAGAACACTGGCAATATCTTCAAAAACACGAGTGGCATTTTCGGACTGCAGCTTACTTTGGGCGGCAATTTGCTTGATATCTGCCACCTCTGCGGCAGCCAAGTTGACTGGCCCGTTATGACCAGCTGAGGGAACCTCGTACTGGGAAACCATGGTCAAGACTTTATGGGCTAAGCCCAAGGTATCGCTGGCAATCACATTAGTTTCCGCCAAGAGGGTTTCTAAATGTTGATTCTTACTATTCATCTTTGAGGTAGTACCCTTTAAGGTTAGGGTAGAGAAATTAATGGACTCCATGGAAAGCATTAATTTGTTGCTCATATCCATCAAACTATTGGTTAAAGAAGGGACTTGCCTTAATAAAAAGGGCAAACACATTTCTTTTTCTGCCATCCCTTGCAGACAGGCAACTGCCTTTTCCCAACAAGTATCATAACCACAGGCACTACAATTAATCAAATCATGATTACTGTATTTGCCGGTTTCTTTTAAGGTCTGCCAAATTTCCTCCTCTGTAAAGCTTTTCTTGGCTAGAGGTTGGGGAGTAAATACTCGTTCAAAGGTCAACTGACTCACCAGCGTAGGTAACTTTTCATTTTCCTTGTTTTGATTTTGATGAATCTGTTCAGCAACTTGTCGAGCACGAACGACATAGGATTTATCACTTAACATACCAGGGCCCATTACACAGCCCTCGCAAACTAACATATCTAAAAAACGCGGCGTAAACTCGCCGTTTTCCATCGCCTTTAACACTTCAATACAACGGCCGGCCCCTTCCACCACCACAATTTCCATACTGGCTATATCTTCCTGGATATTAGAAGATTTTAGCAACCCGCCACTGATCGGAAAGGCCCGGGACAGCTCCGGCTTGGGATTATCCCAAAGGGCATCCTCCAACTCATGCCAAACAAGGTTTTCTTGAGCAAACCACTGGTTAAGCTGCCGAAAGGTAACAACCGCATCTATGTAACCAGCAGTATTAACATCCTCGGCTTCGTATTTTTTGGCTAAACAAGGTCCCAAAAAAACGATTTTATGATCGGGATACAGGGCTTTCACGATCTTGGACTGTATTAGCATCGGTGAATCGATGGGTGCCAGATGAGGCAGCAAACTAGGGAAATGTTTCTCAACCAATTGAACAACAGCCGGACAGGCGGTTGAAATCGTCATCTGTGCCGGGTGCTGTTGATAATAACGGGCATATTCCTTGGCGCATACTCCAGCACCATAAGCCACTTCTTGAACGGTAGAAAATCCCAGGCGACGCAAAGCACTTACCATTTTACCGCCTGGGATCGCAAAGGATGCTGGAAAAGAAGGGGCTACAATGGCTGCTACCGATTGCCCTTGGGCAATCCACTGCTGTACCATGGCTGTATCATCATGAACAACCTTAGCACCAATGGAACAGGCCAAAACACAATGACCACAGGCCAAACAACCTTCTTCCATAATCTCTGGCAATCCTTTTTTGATGGCAATCGTTTTAACAGGACAAGCCCTGACACAGGCATAACACTTACGGCAATTTTCATGATCAGTTATTATGAGTGGCATGGGAATCACCCCCCGGTAAAGAAGTCACTAGTATCTGTATTTCGACAGAATACTTATTTATCCTTTTAACATTCAATTAGTTTTAGGAATACATATCAAACATACTTTTAAGGTTGTTTATACTTGTTTAATCCATTGGGTAAAACAATCTACTATGCTTACCCTTTTCTATGCAAAAATAGTGCCTTAGTATAAGAAAGGGCTGCTTTAGTTTTTTCTAACTGAGTTTTCCCAATCGAAACACTTCACCTGTATTATTATTGAACGACGTGTTCAATCCTCGTCAGTTGTCTTGGCTGGTGTGGTATAATGGATACCGATCAAAAGGAGGGAAACTATGTCCCTTTATCTGGATATAGACTTAGATTACTTTGTAGCACCTATTATTAAGCAATCCATTGCCAATCACCGTCCCACGGCTCACCAACCTGTTCATATCGGGGAACCACAGGAGTTATTTCATTTGCTGCAGCAAAAAGGTATCACCCTGGGTGATCGGCGTTATCTCTTTATTAATCATATGCAAAGTCACCTACGCTGGTGGTTACATGGCAAAAAGAATAATGTAGTTATTCATATTGATGCCCATAGTGATTTATATGGGCACTCACATCCCGATTTATCTACTTTACCAATGCTTGGTTGCCAAAATTATTTATGGCACTCCATCCGGGAGGGTTTAGTCGGGGAAATCTACTGGGTGTTACCCGAAAACGCAGTGGATATCACAGATCCAGCAATTCTTTACTCCATGTTTACGCCTGCTCAGGTGGGAAAGATACAAATAAGAGATCATATTTTACATGCAGAACTGAACTGCGTGTTACCGGGAGAGCGACCTAAAGTGATCCCCTATCATTTGCTAAAGGCTAAAAACCTGCCTGTTTTTCGGGAACCAGCTGAGATCGTAACGGTGGCTAGCTCACCCGAGTTTATCCCTAGACAAGCCGACCCGTTAATTAACGCAGTCGGTAAAATAGTGGGTTTGGATGACCATCTTCTTATCAAAGTTTTGCGTCAGCACCAAGAAATGAACATCATCGAGGGTCATTGGAATGGAAAGAATTAAAGATATCGCTAGATTGACTTAGCTATCATTAGCTAATTAAAATACTTTTTAGACAATAATCGTAAAAAGCAAAAAACGATAGTATTTAACAAAATTTGTTGACATGCAGGTTTGTTTGGCCTATATTTTAGGTAAGAGAATAGTTTCTTCGTTAGGTGAGGCTTCTACATAGACATATGCCACTGCCCGGACTGTCGAGAGACTCTAACGGGCCAACAGGTTCTACCGAATTAAGGTTTTACCTAATGTGGCTGGGTAATCTAACCCTAGCTATGTATGTGCTAAAGCTTGTACGAGTGAAGAAGGCTAAATGCCCTTTTAGGGTGTGTTTTTAACCTTCACATTTTGCATGAAGGTTTTTTTATTTTGTCGCCAAGAGGAGGTGGTAGGAGTGGACGATCCGTATCCTGCGAGAATTTCTAAATACTGTTCCTTCATTCTTACCCTGACCCCTTGGAGGTGAATTCCTTGATTAAAACCTATCTATACGATAATAGCGACCAAAACATGCGGCACGATATCAGTTTGGACAATTTGCACCCGGTTTTGGCTAATAAAGAAAATATGCTCTGGGTAGATTTATACAACTTCACCGAGCAGGAAATTAAGTATGTGGCCAATGCCTTTGATTTTCACGAATTAGCGGTAGAGGACTGTATGCATTACAGCCCCAGAGCTAAGTTAGATCGTTATGACGATTATCATTTCTTGGTCATTCACGCCATTCGTTATAATGAAGAGCGTGACGAAGAAATTATGTTGGTACAGCTAAACATTTTTCTGGGTGAAAACTATATCGTTACCATTCATAAAAATACGCTGCCTAGTCTCGGTCGCCTAGCTAAGATTTGTCTAACGGACATTAAGGTTTCTGATAAAGGTCGTGATTTTTTTCTCTATTCCATCATTGATGGCTTAGTAGACGAGTACTTTCCTGTACTGGATCGCATCGGCGATCGTATTGAAGACTTAGAGGACGAGATTTATGAAAGACCCAGCCGGGAAACCACTGACGAATTCTTAGCCTTGAAAAGAACCATTTTAACCATGCGTCGGGCCATTACACCGCAACGACGAATCTTTTATAATCTAACCGGTAGTTCCTTTATCATCAATGAAGATAATCATCCCTACTATTTAGATCTGAAGGATCACCTAGAGCGAATCTCGGACACGATCGATGGCTATAAGGATCTGGTAGACGGTGCCCTAGCAACGTATTCTTCCATTATTAGTGCCCGAACCAACGAAACCATGCGGGTGTTAACTGTGATTTCTACTATTTTTATGCCCCTTACCTTTGTGACCGGTTTTTTCGGTATGAACGTGCCTTTGCCGGACCAAGAATCTATCTGGTCTACCGTCAGCATTACCATGGGCTTAATTATGGTTTCATTGTGGATGGTGGTACTTTTCCGTCAAAAGAAATGGATGTAGTTAACTTAAAAAAGGCCTCTGCCAGTTCAATTGGCAGAGGCCTTTTCAGTAACCTTACAACCTCAATCATCCTTGCGATACTTAGAGTCTGGTCGCTTTTCCTCCTCGGGTTTATCCTTGCCTTGATCTTTCCCTGGATCTCTATTTCCCTTATCAGAACCGTTCGTTTTATCAAATTTTTTATCATTTTTAGGATCGTTTAAACGATTGTGGCGACGGTCCTCTGGTCGCCTTTTATTGTCTTTCTCATCTCGAATGGGCTTCATTACTTTACTGTCTGCTTTAGGTTTATCCTGAACGTTCTTCGGTTCCTGTTTTTTCATCCCTTTTGCTTTAGTAGGCGCCGGATGCTCCACCTGTTTCTTCGCTACGGGTGTTATCCAGACTTTGCCTTTAAAGTTGGCTTGGGGTACCATCTGTTCTAGCCTAATGCCCTTTTCTTTCTCCAACTGGCCCAAACCCTTTGTCTTTACCTCTTCAATGGATACTTCTTTCCCCTTGTGAGAACTCCCCTGATAAATTAAATAACGCCCCACCGATAACCCCCGATGATTGGCTTCTTTGTGTTCTTTGGCGGTAGCCTCTTGGGAAACTATCTTCACAGGAGTTGTCAGTTTTTCAGCCTTCTTCTTTACAGCCAATTGCAGCTTCTCTTCATCGATCACCACTGCATTTTCCTTAATCGAAGTTACAGTCGTTAATACTACGTTATTCCTATCATTCAGATAGTGGCTTTGGGCGGCTCCTTCTACCAGCAATTCCACAGCCCGGTATATTTCCAACTTTTTAGGATGTACTTTTGCCAATAAATCCCGCCCATCCTGATCTAAGCCCTTGGCCCCGATGACTACTCCGGTGTCATTGACAGCCAACTCCAGGCTGGGGTTAATATCCAATGCTACATAGGCAACAGCCGGGTTAATCCTGAAATTAGCCCATAAACCCGTTAGTAGTATCAGCAGGATCGAAGCCACAGCGAGACCCTGCTTGAGGGACGGAAGTGTCAGCTCTCTGCCTTCCACCTCCTGGCCGGGGATACAATCCTTTGTCGTTACGAAAACCCGGACAAACCGTCCGTCCGCTGTCATAACCACCCCAAAGGGTCCCTTTAGTTGCAACAATATCCCCTTAACCACTCTGACTTCCCCCCTCTCCTGCTGACCAACTGGTTAGTTTTAAGTAGGAGAATAAATAGATAAAACGTTCCCTCTGCGATAACAGAAGTGCCATAGCAATGATATAGCGACGTCCTTTTTCGATGGTTTTCCGATGCAAACCGGACAGTAATGTCAGTTCCTTTATCGGCAACCGCTTGGTTCGCAGTAGATGCCCCAGTAAAGTTGGTTCATCGGCTACCTGCCGGGCCACGGCAATAAGATTGTCTCTCGAATCTCTATGTTTAGGTGAAGCTTCTACCAATTCACTAACACTAATACCGTAGACAAGAAGTTCTTTTTGAAATTCCAGAATTTCCTCTTGTCGTTCCTGCGCCTCTGCTGCAAGCAAATATTTTTCCCAGGCCTGGGCTGTTTCCAATTGTATGGGGGCCTGATCGGCCGTCTGATATTCCAAGGGTTGGTGCTTATGCCGGGACTCTCTGCGAAAATAATCCGCCAACCGACTTTTGATTACTAACCTGGCAAACCCTAAAAATGGGATGTTTCTTCCTGCGTCGAAACGATCAATCGCTTCATTAAAGGCCATCAATCCAACACTTAATTCATCATCCCGCCCCCACTCCAAAGGACGGTTACAATATCTTATACAAGTACTTAAAACAAAAGATCGCGCCTCTGCCAAGAGGTTCTCTCTGGCCTCTGCATCCCCTTGTTTGACCTGGTTCAGGTACTGTGCCGTAGGTTGCTCTAATGTCAAACGTGGTCACTCCCCCTGACCCCGAACTGCTCCCTCCTGGTTTTACTTTCTACTTCATAATACGAAGCCACGATTCTTTTTAAAGGGTAAACCGGAGGGTATCGGTAATAAAAAATCCCCTAACCTATACAATAAGCAGGGGACAAAGATAACTTTATTTTACCTTGTTTGACAATATGATACAACCCGCAAAGTTTTATCCTTGCATTCCAATATTTTCCACAACAAGGGCTTCCTTCAATTGCCTGGTTAGATCGGCCACGGCCTGGGTGCTGTTTTCTCCAAGTTCCTCGATCAATCGTACCAAGGCACTGCCCACCACCACACCGTCACAATGTTGAGCCACCGCCGCTGCCTGCTCTGGTGTGGCAATACCAAATCCAGCTACCACAGGAAGTTCCGTAAATTCTTTAATTTGGCGCGCTAATCCAGCTATTTCCCCGGTAACCACCTGCTTGGTACCAGTAATACCAGTTACCGTAACGCAGTAGATAAACCCTTGGGCTAGGGACGCAATTTTAGCCAGCCGTTGCCTGGTACTGGTAGGTGCAGCCAAGGGAATAACAGCTAGCCCCTTGGACAAAGCAACCGTTGCCAAAGGATCTGCTTCTTCCACCGGTAGATCCGGTATAATCACACCATCCACGCCGGCTTGTGCCGCATCCTGACAAAATCGTGTTAAACCATACTGTAAGATCGGATTATAATAAGACATAAAAATCAGTGGGATGGTCACCCGCTGTCGGACCTCGGACACCACTTGCAAAACAGCGGCCAGCTGGGTGCCTTGGCTGAGAGCCCTGACAGAGGCCCGTTGGATCACCGGCCCATCCGCTGAAGGATCTGAAAAGGGAATTCCTAATTCAATGACATCCGCCCCCGCCTGAGCCATTGCTTCAATCTGTCGGGCGGTGGCTTTAAGGTCGGGGTCACCGGCTACTAGGTAGGTGATCAAGGCCTTCTCCCGGCGCTTTTTTAAGGTTGTAAAGGTTTGGTAGAGGCGCTCTATTCCGGTCATAGCAGTGCCACCCCCATTTCTTTAGCCACCGTATGCACATCCTTGTCACCCCGACCGGACAAGCAAACTAATAGGCTTTGTTGGTTATTCATTTGAGCCGCCAGCTTGACAGCACCGGACAAGGCGTGGGAACTCTCCAGGGCAGGTAAGATTCCTTCGGTACGAGAGAGTACGTGAAAGGAATCCAGTGCTTCCGCATCGGTGACCGTGATGTATTGCACTCTACCGCTGTCCTTTAGATAACTGTGCTCCGGACCCACACCGGGGTAATCCAGTCCAGCCGATATGGAATGAACCGGACTGATCTGTCCCGCTGCATCCTGCACCAGATAACTGTAGGAACCATGCAGTACACCCGGACGACCGGCACTTAACGCCGCGGCATGCCGAGCGGTGTGCAATCCCAAGCCACCGGCCTCGACACCTACTAGTTTTACTTGCTTATAGGGCAAAAAGTGGTAAAACATCCCAATTGAATTACTGCCCCCTCCCACGCAGGCCACTACGCAATCCGGCAAAGTTCCCCGTTGATCCAACATTTGCTCTCGGGCTTCCAGTCCAATGATCGCTTGAAAATCCCGTACCATCATGGGATACGGATGGGGACCGGCCACCGAGCCAATGCAATAAAAGGTGTCCCTGACGTGGGTTACCCAGTCCCGCATGGCCTCATTCATGGCATCCTTCAGGGTACCACTGCCAGAGCTTACCTTTACCACTTCCGCACCTAATAATCGCATACGAAAAACATTAGGAGACTGGCGGTAAATATCTTCTTCACCCATGTACACCACACATTTCATCCCTAGCATAGCGGCCACGGTGGCGGTGGCTACCCCGTGCTGCCCCGCTCCGGTCTCCGCCACAATGCGTTGTTTGCCCATGCGACGAGCCAGCAGCAGTTGACCCACTGTGTTATTAATTTTGTGAGCACCGGTGTGGTTTAGATCCTCCCGTTTTAGATAAATATCTGCCCCACCGATTTGCTTACTAAGGGTCGCTGCATAATAAATCGGTGAGGGCCTTCCTACGTAATGTTTTAAATAATAGGCCACTTCCCTTTGGAAATCCGCTTGTTCTTGAACCTTCTGGTAGGCCGCAATGAGTTCTTCCAGGGCTGGCATAAGAGTTTCCGGTACAAAGGCTCCCCCGTAGGAACCAAAATAACCTTTTTTATCCGGCAGCACCGACAGTCACCTCCCTAACACGTTGAATAAAGGCTTTCATCAATGTTCTATCCTTTTGGCCGTTTACTTCCACCCCACTGGAAACATCCACCCCGTAAGGACGGACCAACGCCACTGCTCGCCCTACGTTGCCAGGATGGAGCCCTCCCGCCAGGATTAGGGGAGCTTGTAAGGGTAGTCCCTCCAATAGTTGCCAATGGAAGGCTTGGCCGCTTCCCCCGATGCTTCCTGGTACAAAGGTATCCACTAGGATAGCACTAACCGGATAATCATTAGCCCGTTCCAGGGTAACGCGATCCCTGGCAGGAATGGCTTTGATACACCGCAAACTCAATTGGCGGCAATAGCCCGGACTTTCTTGGCCGTGTAATTGAACGCTATCTAAGCCACAAAAGTTGGTAATCTGCCGTACTTCGTCTGCCGGAGAGTCTACAAAGACCCCCACCCGAGTCACCAGGGGTGGTAAAGCCTGACATATTTCCCTGGCCCGCTCCGGGGTTACCCGGCGTCTGGATGGGGCAAACACCAAACCGATGGCATCGACTCCAGCTTTAGCTGCTGCCAGTGCCGTTGGTGCATCCTGCAAACCGCAAATTTTAATGCGTACAGACTGATCCATCAACAGTGCCACCTCCCTTTACCAGTTCCCGTACTTTAGCGGGGATATCCTCTGCAATAACCAAGGCCTCTCCCACCAGGGCTGCGTTAACTCCTTGTTCTTGAAGAAACTTCATCTGTTGGAAAGAATGAATACCACTTTCACTAACCACGGTAACATCCGGTTGCTTGATTAATTCTATTAGCCGGGCGGTAACCGTCACATCAGTGTGGAAACTCTGCAAATCCCGGTTATTAATACCAATCATCGTCATTCCCAAATCCAATACCCACTGTAATTCATCGGCAGTGTGCACCTCCACCAGTGTTTGCAGACCGCAATCCCGGGCTAGGTTCGTTAGATAAACAAGTTCCTCTGCCTTAAGCAACGCCGCAATTAATAAGATGGCATCGGCACCGAACAACCTGCTCTGATAAACCTGCAGCGGATGTAGGATAAAGTCCTTCCTTAACAAAGGCAGTTCGATGACTTGACGAACCTCTGCTAGATACTGTAGGTGACCGCCAAAAAAAGAGCTATCCGTCAGCACTGATACCGCTGCCGCACCGTGATCCCGGTAGATGACGGCTAACTGGCGGTGGTTAAAATTTTTACAGAGTACTCCTTTGGTCGGAGAGCGGTGTTTTATTTCGGCAATCAGCTTAACGCCACTCCCGGTAAGAATAGCCTGTTGAAAATTGCGGGCTGGTGGTAAGGCACTAACTGCCTTTTCCATTTGAGATCTGTTTAGTTGGGATAGCAGTTCATGAATTTCTTGTTTCTTTGCCGCTACAATTTGTTCTAAAATCACCGTACTGCTACCCTCCCTCCCACCAAAAACTGGCTGAATTCCACCAATTCCTTTAGTTTTTTGCGAGCCTTCCCAGAATCTATAACATCCCCCGCCAAGCGAACAGCCACAGCTAAATCGTTGGTCAGACCACCCGCCATTAGACCCAGGGCCGCATTAATCATAACCGCATGCCTTTGGGGGCCAGGAGCACCCTCTAAAATATTTTTGATAATTCTTGCATTCATTTTGACATCTCCCCCGGCCAATGCCGCCACCGGGGAACGCGGTAGCCCGTACTCCGCCGGGTCTAAGATCCTCCGGCTAACCTTGCCATCTGTCACTTCATAGACCAGGGCTGCACCGGCTAAGGAAATCTCATCCACACCCCCACAACCGTGGATAACAAAGGATTTTTTGCTGCCCAAATTGGCTAATACCTGGGCCAACACCGGAGTTAAATCCGCACTGTAAACCCCCAATACCTGCCTTTCTGCAAAGGCAGGGTTGGTCAGAGGCCCTAGGATATTAAACACTGTCCGAATCCCTAGTTCCTTGCGGGGAGCAGCGGCATATTTCATTGCCCCGTGCAGTAAGGGGGCGTAAAGGAAGGAAATACCCACTTTATCCAGGCAATGACCGGCCTCTTCGGGAGTAAGGCTAACCGCTACTCCCAGGTACTCCAACACATCGGCACTACCGCACTTGCTGGAAACCGAGCGGTTGCCGTGTTTGGCCACAGACAATCCCGCACCCGCCAGCACAAAGGCACAGGCGGTAGAAATATTAAAAGTGTTGGCACCGTCCCCACCGGTACCACAGGTATCTACCAATCTCTGGCGCTGAGTCGCTACCGCTGTTACTTTGGCCCGCATGGTCCGGGCAAAACCGGTAATCTCTTCCACCGTTTCCCCCTTTAGATGAAGGGCTGTTAACAAGCCGGCAATTTGCGCCTGGGTGGCCAAACCTTCCATCATTTCATCCATGGTTTGTTTGGCCTCATTTTCAGACAGACTTTCCCCCGCCACTACTTTTTTAATGGCTTCACTAATCACTCGTCTCTCCTCCTTCTCGTCTTCCTCAACTCTTCTCAACTTGGCACTGTTTTAGAAAATTCATTAGTAAGGCTTTTCCCTGGGGGGTGGCTATGGATTCAGGGTGATACTGAACTCCTTCCACCGGATACCGGGTGTGCCGGATACCCATCACCTCTCCTTCCGGTGTTCTGGCCGATATGGTTAGATTGTCGGGTAAACTTTCCTCCGCTACAGCTAATGAATGATAGCGCGCGGCAGTAAAGGCTGGTGGAATCTTTTCGTAGATGCCTCGTCCGTCGTGGAGGATGGTCGAGGTTTTGCCGTGCATTAACCTACCGGCTTGTATCACTTGCCCCCCCAATGCCTGGGCAATGGTTTGATGACCCAAGCAAACCCCCAGGATGGGTTTTTTGCCTATCAGCTGCCGTACCACGGCCAGACAAATTCCTGCATCTTCGGGTCTGCCCGGTCCGGGCGAAATCAGTATGCCGCTATACCTTGGATCCAACAGGCTTTCTGTAGCAACGGCATCATTTCGGTAAACCTTGACCGGCCACCCTAATTCCCTCACCAACTGAACTAGGTTGTAGGTAAAAGAATCATAATTATCGATTACCGCCAGCATTCCTAAGCCTCCCCTCCCTTCTGACAGGCCAGTACAGCCACGGCCATGGCCCTGGCCTTGTGTAACGTTTCCAGGTATTCTTGCGTGGGGTCAGAGTCGGCCACAATACCTGCCCCGGCCTGGAAATAAACCTTTCCTTGATGAATGACAGCGGTACGGATGGTAATGGCTGTGTCCATATTCCCTGCAAAATCCAGATAACCCACCGCACCGGCATAAATCCCCCTCTGGGTTGGCTCCAATTCCTCGATAATCTCCATCGCCCGAATTTTGGGTGCTCCAGAGACAGTACCTGCCGGAAAGCAAGCAGCCAATGCCTCCAATTGCTGGCCAGTTGCTTCTAGTTGCCCTCTCACTTCCGACACCAGATGCATGACGTGGGAATAACGTTCCACCTCCATATACCGGGAAACTTCAACAGTTCCCGGCTGGCAAACTTTTCCCAGATCATTGCGCCCTAAATCTACCAACATAAGATGTTCGGCTCTTTCCTTTTCGTCTGTCAGCAGTTCTTTAGCCAACTGTTGGTCCGCCTGCTCATTGGCTCCCCTGGGCCTGGTTCCGGCAATGGGGTGGCTATAAAGTTGCTTTCCTGCCAAACGTACCAGCATCTCCGGTGATGCTCCCACTAAGTAGGTATCGCCAAAATTAAAATAATAAAGATATGGGGAGGGATTAATAGCCCGTAACCTTCGGTATAGTTCAAAAGCACTGCCGGAGAAAGGAAGGTTAAATCTTTGGGATAGGACCACCTGAAAGATATCACCGCGCCGAATATACGCCAATGCCTGTTTGACGGATTCCTCAAACTGTTCTCTGGTCGTTGTGGAAAATTTGGTAAGTTCCCGGTAGAGTTTTTCTTCTTCCCAGGGTAGGACTTCTGGGAGAGGCTCCAGGGCATACTGTTGTGGGGTTTGAAAAATCCTCT
Organism: uncultured Desulfotomaculum sp.; assembly: GCA_946411205.1. Classification (GTDB taxonomy): domain Bacteria; phylum Bacillota; class Desulfotomaculia; order Desulfotomaculales; family Desulfotomaculaceae; genus Desulfotomaculum. The sequence goes on from CAMKDG010000004.1 coordinate 33,809, forward strand.
CGGCCATCTGGTCAATGGTGGCTATGGCTTGCTGGTAAGTATCTTCCGGTGCCCCTTGTCGAGGTTCGTTAGCAACGATTAGGAGGGTTCGTTTGACATGGTCAAAGATTAACACTACCCCTGGCAGCATCATCTGGCAAAGGGGCAAACAAAGACTCTCCTTTTGCAGATCCGGTAATTTTTCCAGGTAACGAACCAGGTCATAGCTAAAATATCCCACCAAACCGGAAGTAAAGCGGGGCAATCCCGGCATCTGGGGGGAGCGAAACCTACTTAGCAGACCCTGTAAAGCTTCCAGCGGACCTCCGTGCAGTTTGGCGCTGCCCGCTGTCCCCCGATAACTGGCACAGTCCTGGTGGAATTGGTAATTCAACAAACTGTTTAGGCCGATAAAAGAATACCTAGCTAAGTGGGTACCTCCCTCTACACTTTCCAGCAGAAAACTGGGTCCCGTGGGTGATAATTTGCCATAGAGTGACACGGGTGTTTCGGTGTCCACCAGATATTCCCGGTAAACAGGAATTAAATTATACTCTTTACTCAAACGGCAATAACTTTTAAGGGGGGGATTATACATCTTAGGACACCTCCAAATTAGCTTGCACCAAGTTTTGAGATGCCGACGGAAGCTTCGTTTGCCCTTATATTGGCAAACAAAAAAACCGGCAGCTCAAAGAATGAGCACCGGTTATAAACTTACTTTATAACTCTGCTACCCTCAGCTAATCTCATCTCAACTATTTAACTCAGCTATTCTCAAACTCTTCTCATAGGTAACTAAACTTATTTTATAACTTAGCACACAGTGGCAGAATTTGTCAATGACTTTTTTAAAAAGTATCGTAAAAAAATTAGGACTATTTGGAAGGAAATTTTATCTTTCCTGCATAACCTATTAAAAGACATGATTTACCAGAAAGGTGGCTTAAGAAGTTGACAGATAAAAAAAGCATAACATTATTTGAGCCTTATGCAGTAGGAAATTTAGTGGTGTATGTCACTGGGGAGGATCGAGGTTCCGTGATTGAAGCAGACTGTCGCTGGGAATTGACCACCACGTTAACTAGCTGCGACTGTTGCACCTTCCACTGGCGTTCCAGTACGGACCCAACCTTTCAGTGTCGTCATATCTTGGCGTTGCGTGAGGTATTAGGAAAATAGCTTGTCACCCCTGGGTAACCGGGGGTTTTTACATATGCAACCGACCCTGCAATTGCTGCCTGGCCGCTTCCCCCAGCACCCGGTAACCTTCATGGGAAGGGTGACCCCCATCTAGCAACAAACGGGGAATACCCTGACCTGTACTATCTAGCAGGGGTGAATAATAGTCCAGGGTAAAAAGTTCGTTGTCCGCAGCATATTGAGCAATCCACTTCCTAATTTGCTGCAAAGAATGGTTATATTTTTCCGCATCCTCCCGTGTTCCTTGAAAGTTTTGCAGCAGCTGTTCTATATTGAGTGGGGAAGGCAAAACCAAGATTGGACAAATCCCCTGCTGCACTGCCAGTTCTGCCACCTGACGGATATTGTTTTCTACCTCCCTGATTGCTATGCCCATCCAGCCATCATTATGACCTCCGGCGAAAATAACATAGGCCGGATTTTCTGCAACTACATCATTAGCAAAACGGGCCAACATTTGGCTGGTGGTTTCGCCATTAATGCCCCGGTTGATCAACCTATACCCGGTAGCTTCGGCCACCACCTTGACCCAGGAGTAATCCGGTCCATCGGGATAACCATAGGTGATACTATCTCCCAGGCAAACTATTTTTTTCCGCTCGATGACTTTCTGAAAGGCCTGCACACCGGCTTCATCTGCCAAAGCAAACGTAACATCCCGAATGTTTAGATCCAAGGACAAGTGCCTTCTGGCCTCGGCAACCATGATCCGTGACAGGGCATCCGGTGAGATTTCTTTTTGCCGAGTGTGAATCACCGGAATCAACAAAGACTGCAGTTTTTTGGTTTCAGCAGTCTTAAAAGCTTTTCTGATAACGGTTCTGATGCTATCAATCGGAGACTGCTGATCCCGAAAATCCTCAGCCTTTAACACCTGTTCCCGTTCTTGATGCTGCAAACCAAACGTAGATAAATCCGCTTGGATAACTTGAATCATCTGCCAACCTCCTTCTTTAAGAAAACCTTATTTATCTTTTCGCTTACGATTAGGGAATTCCTTCCAAACCAGAAAAACTTGGCTTAGGCCAAGTCAGCTTGTTGAGAAACTACAGGCCTGTCGATAGACTGGCTTGCCCTCAGCCTCAGCGAAGCACCTGAAAAAGACCGGCAGGAATGCAGTATGATGCCTCTGCTTATACTTTATTTTTTTGCGGTGCTAACCACAGATGTCGAATTAAATAAAACGCTAACAACAATCCCCCGGCCACGGCCAGCCAAGTAACCCAGGACCCATTGACAAACTTTTGCCAGCCTTTACCCAGCAAGGCACCTGCCCCTAAGAAGGTGGTTAGCCAAAGAATCGCGTGGATAGTGTCGTAAAGTAGAAATTTTTTCATAGAAATGCCGCTAATACCTGCCACATAGGGCGTTACATTGCCCACCGTGGGTAAAAATCTCCCCCCAATGATATAGCCCGGGGCAGAGTTGGTTAGAAGTTCCTGAGCCTTGGCAAAACGTTTTGGGGTTACACCAATATACTTACCCCACTTTTTTAGAAAGGGTTCGCCAAGATAACGTCCAATAGAAAAGGCTGATAGGGAGCCAAGAATGTAGGCTAGCAGGGATACCAACCAAGCTAAAACAATATTTAATTGCCCCTGCCGGGACAAAAAACCGATCAAAGCCAATAATACACTGCCTGGAAAAGGAAGTCCCAAAGCTTCCAAATAGATGCCTATAAACAAACCTGGTAACCCCAGCCCTGTAAAAATATCCAAAATCCGGTCAACCAAAGCATCTCCCTCCCCAGCTTATTATGGCAAAAAAGCGGCATTAATATGAAAAACCACCTGCGGCAAAATGCAGATGGTTTATTGGATAACGCTAAAGGCTTTATGACAATCCATTTGGGTCGTCGGCTTTCAATCATTGGCTTGGCTAGCTTACTTAATTCTTTTTAACAAATTGCCTGTCCTACACCAATTCAACATTTATGTTAAACAGTGGGAGCTTCAACCAATAAAGCCGATGGCCGATAGCTGATGGCTGACGGCCCATATTCCTACAACACCCTCGCCGCTCCACCGTAAATCAACCCTCGCTGCCCGTCCACGGTAATCACTGCACCATCTGTCAGCTGAGTTACGGCATTCTCCACTCCCACAATGGCCGGAATACCGAACTCCAGACCAACAATGGCAGCATGGGAGGTTAAACCGCCTTCTTCGGTAATCACGGCGGCTGCTTTTCCCATAATCGGCACAAAATCGCGGTCAGTGGCCATGGTCACCAAGATATCTCCCGGTTGTACCTTCGTCAAAGCTTCCTCAGCAGTCTGGCAAATTCTTACTTTGCCGGTTACACTACGGCGGCCAATGCCAGTTCCCTTGGCTAAAATGGTACTGACGGTATGTACCTTCATCATGTTAGTGGTACCATGCACACCAACAGGCACACCTGCGGTTATTACTACCAAATCTCCGCCAGAAATAAGCCCCTTGGCCAGCGAAACATCTACTGAACTGGCAATCATTTCGTCAGTGCCGGTAACATCACTGATGGGCAAAGGCTCCACACCCCATACCAGGCACAGCTTTCTGAGCACCTTCTCCCTCGGAGTAACAGCTATCACATTTACTTTGGGGCGATACTTGGCAATCATTCTGGCAGTATGACCGCTGGCCGTGGCCGTGATAATAGCGGTTACACCCAGTTCCTTAGCCAAGGTACACACCGCATGGCTGATACCATCGGTAACGGTTCTTTGGATAACTGCTCCCCGGGCCACCAATAAATCATCGAAGTCTACCGCCAACTCTGCCCGCCGGGCAATACGTGCCATCGTTTCTACCGTCTGCACCGGGTATTTGCCCGCAGCGGTTTCACCGGATAACATAATGGCATCACTGCCATCAAAAATAGCGTTCGCCACATCACTGGCCTCAGCCCGGGTAGGTCTAGGGTTCTGGGTCATGGACTCCAGCATTTGCGTAGCGGTAATCACTGGCTTACCGGCGAGGTTACACCTTTCAATCATGGTCTTTTGTAAAACAGGTACCTCTTCGGCCGGAATTTCTACACCTAGATCTCCTCTGGCGACCATGATGCCATTGGCAACGTTAATGATCTCATCGAGGTTATCTACACCTTGGCTGCTTTCGATTTTGGCAATAATATCCACATCTGCTCCATATTCTTCGACAATTTGACGGATGGCTAAAACATCCGCTGCTTTACGAATGAAAGACGCCGCAATAAAGTCGACTCCTTGCTCCAATCCAAAACGAATATCAGCAATATCACGATCTGTAATAGAAGGTAAATTGACATTAACACCCGGTAGATTAACACCCTTTTGATTGGAAAGCGGTCCCCCGTTAATTACCTTGCAGTGTACATCCTGTCCGTCGATCGCCTCTACTTCCAGTTCAATTAAGCCGTCTGCCACTGCCACAAGGCTGCCAGGCTGCACATCCTTGGGTAAATCCAGATAGGTTACAGAAACAATGGTATTATCCCCCACCAGATCCCGGGTGGTTAGGGTAAACCGCTGATCTTTTTCTAACGTTATCGGTGGTTGGGCAAAAGTTTTTAAACGAATTTCCGGTCCCTTGGTATCTAGCATAATGGCAATATTTTTACCAATTGCCGCAGCAGCTTGGCGGATTGCAGCGATCCTTCTGCCGTGGTCTTCATGGGTACCATGCGAAAAATTGAGTCTGGCTACATTCATACCTGCCAGCATCATTTTCTGTAGCGTTTCTACATTTTCACTAGCAGGACCAATGGTGCAAACAATCTTTGTCCGCCTCATAGAAGAACCCCCTGTCGTTTAGAAAAACTTAAATAGAGAGAATTTTGGCCAATTCGTACATTTCCTTATTAATTGGGCTGGCCTTGCCGATAACTTCCGATAAATCGCTGGCCACAATCTCCCCGGCTTTCATCCCAACCATTTTGTTAGTTTCTCCAGCCATTAGTAATTCTACTGCTTTAGCACCTAACCTGGCGGCGAGAATTCGGTCAAAGGCACTGGGGCTACCGCCGCGTTGCAAATGACCTAGAATGGTAACCTTGGTATCAAAACCGGTAAAGTCTTTAATTCTCTGGCCGATTTCTATCCCGCTGGCTGCCCCTTCGGCCACCAGGATTACTGAATGAAGCTTACCCCGTTTGATCCCACTTAGTAGTTTTTTGCAGATATCCTCTACATTAAAAGGTATCTCAGGAATTAAGATGCTTTCGGCCCCGCCAGCTAAGCCCGCGGCCAAAGCAATGTTACCAGAATTGCGACCCATGACCTCAATGACAAAGGTACGCTCATGGGAGGTTGCGGTATCACGGATTTTATTAATGGCCTCCACCACATTATTAACCGCTGTATCGAAGCCAATGGTATAGTCTGTGCCGGCAATATCATTATCAATGGTTCCCGGTACCCCAATCACGGGTATCCCATATTCTTGTTGAAAAAGATTGGCCCCGGTAAAAGAACCATCCCCGCCAATAACCACCAATCCCTGTACTCCAAAACGCTGCACATTCTCAAAGGCCAAAGCCCGTCCTTCTTTGGTTTGAAAGCGCTTTGACCTGGCCGTATGTAAAATGGTACCACCCCTGCCGATAATGTCAGCAACAGAGCCTAAATTCATCGGTCCCATGTCAGCATCGACAAAACCACTATACCCTCGGTTGATCCCGATAATTTCCAAGCCGTGGTAAATGGCCTTACGGACAACTGCCCGAATACAGGAGTTCATGCCCGAGGCATCGCCGCCACTTGTTAAAACACCAATCCTCTGCACCTACTTAACTCCTCCTTCAAATACCTTATTATGCACTTATAGCCTGCCGCGAAGCGGCAGGCTTATCCAAGTTTATATAAATTATTTTTATCCTGTTTGTCCCATGGCACGGAATTTGGCATAGCGCGTCTCAACCAACTGTTCCGTGGACTGTTGTAATAATTCCTTTAAATGGCGCTCCAGAGCTTCGTCCAATAGGCTGTAACTAGCGGCTAAATCACTATGCGCCCCACCCAGGGGTTCTGGAAGGATCTCATCAATAACCCCCAGCCGCAACAAATCTTCCGCCGTCAGATTCAAAGCCTCTGCTGCTTCCTTGGCTTTATTGCCGTCCTTCCAGAGGATACTGGCTGCAGCCTCCGGGGAACTAACCGAAAAAATGGCATGTTCTTGCATCAGGATTTTATTAGCCACACCCAGAGCCAGTGCACCCCCGCTGCCACCTTCGCCAATCACCACAGAAATGATCGGTACTTTTAAAGCGGACATCACCATGAGATTTCTGGCAATAGCCTCTCCCTGGCCCCGTTCTTCAGCACCCATACCGCAGTAGGCACCGGCCGTATCAATAAAGCAAACTACCGGGCGACCAAACTTTTCTGCTTGTTTCATTAATCGTAAAGCCTTACGAAATCCTTCCGGGTGAGCCATACCAAAATTTCGTTGAACATTTTCTTTGGTATCGTGGCCCTTTAAATGCCCTATTACCGTAACGGGAATTCCTTTGTAGCGGGCGAGGCCGCCTAAGATCGCAGGGTCATCCCCAAATAATCTGTCACCATGTAGTTCCAAGAAATCTGTAAAAAGGGCTTTACAATAATCTAAGGTGTTGGGCCGAGCAGCATGTCTGGCTATTTGCACCTTTTGCCAAGGACTTAGATTACTGTAGATATTTTCCTTCATATCCCTGGATTTTTTTTCTAAGAGAGCAATTTCCTCGGAAAAATCAATCCCTTTTTCTTGGGTAAAACGATTTAATTCTTCGATTTTAGCCTCAAGCTCCAGCAAGGGCCGTTCAAAATCAAGTGCCATGCTTGGCCTCCTTTAAACCTGATGGAGTGAAAGAATCTTGGCCAACGTATCTCGTAACGTAAGACGGTTGATAATCATATCCACCATCCCATGTTGGCGCATAAATTCTGCTCTTTGGAAACCCTCCGGTAGTTTTTGACGGATGGTTTGCTCAATCACCCGAGGTCCGGTGAAACCAATCAGTGCCCCTGGTTCTGCGATGATAATATCTCCCAAGGAAGCAAAACTGGCCGTAACGCCACCAGTGGTGGGATCGGTAAAGACCGAAATAAACAACAACCCCGCCTCGTCCAGCTTGGCCAAAGCAGCGGAAGTCTTAGCCATTTGCATTAGAGAAAGAATCCCTTCCTGCATCCTTGCTCCACCAGAGGTAGAAAAGAGAAGCATCGGACATCGCCGTTCGATCGCCTTCTCAATCGTCCGGGCAATTTGCTCCCCCACTACGGAGCCCATGCTACCCATGATAAAATGGGAATCCATCACACCGATCATGACTGGGTTCCCTTCTATGGTAGCTTCACCGACCAGGATCGCTTCCTTGAGACCGGTGCTTTCTTGCACAGTTGCAATCTTTTCACTATAGTTGGGAAAATGTAGCGGATTTATTGTAGTCAACTCATGATCAAGCTCTTGAAAAGATCCCTCATCCACCGTCATGCGTATTCTTTCCTGGGCATTAAGACGGAAATGATAATTGCATTTCTGACAAACCTTACAGTTTTTATCCAATTCTTTGGTATACAGGATTTCATTGCATCGTGGGCATTTAACCCATAAACCCTCGGGAATATCCCTTTTTTCTGTTTGGTTACCCTCTGGTCGTACGGTTACATATTTGGTTTTACGAAAAATATCTAAAGCCAAAACTCACCTCTCCCTTAACTTAGCAGACGATTATACTGTATTAATAATCTCTAATGCTTCGTCAACCTCGGATTCAGGTACCAAAATTTCTACCGATCCATTATCATTACCATTCGGTAGTCCGATATTGCGTAATTTTACAAGCAAGCCCTCCTGCGAAAGCGCTTGTTGTAATTTTTCGGCTTGTTTTTTGTTGGGCGCAATATATACCACCGTCCACACACCATAAGCCCCCTCAAATTACATTTAGATAGGATAAATCATATTATGTTTGTTTCTATTAAATCCCTGGGTATTCCTCTTTTTCCCTACAAAAATAAGTATATCCAGAGTTTAATCTCTGGATACTGATGCCTCATGCCAGATCAGCTTCTCCGCTCATGCTGCATTTTATTCGTCTGTCCGGATACGCCCGTGTTTAGTCATTAAATCTGCCCGTCCACGAATTTTAATGGCGGAAGTGTGCTCAGTAAACTGAGCAATCATGATTTCACCCTTATCCAATTTCTCGGAATGATGAAACTTGGTTGCTCCACCTCTGGTTAAACCAATAATCGTAACACCATTTTCCAACGCTTTAATAACAACGTAGTCGCCGCCAATCTGGTTGTTATCTGCCATTTGTGACCACCTCAAAAATTTCCTCATTTTTACAGCTTACATCATATCATATTTAACCCTGGTTGACAAGCTGGAAAGCTCAGCCTTGCTTTAGCCAGTGCAGTCGGCACACAGTAGCAGCTGAAGGTTACGCATCTTGCCATAGGCTATCAGCTTATCTCCTGCTTGCAGTCGTTGACTCCCCCTTGGTGAATGGATAAAATCATCCTGGCGTTCAATGGCTAAAATAAAAATTTCTTTGTCTCTAATTTTACTTTCCACAATGGTCTTCCCGGTGAGAATCGTATTCTCTTGTAAAATAACCTCTGCCACCCCATATTCCTGATTTAAATGAAGTACTTGTTCAACCGTTTGTTTTTCCATTCTATAGCGGCGGGATAGCTGCCGTTCGATGCCTCTATCTAAGTGACCACGAAATTGGCGGCTGGAAGCCAAACTAATGACCACTAAAAAAATCATGATGGCGGTAGCCACCTGGACCAAGGTCAAGGGGTGACGCATAACGTCGATTAAAACGGTCACAATGGTGGCTGTACCCAAGTAGCCCAACACCATCAAAACCATAATAATACGCCGCCGAGCATGGTGCCTTACCACAACTTCGGAATGGGAGGTGGTATAGCCCACTGTTACCAGGGCCGAAAGGGCTTGAAAACGAGCCATGGGTAAATCCATACCGGTTAACTTCAAAACAATGGCAGAAATCTCCACCAGTATAAACAGCACTAAAATAAAAGACACCAAGAAGATTAAATTCATAGTATCACCCCTCGGTAGGAAATTGCCTGGTTCTTTATTTTGTGTTGATGTCAGTACATAAATACAAAAAGCCAGGGGCTTTTTGTAGCCTCTGGCTTTTGCATTTACAGATCTAACAAACTAGTGGGTAGCAAGTAGGTGTCTGGATCAAAGGTAGAGGAGCCCGACTGCTCTTGGCGTGGTCTCTCCCTGCTCACCGTTTTTAGTGGTTTGTTGGGCTCCGGGGGCCGAGACCTACCTCCCTGAGTCACTCTGCTCCGTTGCTCTCTGGTAGCTGCCAGCGGAACTTTCAAGGGAGTTAAACAACGTAGTTTAACATTCTCTTCACCTAGAAGTTTTGTTAAATCTTTCCTCAGCTGCGGCTGCAGATTGACCCATAAACACTCTGCCAATCGTCGAGGTGTTCTCGTGGTCTGATGAAAGATAATAACCGGTGTATTTCCCTTGCTTTGTCCCAATATTGCTTCGACCGAATTGATTCTTTCCGGGTCATCGCCAACCTGCAACCATAGTTCTAGCTGCATACTGTCCAAGGGAATTATTTCTTCCGCCAACACCTTGGCTTCTTCACCATTGTTGCTGGACCGCCCCTTGATCAGCAGTGGATCTCGCAAATCGAGCATGCCCGCTTGACGGCGGTAAACCTCCGGGAAAACAATCACTTCGCAAGCACCTGTTAGATCTTCTACACTGACAAAGGCCATGGGATCTCCCCTGCGGGAAGTAATCCGCTTTACCGTAGAAATCATACCCGCTAACAGCAGGGATTGACCGTCCGGTATTTCTAGCAGATCTGCTGCCCGCTGTACTTCCAAGGATTCCAGCAACCAAGTAAACTCCGTCAGAGGATGGCCGGAGATATACAGTCCCAGAGCTTCCTTTTCAAAATCTAATTGCTGTTTGGACGTAAAGGGAGAAACCTCCGGCAGTCTCACCTGCAGATCTTCCTGAGGGCTGTCGGCCATTAAGTCAAATAGATTCACTTGTCCATTTTCTCGGTCCTGTTGAGCCCGCACTGCGAATTCGATAGCGGTATCGAGACCCGCCATAAGTTGTGCCCGATGACCAAAAATGTCCAGGGCTCCCGCCTTGATTAAACTTTCTAGTACCCGCCGATTGACCACGCGGGTATCCACTCGGCTGCAGAAATCAGAAAAACCGGTAAAGGGACCACCTTTTTGACGAGCCTGAATAATTTCTTGTACCGCTCCCCCACCCACATTTTTCACCGCTGCCAGACCAAAGCGAATGGCACCTTTGGTTGCTGTAAAATTCTCCAAGCTATGATTAATATCCGGCGGTAACACTTGAATGCCCAGACGCCGGCATTCTTCAATGTAAAGCACTACTTTATCTGTATTATCCCGGACAGAGGTTAGTAAAGCAGCCATATATTCCACCGGGTAATTAGCCTTCAAATAAGCCGTCTGATAGGAAACCAGCGCATAGGCAGCGGAGTGAGATTTGTTAAAGCCGTAGCCGGCAAAGTACTCCATCAGATCAAACATTTTTTCTGCCAATTGCCTATCGTAACCCCGCGCCACCGACCCTGCAATGGGATATTTCAGGGGCTTGCCCTTTTCATCCAAGGAACTTCCACTGACAAACCACTGACGATGCAGAGCCATAATTTGGGCTATTTTCTTCCCCATGGCTTTCCGTAAAGAGTCTGCTTGTCCTAGGGAATACCCGGCCATAATACGGGCAATCATCATTACTTGTTCCTGGTACAAAATCACGCCATAGGTTTCTTTAAGAACGGATTCCAGGTCTGGATGAAAATAGTCCACCTGGGTTTGCCCATGCTTCCGCTGAATAAAATCCTCCACCATACCGCTGCCCAAAGGTCCCGGTCGGTACAGTGCTACCAAAGCGATAATGTCTTCAAAGGCGTTCGGCTTAAGTTCCCGCAGGATACTGCGCATGCCGCTGCTTTCCAACTGGAAGACACCGATCCCTTCCCCTCTGGTCAACATAGCAAAGGTGGCTTGGTCATTCAATGGAATGCTATTGATATCAAGCTGCTTGCCCGTTTGTTTTTCAATCATCAAAATGGCTTCGCCGATCACTGTAAGGTTACGTAACCCCAACAAATCCATTTTTAAAAGACCTAATTCTTCTACCGTGTTCATGGGAAATTGGGTGGTAATCAGCCCGTCGGAGGTTTTATTTAAAGGCAAATACTCCACCAGCGGTTCCCGGGAGATCACCACCCCGGCAGCGTGGGTGGAAGCATGCCGGGGCATGCCCTCCAGTTCTACCGCGGTGTTAATGAGTCGTTTGACGTTCTCGTCCTGCTCATAGATATTGTTTAAATTGGGGGCATTTTTCAGAGCTTTGGCGATGGTCATATTAAGCTCCATAGGCACCAGTTTAGCCACCTTATCCACATCACCATAGGGCATATCCAAAGCTCGCCCGACATCCCGAATGGCCGCCCGGGCAGCCATGGTACCAAAGGTAATGATTTGAGCTACCCGTTCGGTGCCATATTTCTCGACAATATATTCAATGACCTCGCCCCGTCGCTCATAATCAAAGTCTATATCAATATCCGGCATGGAAATTCTTTCTGGATTTAAAAACCGTTCAAACAACAATCCATACTGCAATGGATCAATGTTGGTAATTTCTAATACATAGGCCACGATGCTGCCCGCAGCGGAGCCCCGGCCAGGCCCTACGGCAATGCCTCGATCCTTAGCATATTTAACAAAGTCCCAGACGATTAGAAAATATTCTTCATAGCCCATCTGGCCAATTACTTGTAGCTCATAGTCCAGGCGTTCCTGCACCGGACCGGTGCAGTGGCCATAACGTTTGATGGCTCCGGCTACACATTTTTCCCGCAGGTAAGAGGCCGCTGAAGAACTCTCCGGCACAACAAAATAGGGGAGATGCAGCTTACCAAACTCCAGTTCTACCTGACAGCGTTCCGCAATTCTTACCGTATTGCTAAGGGCCTCGGGTACTTCCCCGAACAGCAGGTTCATTTCATGATAGTCTTTTAGGTACATTTCTTGGGAGTCAAACTTCATGCGATCCGCGGAGTTGATACTCTTACCGGTTTGGATGCAAAGTAAAACATCCTGAATTTCCGCATGCTCTCGCTTCAAGTAGTGTACATCGTTGGTGGCCACCAGAGGAATTTTTAGTTCTTTGCTAATACTTAGTAAGCCACGATTAACCTGCCGTTGTTCCTGAAAACCATGGTCCTGCATTTCCAGAAAAAAATTACCCGGTCCGAAAATATCCGCCAATTCCCGGGCCGACTGACGGGCTTTGTCGGGTTGACCATTGACTATTTTATCCGCCACTTCTCCGGCCAGACAACCGCTTAGGGCAATAATTCCGTCATGGTAACGAGCTAACAATTCTTTATCCACCCGAGGTTTATAATAAAAACCTTCCGTATAGCCAAGGGACACCAGCTTCAGTAAATTTTGATACCCCCTTTGGTTTTCAGCCAACAACACCAGGTGGTTAGGCTGGTCATCCAATTTAGGGGTACGATCCGTGCGGCGGCGAGGTGCCACGTACACTTCACAACCCAAGAGGGGCTTGACTCCTTCTTTATGGCACGCTTTATAAAAATCCACTACGCCAAACATACAACCATGGTCGGTAATGGCTAATGCCTCCATACCACTTGCCTTGGCCTGCTTGGCTACCTGGTTAATTCTGGTTGCCCCATCCAGTAAACTATACTCACTGTGAAGATGGAGGTGCACAAATTGTTTATCCAGCACCACTCACTCCTTTACTACCAATACTACCATTTTACCACGGATACCAAGACATCGGTATTGCTTTGGAAACCACTACTTTATGCGGCAGTAAGATTCTCCATGATATCAGACTGCAATAAAAAAGGTGCCTCTCCGGGCACCGTAGTAAACTAATTATTTTGCTTGTACTCCTCCCTGGCATCCTGCCAGCGGGAACGAGCCATCCTGGTGAAGACCGGGTAGTTCTCCGCCTGCGGGTGGTGAATAACTGCCTGATACCACTTTACCGCTTCCTTATAATCGCCGGTACGGAAAGACAATTCACCGATTAAATACATCATCCGTATTTCCTTTTTTAATTCAGAGAAGGCTTCCCGTTCATAGGCTCGTTTGGAAAATTCCAGCGCCCTCTGTAAGGACTTTATTTCATTTTCCTGATTTCCCAGATAACGGTTAAGCCAAGCCAACCGGAGATAAAGCGAAGCTTTAACAGAATCCTTAGCATTTCGTAACTCTTGGCAAAGAATGGCTAAGTTATAAATTTTAATAGCCTGATCCAAGGTGCGCAAGCCGCCATATTGGTGACCCTCTTTGCGCCAACCGGACATAATCGTTTTAATGGTAGCCTTTTCCTCATCCAGCAACGGTGTGTGGGAATCCCTGGTAAAGGCATAGCCACAATCCTTGCAGACGAAAACATCATAGAAAATAGGATTAATTCCGGTATAGTAACCACAAAAATCGCTATCTTGTTTCTCCAAAGAGATGTATTTACTTCTTACCTCCGGGTGTTGAAATTCTCGTTGACAATTGGGACAAGTCATTTTTGAATAATACAACATATCTTCACTAATTTGCATCGTTGTCAAAGGCCTCCCAAAAAATGCTTACCTATATTATACATGTTTGCTAACTAACTGGGGAGAATAGTTTTTTAAACAAATTAAATATACCTTCTCGCCCCCAGATAGCGCGTGGCAAAAAAAGCATCTTCAAAGGAAGTGACGGTAACCCCTTCCTTCGTTCTGGCATTTAAAAAAAATCCATCCTGGAGATAAATACCCACATGGGATGGACCCGGATCAACGGTTGAAAAAAATACTAAATCCCCCGCCTGCAGTTGGTCCTTGGTCACAGGCACTCCCACCTTAAATTGATCTTGGGCATCTCTAGGCAAGTAGTAGCCCTGGCTAAAGTAAGCCATATACGTGAGCCCGGAACAATCGATGCCCCGGACAGACATCCCGCCCCAGAGGTAAGGTGCCCCGGTAAATTGCTTGGCAACAGCTACAATTTCCTGCGGCTGGTAGATTGTACGGTTCTTTACAATAGCTGCCTGGTTTTTTGGCACCAGAGCTTTATCTCCCCCGGGTAATACAACCTGGTAAAACTGATTTCCTGACTCATAGACCTCCAAGCGGCTGCCCATATACAAGGTAGCAAGCTGGACAGACCCCGCATATAAAGGAGTGGCGGCTTGCTTAATTTCGATCTGGGGGTTATTTTCCAGTCTGCCTGGCAAGGTAAAGTGATCCATCCTAACCCAGCCTGGAGAGCCATCATAGGACTGAATGTGCAACCATTCTCCCTCAACTCCCATCACCAGAGCAGGCCAGCCCAAGAGGGACTGGGTTACCAAGGGGATTCCCGCCTGCGGTTGTTCTAACACATCCACCAGGGGTACCGCCGTGATCACGGTAGTACCCGCTTCCACATTCCGGAGATCTGGCATAAGATCACTCCCTTGCCGGTTACCCTACTTTATTCATTTATTTATTTAGTTATGCTTTCCACCAGGTAATTTGCCAAATCCGGCTGTCCCTTTAGGCACTGCATCATTTGCAGAAAACCAGTCGTAGCATCCGGATGGCTGCTTAATTTTGTCATGGCAGCCTGTTGGGCCTCTTCGCTTTCCCATACCGAAATCACCAGCAGCTTGTCACGGTTGCCCTTAGCCCTGCCAATATAGCCATGCAACAATCCTGGTTGCCCATTAAGATATTTCATATGATCTTTGATCACTTCCATGAGCGTTTCGTGCTTACCTTCCTGGGCCTCCAGCAGGCCAAAGGTAATCATGTTCAAATTTCTTACCTCCCAGTTTGCTGTAGTACTTCTTGATAGATCTGTTCATATCTTGCCACCCAGCGCTCTGCCTTAAACCTGGTAGAGGCATGCTCTCTGGCTAGATGAGACATTCTCTGTCGTAAAAGATCATCTTTTAGCAGCAGCAACGTGTAGTTGGCCATCTCTGCCACTTGACCCACACCCGTTAGAAAACCAACTTCTCCGTGTAAAATAACCTCCGGGACACCGCCAGAGTTGGTAGCAATGACAGGCACGCCGCAGGCCAGTGCTTCCAATGCAGCTAAGCCAAAACTCTCACAGCATGAGGGAAACAGCATAACATCCGCCGCAGCCAGAATTGGGGCCACGGTATCCTGTTGACCCAGAAATAAAACATCTTCAGCCAGATTAAGCTCGGCGGCTAATTTTTCCGCCGCCGGTAGCTCTGGGCCGTCGCCAATCATAACCAGGCGGGCCGGTTGCTGCTGCCTAACTCTATCAAATACATGCAGTACATCCAATACCCTTTTCAAGGGGCGAAAATTAGAAAGATGAACAATGAGCGCTTCTCCCTGGGGTGTCAGTTGATTACGCAGGGACTGATCCGTTGGTCTAAAGACTTCGGTATCTACAAAGTTATAGACGACCGGTAATTCTCCTTGGTATTCAAAAGTACCCCTGGTTTGTTTAGCCAAAAAGTTGGATACCACCGTTACTAAATCACTAACCTCTAAACTGTAGCGAGTTAGTTCATAAAATTCCTCATGAGCTCCTACCAGGGAGGTATCAGTACCGTGCAAAGTAGTAATGACCGGTACCTGTCTGCCGGCAATCTGTCTGGCCAAATGAGCCCCTAGAGAGTGGGGCACCGCATAATGAGCGTGCAGTAAATCCAATTGATGCTGCTGCAGTACCTCCACCGTTTTGGTCACCTGGGTAAGAAAATAAGGCGGTGCCTGAAAGAGCGGATGCTGAAAAGCAGCTACTTCGTGGATAAAAATATTCGGCTCAAAACTCGCCAGCCGAAAGGGATATCCCACCGTAATAAAATGCACCTGGTGACCCCGTCTGGCCAGGTGTTTTCCCAATTCCGAAGCCACTACCCCGCTGCCACCATACGTAGAATGACACAAAATACCAATTTTCACCGTGGCACCCCCATCAATCCCAAGGGGTTGTCAATGGCCAAAGGTGTTCTGGTGGTGAAGCCTTCCCCATAGGTGCAGCCAATGCTTGAACCAAAAAAACGATCCCTGCTTTCGACAACGGCTAGCATACTACCTGGTCCACAGTTAAGAAAGGTCTCCTGGCTGTTGGCCTGTTTGCCAAATTGAGACAGGTGAGCTAAAATAGCCTCTCGCTTTAGCGCATAATCATCCGATACATCCACAATGAATTTCGGTTCCCCGGCTCTGGACAAGAAGTAATGCCAAAGTTGCAGTGGCCGATAGGGTTTGCTTTGAGTTTGTATTTTAGTCAACCCGGCATCAAACCAAGCCTCCTCAACCAATTGGGCTGCCTGAACATGGTCTGGATGACGGTCTTCCCAATAGGGACTTAGCATAAGTCTCGGACGGCTTTCCCGAATAATCCGAACCAACTTATCGATATTGAAGCGGCTCGTTTTTAGACCTCGATCTGGTAGGTTAAGGCATTTTCGCCAACTAAGCCTTAGCACCTGAGCAGCCTGTAAAGCCTCTTGTTCTCTAATTTCAGGAGTACCGTTGGTGGCCAGTTCCCCTGCGGATAAATCAATGATGGCGGTTTTTAAACCCAGTTTATGAAATTTAGCCATCAGTCCCCCGGCACCTACTTCCACATCATCAGGATGAGCACCAATCGCCAGGATATCTATGTTGCTGATCACGGTCACTAAACCATCTCCTTATTTCTATAAGTAATTCGATGGTCGGCAAGATATTCCCTTTTGGCTTTGACTAGGCCAATGGCTAAAAGAAAAAACAAAAGGCTACTTCAAAGAGCAGCCTCTTGCCAAAAAATTATGATATCGCCCTGGCCTGATTGGCCTCCCGGGTCCGCCAGGAGCGGTAATCAATGTCGGGGAAGATATTATTTTGCCATTCCAGCTGGGAAACGAATGCTTCATCAATATGACAATACTTGATATCGTCGTATAGTCGTACAAAGTTAGCTAAATGTTCTTTGGTTCTTTTCTGGGCATAGGAAACCATGGTACCGGTGGAGATAATAAAGGCCCAATCACTGCTTTGGGCCAGCAGTAATTCCCGTCCTGCTTGGTTTAAGGCCCGACGAAGATTACCCTCTGCCGTCGGAAACAGATCTGCTAACTCATTCATGCGATCGGCAGCCATGTGTAAATGGCGGTAAATCCAGTGATTTTTTTCATTTAGCCATACCTCATTGTAGCCGGCATTTCCCCAGGTGGACTGACAAGGCCTGGTCATCTGATTGTGTTGATGGAGCTTTAAATAATCCGAAGGTGTGATTAGTTCTATTGTGTTATTAGTGGCCACCTTACGAATAAAAAATTCCAGCCACATAGGCCCTTCAAACCACCAATGACCAAATAATTCGGCATCATAGGGTGCCACGATAAGGGGTGGCCGCTCCATTATATCGGCTAAATACTCGATCTGTTTTTCCCGGTCAAACATAAAATTGGCCGCATGAATATCCGCCTTATGACTGGCCCACTCTGGCTGGTAGGGTTGTTTCTCCGACAGGTCAACTCTGCCGGTAATTCGGTGGTATTTTAGCCCGGTATGGATACGAATTCCGTCTGGATGGATGTAATCTTTGATGTATTCATAATCCAGATCATAACCAATATCACGATAGAACTCTCGGTAATCACCGTCTCCCGGATAACCCTCATCGGCACTCCAAACTTGTTTGGAACTTTCCGTATCCCTGCCAAAAGCAGCCACTCCCGCAGGAGTATAGATGGGAGCAAAGACACCAAAACGGGGTCGATGATCGGCGTACAGCACACCATGACTGTCTGTGAAAAAGAATTTGAGCCCATATTCAGAGAGAATTTCATCTAACCCCGGGACATAACCGCATTCCGGCAGCCAAATACCCTTCGGTTTACTACCGATTTGCTGCTCATGCAAGTTTACCGCTGTCTCCAGCTGAGCACGCACAGCTTGTTTGTTGGTCATCATTAAGGGCAAAAAGCCATGGGTAGCCGCACAGGTGGTAATTTCTAAGTAGCCTAACCTTTGCAATCTGCTAAAAGCCTGCACTAGATTACGCTGGTACCGAGTAACAAAGATTTCATAAGCCCGTTGAAATTTCTCTTTATACAGTAAAGCCGCTTGATGAAAGGGACCGCCGTAGGTTCGGGCTTCCTCTTTATAAGATAATTCCATGAGCTTCTCCAAATGCCGTACATAGCGGTCCTGTAGCAGGGGATCCGATAACATGGTTAACAATGGTGGAGAAATAGAAAAAGTAAGACGAAAGGGAACCTGCTCCCATGCCAGGCGGTCAAAGACATCAATCATCGGGAGATAGGTTTCCGTTAAGGCTTCGTAAAGCCATCTTTCTTCCAGAAAGTTTTCACTCTCCGGATGTCTAACATAGGGTAAGTGAGCATGTAAAACCAGAGCCAGATATCCTTTGGCCAAGGGAATTCCCCCTCTTACTGTTTGTATCCTTCCTCTTTACCAGCCAACATTAAGGAGCTGGTACCATATCGCAGATTGCCCAAGTTCCGGTAAATTCCGTCTATCCCCATCCACTGTTCTTCCATGCGCGGAGAAATCGTATCCCTTGGCGTGCAAACTCTATTGGAAGTAAGCAGATTAACGTAAGTTCCATCGGGAAGTAGTCTGCCTAATTCCAGGAAGAAGCTACGTTCCGGTTGGCCTAGATGGATAAACCAATTATCTGCAAAGGGGTCCAAGTAGATCTCCTGAAAGCTGTGTCCGGTTAAAGGCCTCCGATCATCTAAGCCGGTGACGTCATAGATTCGCAATATCTGCCGCGAATTGTGCCACGCTGCCTGGCCATATTGCCTGATAAAATCCTTTTGTTTGTCTAGGGAGACTTCCCAATAGGCATAAAGCCAATAGGGATCCTTTACTAGCGCCACTAATCGGCTAACTCCGTAGTGATGGGGTATAAAAGGTTCCTCTTGCTGCCCTTTGCTGGGTGGAACAGGGCAAATTTCTTCGGCCATTTCCTCAACCTGTCGTTTGGGAGGTAATTCTACTTTTTTTGAGGCTAAGGTGGTGTGCTTACGGAGTGATGGAAGCATAAACACAATCAAGGCGATTATTATCACCAAGCCCAGTAACCAGAGCCATACATGATCCATATCCATTCCCTCCTTTTTATTTGAAATTATTTTTTAGAACCGAAAATGAAGTTTTCCTATACTAAAAAGAAAATAATGAGGCAAATTAACACTCATAACATGACTTTACATAGTATTGCCCAGCAGTTTTGGCTTTATTATCTGGGGCTTTTAACAAGTTTGGAAATTTTTAAAAAATGTAGTCCTTGGCTGTTAGCTAAAACAAAAAAAGCCATCAACATCCCACTCTCTGGAGGTAGTAAACATGAAATTTGACACCACCGCCCATCCGTGGACCATCTCCGACGTTCTCTGGGTATTTCTTTTGCGTTTGGCCTTGGTATATTTAATAGGAAAAGGGCTGCTGCCACTGCTGCCGGGCATCTCTCCCCGTTTCGTTGAGGTGATGGATCGGTCTATTCTGTTGGGGTTAACCTTGTTTTTTGTGCTGAGGAAAAGTAATTTGCGTCAGCTCGGGCTTCGCTTTGATCAATTTGGCAGGCAAATATTGTATGGCGTGCTGGGGGGGGTTTTGCTCTTTATCATTGCTGAGGGCAGTCAGCGGGCTTTGGTGTGGCTGCTGGCAGCCGATG
>CAMKDG010000005.1 GCA_946411205.1 uncultured Desulfotomaculum sp.
CCCCCGCCTGGTAAAACTCCCGCTGCCGCCCCACCTGAGGCTGCTCATAATTAAAGACATTGGCTAGGTAAAAAAGTCTTAGAGGAGGGGTAACTCCCTTCATCCTGGTGGCCACCAGTCGTGCCATCGGGCGAGTCATATCCGGCCGCAGGGCCATCAAATGCCCTTGCCGGTCGAGAAATTTAAAGAACTTATCTTCCTGTATTTCTTCTGAAGCCAGATTCTCCATGTACTCAAAGGTGGGGGTAACCACTTCTTGATAACCCCAACCTTCCACTAAACTAGCAAATTGATCTTTTAAACTGCGCATCAAATGGGCTTCCGCAGGTAAGACATCTCTTACCCCGGGAGCCAGTCTGCCAAATCTACTGGATGTCATTGCTTCACCTCTTGCGATTCTTCAATGCCTTCCACCAAAGGACTGGGGTCCGGCAATCTGGACAACACTAGTTTATAGCCATCAGCGCCGTAATTTAGGCAACGTTTTACCCGACTGATGGTCGCCGTGCTAGCACCCGTTTTTCCCGCTATTTCACCATAGGTGCGATTCGCCTCTAACATCTTGGCCACTTCCAAACGCTGAGCCAAAGAATGTAGCTCAGATACGGTACATATATCCTCAAAGAACCGATAGCATTCTTCATTATCCTTCAAGGCGAGTATCGCCTCAAAAAGACGGTCATTAAGAGGTGCTTTTAATTTGCCATGATAACCCAACGGAAATCCCTCCCTTACACCTAATATTATGACCAGGAAAAGCATTCCCCATCTATATCTTGTTCCCCTTTTCGACGTTAACAAGATAAATCCTTTATTATTTTATTACTTTAAAGAAACAAAATTGCCGGTTGCTTGGAATAACAACCGACAATTCGTTACTATTTTTAGATTTAACCAGCTAATAACGATCTTATAAAAAACCGGCCTTTGGCTGCTGGCCAACGGCTAAAGGGCCTTTTAGCGATTTACAGCCTTTTGCCCAATATCCTTACGATAGTGAGCCCCGGCAAAGTGAATGGCCTCTACTCCCTGATACACCCGCTGGATGGCCTCTTGTATGTCTTTCCCGGTGGTAGTTACACCCAGTACTCGACCACCGGCAGTTACTACCTGGCCATCCCGACTGGTGGTTCCGGCATGGAAAACCACCACACCCTCAGGAACTTCTGTGAGGCCGGTTATCTCCTGGCCCTTTGCATAGCTGCCTGGATAGCCCGCAGCCGCCATCACCACACAAACCGCTGCCCCATCCTGCCACTGGACTGATTGTTCCGCCAGTCTTCCTTGCAAAATGGCTTCGATAATATCCACCAGATCCGTCTCCAGCAGACTTAGCACGGGTTGAGTCTCAGGATCACCAAACCTGGCGTTAAACTCCAGCACCTTGGGTCCGGTTGGCGTCACCATCAGCCCAGCATATAAAACACCCCGGTAAGGTCTACCCTCTGCTGCCAGAGCCTTCACGGTGGGATAAAGGATGTCCCTTTCCACCACCTTGGCCAATTCCGGTGTATAAACCGGAGCCGGTGCATAGGCTCCCATGCCACCGGTGTTCGGACCGGTATCCTGATCTCCCACCCGCTTGTGATCCTGGGAGGACACCAAGGGCACGATGGTTTCCCCATCCACAAAGGCCAATACACTGACCTCTTCTCCCTCTAAAAACTCCTCTATGACCACTCGGTCCCCGGCCTGGCCAAAGGCCCGCTCCGCCATGATAAAATCTACCGCCGCTAAGGCTGTTTCTTCATCCATGGCTACAATAACACCTTTGCCTGCCGCCAAGCCATCTGCTTTAATCACGCAGGGGGCACCGTACTGCTTCACATAAGCCCGGGCCTCCTTAGCGGTATCAAAGGTAGCATAGCGGGCCGAGGGAATGTTATATTTGGCCATAATATCCTTGGCTAATGCCTTACTGCCTTCAATCTCAGCCGCAGCTCGGGAAGGCCCAAAAATTTTCAGTCCCTGTTGCTGAAATATATCCACAATACCATTGGTCAGAGGAATTTCCGGCCCCACCACGGTTAGGTCAATCTGTTCCTGTTGGGCAAAGGTCACAAGCCCGGGCACATCCTCCGCTTGGATATTGACACAGGTTGCCATTTGGGCGATCCCGACATTGCCCGGTGCACAGAAAATTTCCTGTACCTTCGGACTCTGGCGAAGTTTCCAGACCAAAGCATGCTCCCGGCCACCGCCGCCCACCACCAATACTCTCATGTGCGTTCACTCCTAATGCTTAAAATGCCGGATGCCGGTAAAAACCATGGCGATGCCGTGCTCATTGCAGGCTTTAATGGATTCTTCATCCCGGATAGAACCGCCAGGCTGAATAATGGCTTTAATACCAAACTTAGCTGCTTCATCCACCGTATCCCGAAAGGGGAAGAATGCATCACTAGCCAATACAGAACCTCGGGCCTTCTCCCCGGCCTGCTGGTAAGCAATCCGGGCAGAACCTACTCGGTTCATCTGGCCTGCTCCGACTCCGATAATCTGCCCCTCTTTCGCCAAGACAATGGCGTTGGACTTGACGTGTTTCACCACGGTCATGGCCAGCAGCAACTCCTTCATTTCTGCCGGATCAGGCTGCCTTTCGGTAACTACCTTTAACTCCTCAAAATCAACAACCACCCGGTCTGTCTGCTGTACCAGCAAACCGCCGTTAACCTTCCTCACTTCCAGCTCATCTGTGGTCTGCTGGCCAAGATCGCCGGTCTTCAGGACTCTCAGGTTAGGCTTTTGACACAAAATTTCCAAAGCCTCCGGGGCAAAGTCCGGTGCCACAACCGCCTCCAGGAAAATTTTTGCCATCTCGGCAGCAACCTCAGCATCTACTTCTCTGTTCAAGGCTACGATACCACCGAAGGCTGAAACAGTGTCTGTCTCATAGGCCTTACGGTAAGCATCCGCCAGGGTTTCGGCCAGAGCCGTACCGCAGGGATTATTGTGTTTAATAATAACGACACAGGGCTCGCTAAATTCTCTTACCAATTCTAAGGCACTGTTGGCATCTAAAATGTTGTTGTAGGATAACTCTTTCCCGTTAAGTTGCCGAGCATTCGCAATGCAGGGACCGGTCACGGTAGGGTCTTGATAAAAGGCTGCCCGTTGGTGGGGGTTCTCCCCGTAGCGCAGGTTTTGTGCCTTTACTAAAGACAGGTTAAATTCCGGCTGGAATTCTTCCTTCCCCATCACCCCAGAGAGATAGTTGGCAATGGCTGTGTCGTAGCTGGCTGTATGGGCAAAGGCTTCCCGAGCTAATTCCAACCGTAAAGCTTCTCCCAATTTCCCGTCCTGCTGCAAAGCTTCCAGCACTTGACCATAGCGGCTGGGATTCACCACGATCCCTACATAGGCATGATTCTTCGCTGCTGCCCGCACCATCGTCGGCCCGCCGATATCAATGTTCTCTATGGCATCAGCCAGGGTGACCCCAGGCTTAGCAATGGTTTCACGGAAGGGATAAAGATTCACCACCACCAGATCAATGGGGGTAATATGGTGTTCTTGCAGTTGCTGCAGGTGTTCTTCGTTACGCAGGGCCAGGATGCCGCCGTGGACATTGGGGTGCAGGGTCTTCACCCGGCCTCCCAGGATTTCTGGAAACCCTGTTACATCCGAGATATAGGTTACTGGCACACCTGCTTCCCGTAGAGTTTTAGCGGTACCCCCGGTGGATACGATCTCCACCCCTAGGGCAGCTAACCCCTGGGCAAACTGCACCAGTCCCGATTTATCCGAAACACTGATTAAAGCCCGTTTTATCACTAACACCCCGCCTTTCGCAATTATTCTTTCAGTGAAAGGTTAGTTTGGGGTGTGGTGTTATCCACCGCTCACTCCGTCCTCCGCGTCGACAGTACTAAGGCTCACTACAGGTGGAATTAGGGTCGCCTCAATTCAACTTCCTGTTTCAGTTCGGCTAGCGCGCACGTCCTGTGCGCGCTCCCCTAATTCCACCTTGCGTTCGCCAAGTACAGTTACCGACGCTCCGCAAGTCGTTCGCTATGGATAACACCACACCCCGCGATGCATTTATTTTTTCTCTCTTAGCTAATTCAACTCGGTTTACTCTTTTGTTTTTACCATAACCCGCCGCCCCTGAATCTCTAATCTACCCTCAGCAAATAGCTTTACCGCTTGGGGATAAAGCCTATGCTCCTGTTCCAAAATTCTGGCAGCCAGGGTTTCTTCCGTATCGTCGTCCAATACCGGTACCGCAGCCTGTAAAATAATCGGACCGGTGTCCATTCCTTCATCCACAAAATGCACGGTGCAGCCCGATATCTTTACCCCATACTGCAGCGCATCCCTTTGACCGTGCAGTCCTGGAAAGGATGGGAGCAAAGCAGGATGAACGTTCATAATGCCGTTGGGGAATGCCTTGAGCAGTGGTTCACCCACCAAACGCAGATAGCCCGCCAAACACAGAAGTTGTACTTGGAACTGTTGCAGGATACGGACAATGGCCTGCTCATACTCATCTTTGCTGGGGTAGTCCTTTACCGGCACACTGTAAGCGGCAATCCCCGCAGCTTTGGCCCTTTCCAGAGCATAGGCTGCCGGCTTATCGCTGATCACCACCACCACTTCCGCCGGAAGCAGTCCAGCCTGACACTGATCGAGTATGGCTTGCAGATTAGAGCCTCGTCCTGAGGCTAGGACACCTATACGTAGTTTCTCCATTACAAGTGACCCTCCTGTGTTACGGTTCTGTTGACACATTAACCGCGAATATACTCCACACTAGGGCTTCCTGCTAGTACCTTGCCAATTAGATATGCCTGCTCACCCTGGCTGGCCAATTCCTGCAGAATATTTTCTGCCTCCACGGCAGGAACCACCAGTATCATACCGATGCCCATATTAAAGGTGCGCAGCATTTCTGTCTCGTCAACCTGGCCAATTTGTTGAATTAGCTGAAATATCGGCAATACCGGCCAAGCGTCACGGTTTAGTACCACTTTAACACCTTCAGGCAAGACGCGTGGAATATTCTCCGTCAGCCCGCCCCCGGTAATGTGGGCCATCCCCTTGACAGTGTATTTTTCCAGCAGGGGCAGCATCGCCTTCACATAAATCCTGGTAGGAGTTATTAATTCTTCCCCCACGGTACAACCCAAAGCTTCCACAAAGGTAGCTATCTCATACCCGGCCACTTCCAAAAGAGCTTTACGAGCCAGGGAATAACCGTTACTGTGCAATCCCGAGGAAGGTAAGCCAATCACTGCATCTCCTGCCCCAATGGTGCTGCCGTCAATAATTTTTTGCCGATCTACCACACCCACTGCAAAGCCAGCGATGTCGTACTCTTCTTCGCCGTAAAAGCCGGGCATTTCTGCCGTTTCTCCACCAATCAAGGCACAACCGGCCTGACGGCAGCCTTCAGCCACACCGGCTACAATATCGGCTACCCTTTCCGGTACCAGCTTACCCACGGCTAAATAATCTAGAAAGAACAAAGGCTCAGCACCCTGCACCAAAATGTCGTTGACACACATGGCCACGGCATCAATGCCAATGGTGTTGTGTCGGCCCGTTAGCTGGGCCACCCGTAGTTTGGTGCCCACCCCATCGGTACCGGAAACCAGGACCGGTTCTTGATATTTCTTGGTGTCCAGAGCAAAGAGCCCACCAAAGCCACCCAGATCGGTCAGTACGCCTGGCCGAAAGGTGCTGCGTACCGCTTGCTTCATTAAAGATACGGCTCGGTTGCCAGCTTCTATATCAACCCCTGCACTGGCATAGGTGAGGGGCTGGGATTTTATTTCTGTCATCGGTACACTCCCCTATTCCAGACTAAACTTAGCATTCTCCTTAGACCGGGGTACTTCCACTGGATAATTACCGTCAAAACAGGCCGTACAAAAGCAATCCTGCTTCGGAGTAAAAATATCCAGCAGTCCTTCTATGCTTAAGTAATGCAAGCCATCGGCTTGAATGGTCTGCTTGATCTCCGCCAAGGGCTTTTGTGCTGCAATAAGTTGCTGTTCATCGGAGGTATCAATCCCATAATAGCAAGAGCGCAATACCGGTGGCGAACTAATGCACAGGTGCACTTCCTTGGCTCCGGCTTCCCGTAACATGGCTACCAACTTCTGGCTGGTGGTGCCCCGCACAATGGAGTCGTCCACCATCACCACCCGCTTACCCTCCAGCACTTCCCGAATGGCATTGAGTTTTAACCTTACACCAATCTCTCGCATCTGCTGAGTAGGTTGAATAAAGGTGCGGCCGATATAACGATTTTTCATTAATCCTTCTTCAAAGGGAATACCCGATTCCTCTGCGTAACCTCGGGCCGCAGCCACACCAGAATCCGGTACAGGAATGACAATGTCTGCCTCCACCGGATACTCTCTGGCCAACTGACGACCCATTTCCCGGCGTACCCGGTTCACATTAAAGCCGTCCATGGTGCTGTCCGGGCGGGCAAAGTAAATGTATTCAAAAATACAATGAGCTGGGTTTTTAGCGCGCAATCCTTGGGTGGAGCTAAGACCTTCCCGATCTATACGAATGATTTCTCCGGGCTCAATATCCCGAACAAAGGAGGCTCCCACCGTGTGTAAGGCGCAGGATTCCGAAGCCACCACATAGCCCTTGTCCAAACGGCCCAGACAGAGCGGCCGAAAGCCATAGGGATCTCTGGCCGCATACAATGCATCTTCGGTGATAACTAACAGGGAATACGCTCCTTTAACATCAATCATACATTTCATCAAAGCTTCTTCCAAGCTATTAGCATTGTAACGGGCAATGAGGTTCACCAACACTTCACTATCCGTGGTGGACTGGAATACCGAGCCACTATAAGCCAACTGCGACCGCAGTTCTGTAATATTCGTTAAATTGCCGTTGTGGGCCAGTCCGATCATGCCCTTAGCATAACGGAAAACCAAGGGCTGCGCATTCAGGGGTTGGCTGCCACCGGTGGTCGAATAGCGAACATGACCGATGGCTACATGGCCGGTTAACTTGTCCAGACAATGACCGGTAAAGACCTCTGGCACCAATCCCATACCCTTTTGAAGTTCCACTTGTTGACCATTGGCCACAGCTATACCGGCACTTTCCTGTCCCCGGTGCTGCAAGGCATAGAGACCATAATAGGTTAGCTTGGCCACATCCAAACCAGAACCATAAATACCGAAAACTCCACATTCCTCCACCGGCTTGTCTGGTAGTACAAAGGGCTCTACTGCATTAGACATGGTATCGCCCCCCGCCAAGTCTCTGCTAGTTTAGCAACCGGCAGGTTCAACAAATTGCCGCCGCAACCACTGCAGCCGGGATTCACTACGTTCAGCAGCAAAGAATCACCTGTCACCTTACCCAATTGGGTATAGGGCACGCCGGCCGCCACCATTTTCTTCACCAGTTCCACCGAGCTATCTTGCTTGACAGTTATAATAATCCGGGATTGGGATTCACCAAAGAGCAGGGCATCCCCTCTAAAGCGACGCACCATGGTAATATCTGCTCCCAAATTACCAGCAATACAACATTCTGCCAAAGCCACGGCTAGGCCACCCTCGGCGCAGTCGTGGGCGGATTGGATCAACCCGCTCTTAATTTCTGCTAAAACCAATTGCTGTACTTTTTTCTCTAATTCCAGAGTAAGCACTGGGGCATTCCCCTGCTCCAATCCGAAATGAATTTTCAAATATTCACTGCCGCCCAGTTCTGGCAGATTTTCACCAAGCAGGAAAATGACATCTCCCTCTTGTTTAAAGCCCTGGGTGCAGACCTTGTTCAAATCTTCTACCAATCCGACCATGCCAATGGTCGGCGTAGGGTAAACTGCATTACCTTTGGTTTCGTTATACAAACTGACATTGCCGCCGGTAACCGGAGTCTCCAGCATCCGGCAGGCTTCAGCCATGCCTTCAACGCATTGCCAAATGGTCCACATTACTTCGGGTTTTTCCGGGTTGCCAAAATTGAGGCAGTTTGTGACAGCCAGAGGCTTCGCACCGGAACAAACCAAATTGCGAGCGGCTTCAGCCACGGCAATGGCTGCACCGGTTTTCGGGTTCAGGTAGCAGTAACGTCCGTTGCAATCGGTGGTCATGGCGATACCTTTGTTGGTATCCTTTACTCGCAGCACCGCTGCATCGGAGCCAGGCCGGACCACCGTGTTAAGTCCCACCATGTGATCGTACTGTTGGTAAACATACTCTTTACTGGCAATATTGGGTGAAGCCAAAAGCTTCAGCAACACTTCATTGTAATCATCGGGCATGGTCAAGGCATCCACGGGGTAATCCTGTACTTCCGCTAAATAGGCCGGCTTCTCCGTAGGACGATGATACACCGGAGCTTCATCGGTTAAGGCCTTAGCCGGTATTTCAGCCACTACCTTGTCGCCTTCCTTCAGGCGTAAGAGACCATCAGCGGTAACTTGGCCTACTACTACCGAGTCTAAATCCCACTTAGCAAAGATTTCTGTTACTTTCTCCTCGGTACCCTGTTGTACCACCAACAACATCCGTTCTTGAGATTCCGAAAGCATCAATTCATAGGGTGTCATGCCCTCTTCCCGGCGAGGTACCAATGCTAAATCCATTTCCAAGCCGGTACCGGCCCGGCTGGCCATTTCACAGGAGGAACTGGTGAGACCTGCCGCTCCCATATCTTGAATACCCACCACATAACCAGTTTTAATCACTTCCAGGCAAGCTTCCAGCAGCAGTTTCTCCATAAAGGGGTCACCCACCTGTACGGCGGGACGCCTTTCCGCTGCCGCTTCGGATAATTCCTCAGAGGCAAAGGTGGCACCGTGAATACCATCTCGACCGGTTTTCGCACCCACCACCATCACGGGGTTACCAACGCCGGAGGCCACCCCTTTTTTAATATCCTTTTGGTCGATGAGTCCTACACACATCACATTGACCAGACAATTATCTTCGTAACTATCAGCAAAGTATACTTCGCCCCCCACCGTGGGTACACCAATGCAGTTGCCGTAGCCGCTGATACCAGCCACTACGCCATCAAAGAGATAACGCACCCGAGGGCTGTGGAGTTCGCCAAAACGCAGGCTGTCCAGCACGGCAATAGGACGGGCTCCCATGGTAAAGATATCTCGCAAGATGCCCCCCACACCGGTGGCTGCCCCTTGATAAGGTTCGATCGCCGAAGGGTGGTTATGACTCTCAATCTTGAAGACCACCGCTTGTCCATCACCAATATCAACAATACCGGCATTTTCACCGGGTCCTTGCAAAATGGCCGGTCCCTCGGTGGGCAAGGTTTTTAAAGCGGGTCGGGAGGTTTTATAGCTACAGTGTTCAGACCACATCACGGCAAAGATGCCAACCTCCACATAGTTTGGCTGTCGACCCAAAATAGTCACAATTCTCTCATATTCATCGTCGGTGAGGCCCATCTCGCGCCAGATTTGCGGCTCTAATGTCATCTAGCCACACCTCCTCTGCCACTGTTGTAAAAGGGATTGAAAAATAAGTTGACCGTCGGTATTGCCTAGGATATCTTCTGCACAGCGCTCCGGATGAGGCATCATGCCCAGTACGTTGCCCTGGCTGTTGCAGATACCGGCGATGTTATTAACGGAGCCATTGGGATTGGCTGCTGGAGTGATTTCTCCGTAGGAATCACAGTAACGGAACAAAACTTGCTTATTCTCTTCCAGTTGCTGGATAGTAGCTGCATCGGCATAGTAGTTCCCTTCACCATGGGCAATGGGAACACGAATCACCTGTCCTGCCGCTGCCAGACAAGTAAAGGGAGTTTGATTGTTTTCTATTCTTAAGTAGCTATCGTGACAAAGGAATTGTAGATTTTTATTGCGATGCAAAGCACCGGGTAACAGCCCCGCTTCAGTAAGAATTTGGAAGCCGTTACAAATGCCCAGCAAGAACCCTCCCCTTTGGGCAAAGTCAATGATCGGTGTCATCACTGGCGAGAATCTGGCCACGGCACCGCATCTTAGATAATCTCCGTAGGAAAAACCCCCAGGCAGCACAATACAATCAAAACCATCCACGCTACCCGATTTATGCCAAATGTATTCTACCGGCTGCCCGGTGACAACTTTAATGGCGTGCAGGCAGTCGGCGTCACAATTGGAGCCGGGGAATACCACCACTCCAAATTTCACGCTTTACACCTCCACCAATTCAAATGTATAATCTTCAATGACCGGATTTACCAGCAGCTTGTCACACATATCCCGAACTTGCTTGGCTGCTGCGTCTTGGTCTGCTACCTCGAGGTCCACGACCATATAACGGCCAATGCGAACCTCCGGTACATTTTGATATCCCATGGCATAAAGTGACTTACGGACCACACCGCCCTGCGGATCAAGAACACTTTTTCTAAGGGTAACGTAAATTTTGGCTTGGAACAACGCTAGTACCCCCTTTTTTGTGTTAGGCTTATAGTTTATTCTTCTTTCCAAGGTGTAAACAGTTTTAATCGTAGCAACTAGGTACTAATGGCCAAAGGTTCTAAATCGGCCCTACTCTCCACCGAGCCGCTTTAGCACTTCCTGATACGCATCTTCTACGCCGCCCATATCCCTGCGAAAGCGGTCTTTATCCAGTTTTTCTCCGGTGGTTTTGTCCCAAAAGCGACAGGTGTCGGGAGAAATTTCATCAGCCAGCAACACTTGGCCATGGTGTACGCCGAATTCTAATTTGAAGTCAATGAGGTCGATGTTGGCAGGAGCTAAAAATTCCCGCAGAATATCGTTTACCTGCAGGGAGATTTCTTTAATGATCGCCATCTGTTCCGGAGTGGCTAAATTCAGTGCAGCAATGTGAGAGGCGTTAATGAGTGGGTCACCCAGTGCATCATCTTTATAATAATATTCAAGAACCGTTTTCGGCAGAAGCGTTCCTTCCGGTAAACCGACTCTTTTGGCCAAACTACCAGCCACAATATTTCTTACCACTACTTCTACCTTGATAATTTCCACAGCTTTAACAACCATTTCACGGTCATTAATCAATTGCACAAAATGAGTGGCAATCCCCTTTTCTTCCAACATTTTAAAGAAAACAGCAGATAACTTGTTGTTCACCACACCTTTGTTATCAATGGTGCCTTTTTTCTGACCATTAAAGGCCGTGGCGTCGTCTTTGTACTCCACCCAATATAAATCCGGGCTGTCGGTACGGTACACCTTCTTGGCTTTACCTTCATAAATCATCTCTAACTTCTGCACAGGAACTCCTCCCTCTTTTGAGCGGTGAGCTGGGCGAGGGTAAGACTTCGATTTTTAAAAATCGAAGTCTACCCTGATTACACTCACCTTATTTCTACATAGATTTAGACTCTATAAGCCAAACCTTGCATAAATATCGTCAATATGGCCTAAGTGGTAGCTGTAATCAAAGAGGCCTTGTAATTCTTCGGAAGTGAGTTGTTGTTTGATAGCTGTATCTGCTTCCAGTAATTCAATAAAACGAGTGCCGGTGCGCCAGGCTTCCATGGCGTTGCGCTGCACCAGTTCGTAGGCCTGTTCTCTGGTTAATCCCTTGTCTACCAAGGCTAGCAATACTCGTTGGGAAAATACCAAGCCCAAGGTTTTTTCCAGATTACGCTTCATGTTCTCTGGATACACCAGAAGTTTTTCCATAACACCAGTAAATCGGACAATCATGAAGTCCAGAGCGGTAGTACTATCAGGAATAATCACCCGCTCGGCAGAGGAATGGGAAATATCCCGTTCATGCCAGAGGGTTACGTTATCCAAAGCTGCCATAGCGTTGGCCTTCACCACTCGGCTGAGGCCGGAAACATTTTCAGCGGTGATGGGGTTACGTTTATGGGGCATGGCCGAGGAACCCTTTTGCCCCTTATTGAAATACTCTTCCACTTCTAAAATATCTGTCCGCTGCAGGTTGCGAATTTCCGTGGCAAATTTATCCAAGGAGGCGGCAATGACAGCCATGGTGCAAAGATAATCGGCATGTC
The DNA here is from genome assembly GCA_946411205.1 of uncultured Desulfotomaculum sp. Lineage (GTDB taxonomy): Bacteria > Bacillota > Desulfotomaculia > Desulfotomaculales > Desulfotomaculaceae > Desulfotomaculum. The sequence continues at coordinate 11,956 of CAMKDG010000005.1, forward strand.
GATCCCGCTGAAGAATTTGAGTAGACACCCGAGCGGGTTTTAGCCCCAATTTGCGGCAAACATACGCTTCGATGCGAGGATCAATATTGGCATAGGTTCCTACCGCACCGGAGATGGCCCCAACACTGACCGCCTTAATGGCCTGCTCCAAACGTTCAATATTACGTTCCGTTTCAGCCACCCACAGCAGCATCTTTAAACCAAAGGTCATGGGTTCGGCATGGATACCATGGGTACGGCCAATCATCAGAGTTTGACGATGTTCCTTGGCCTTTTCCAGTAACACCTCACGGAGACGCTGCAAACGCGTTAGGACATGTTCACCGGCTTCTTTCATCCGAACACATTGCGCGGTATCCACAACATCAGAAGAGGTTAGGCCCATATGGATGTATTTAGAGTCTTCCCCAACGTTTTCGGCCACACAGGTTAAAAAAGCAATGACGTCGTGCCGGGTAACTTCTTCGATTTCTAAAATACGTTCTACGGTAAAGTAGGCCTTGGCCTTAATGTTTTCTACCGCTTCAGCCGGAACCTGACCCAGTTCCACCATGGCTTCGCAAGCAGCAATTTCCACATCCAGCCACTTTTGAAACTTGTTTTGATCCGACCAGATATGTTTCATTTCAGGTAGGGTGTAGCGATCAATCATGGAATCGGTTCCTCCGTTCATATGAACTATAACTATTTATTCGTCTCGTGCCCTCTAGGGTATAAGTAGCCTTCAACACCTAGCTCCTTTAGGCGGGCATCCTTTGCTTCTACTTCCCGAGCCAAATCCTCTTTAAGCTGCCGAAGCTTGGCAGCCAATGCTTCATCTGCTGTGGCCAGTATTTGTACTGCCAGTATGGCTGCATTTTTCGCCCCGTTAATGGCTACTGAGGCCACAGGAATTCCCGGCGGCATCTGGGCAATGGAATACAGAGCATCTACCCCATCCAAAGCACCGGATTTAACCGGCACCCCAATCACAGGTAGTATGGTGTGAGCCGCAATAACACCCGGCAGGTGAGCTGCCAAACCGGCAGCGGCAATAATTACCTTGAGGCCTCTGTCTTCAGCCGTTTTGGCATAGGTCGCTGTTTTTTCCGGTGCCCGGTGAGCGGAAGAAATGGTTAGTTCATAAGAAATCCCCATCTTATCGAACAGCTTGACAGTGTCTTTCATCAAGGGCAGATCAGAGTCACTACCTAGTACAATACCAACCTGAGGATTCATCGTTCAAACCTCCTAAACTTATTCTCCACCTAAGAAGACAAAGCGAGCAATAATGATGACAAAGAGCAAATACATCATCCAGTGAACCTCTTTAGCCCGACCGGACAACACTTTTAAAATCGTGTAGAAAATGATACCGGCAGCAATCCCGTTGGCAATATTATAAGTCAAGGGCATTAAAATCAGTGTCATAAAGGCAGGAAATCCTTCGGCAAAATCGTTAAAGTCGATTTCACTGATGGCAGATACCATCAAAAGTCCTACAATGATTAACGCGGGAGAAGTGGCAGCACTGGGAATTAAACCCGCCAGCGGTGCAATAACCAATGCTAGCAGGAACATCACACCGGTGGTCACAGCGGTCAAACCGGTACGTCCTCCTTCGCCTACACCGGCAGCACTTTCTACATAAGAGGTTACGGTGCTGGTACCCATAAAGGAACCAAAGGAAACCCCCAGTGCATCCACCAACATGGCTTTTCCAATTTTCGGGGACTGACCATTCTTATCCAGCAGACCCGCTTTGTTGGCGGTTCCTACTAACGTACCGAAGGTATCGAACAGTTCTACAAAGGTAAAGGTGAATACCACTGTCCAGAGACCCATTTTCAAAGCACCCATAATATCCAGATGGCCTACATATAAACCACTGAAATTAGGCATGGAAAAGGGGGTGAAATGTTCGGGGATGACTGTAACTCCCATTGGGATACCAATCAGAGTGGAAATAACAATACCAATTAACAGGGAGCCCTTCACTTTTCTCGCCATTAGAATAGCCGTGATGACTAGGCCGATAATCGCTAACATGGTAGAGGGGTTATGGAAGGAACCCATGAAAATGTTCCATTCGAAGAAATTTAGGGTAGCCACGCCGCCATCCTTCTGTAAGGCTTCCAGGGTAGGAGGAATGACAGGACCCGCTTTAATAATGGTAATTTCGGACATTTTTAAACCAACGACGGTGATAAACAAGCCAATACCAACCGTAATAGCCCGTTTTAGTGAATTAGGAATAGCCACCATCAAGATTTGACGAACCTGAGTTACGGTAAGAATAAAAAAGATAATACCAGAAATGAATACGGCTCCTAGAGCAACTTGCCAGGGCATACCCACTCCCTGAGCAGCCACCGCAGCAAAGTAAGCGTTCAGACCCATGCCGGGAGCCAGTGCAATGGGGAAATTGACAAACAGACCCATGGCAATGGTAACAACACCGGCTGCCACAGCGGTGGCAAAGAACACTGCATTCTTATCCATACCGGTTCCGGCAAGGATATTGGGGTTGAGGAACAGAATGTAGGCCATGGTCATAAAGGTTGTTAGGCCTGCCACAATTTCAGTTCTAACTGTGGTCTTGTTTTCTTGGAGTTTAAATAACTGTTCCAACACGTGATGTTTCCTCCTTAGAATAAAAAAGATAATTTCGGTGTACCCAGTGTTCCTTGGTTTTTCCAGGTTATTATTGCCTCTTACATTTTTTCCATACAAACAGAGGGTTTAACAACCATCTAAGAAAACCAAAAAAGCCCAGAACGATAGATTCCAGCTCATCAGAGTGAAACCTACCGCCTGGGCTTTTATCCCTATCGGTGTAGCGTAAACGCCTGTACCGCTTGGACCAAACCAACCCCTCAGAGGTTGTGGAACCCTAGGTACACTTTCCCCCCGTAGTCCAGCAATTACGGTTGCCGGGTAGAAACGCTCGGGCCAATTCCCAAGCATATACGGAAAATATTCAATTTGCACAACCCAATAGTAACAAGACCAAGAACGTTTGTCAACGAGTTAGGACAAATTTTTACATCTTCGCACATCACTGGGCATGGAAAATAAAACGATACCCAGACTAGCCCCTTACAGTTCTTATTTTCTTTGCTATACTTGCTCAGATACAATTAAATCGACAAATTGGAAAGTAACAGTATCCACTAAGCCTCGGTTGGTGACTCTCAATTCCGGCAGCACTGCCAAAGGCAACAAGGCCATGGTCATAAAGGGTGAAATCAAATGGCAACCCAGCTCTTTCCAAGCCTGATCCAACGCTTCCACTAACTCTGCTACCTGTTCCACCGATTGGTCAGACATTAAGCCGGCAATGGGCAGAGGTAGTAAGGCCATCACTTGCCCGTCCCGTACTGCCACCATACCGCCCCCCACCTCGATCAGCTTGTTCCCAGCCAGTGCCATATCATGATCATTGGTACCAACCACTAACAAGTTGTGACTATCGTGAGCGACGGTGGAAGCCACCGCTCCTGCCTTTAGGTGAAAACCTTTGACAAAGCCTTTACCCATCGTACCCGTTGCTTTGTGCCGTTCAATAACGGCCACCTTGATGACATCTTGCACCAAATCAATTTCTACTTCACCCTGTTGTACCGGCAGCAGGCATTCACGGGCCAAGGTGCCTACCTTGGCTTCCATAATTTCCATGACACGCACCTGTGCCTTGGTGGTTTCAGGGTTACTGGTGGAGATAATAAAATCTTCCGGTTTTAAAGGTGCTGCCAGGTGCATGGACTGACGGGCAAACTCAGGATACGTTACCGCTGGCAGGTCTACCAACATACGTCCATCTGCTGCCACCAGTTCTCCATTAACCAAAACCTTTTCTACCTTCACTTTGGTTAAATCGCTAATGAGGAGAATATCTGCCCAGCGGCCTGGGGAAATACTGCCTAAATCACGGTCCATGCTAAAGCACTGGGCCACATTAAGGGTAACCATTTGGATAGCCGTCACCGGATTTACCCCTTCCTCGATGGCCCGTTTCACAATATGATCCATGTGGCCCAGAGATAGCAAGGTATTCGGGTGGGTATCATCACTAACCAATGTGGCGTAGCGGCTATCAATGCGGTTTTCGGTGATGCTTTTAATGGTTTCTTTAACATCGTGCCAAGCAGAACCTTCCCTGAGCTGAGCATACATACCCAACCGCATTTTAGCCAGAGCATCCTCCGCCCGTACAGACTCGTGGCAGCAGCGAATACCAGTGGACACATAGGCATTCAATCCCTGACCGGTTTCTGGAATGGAAAAGTGTCCGGTGATGGTCTTGTTGGCCCCCAAAGTAGCCTGAAGCTCAGCATGAATGTTGGGATCGCCATACATTACGCCGGGAAAATTCATCATTTCTCCCAATCCAGCCACTTCTTCCCACTGCATCGCCTCTCGAATTTCAGCCGGCCCCAACACCGCACCGGCATCCTCAAAGGCAGGGGTAGCCGGTACGCAGGAAGGCATGGCTACGTAAACACGCAGCGGTACTTGTTTACCATCTTCAATCATTAATTTTATACCATCCATGCCCAGCACGTTGGCAATTTCGTGGGGGTCCATATAAATGGTGGTAGTTCCCCGGGGTACCACACTGCGGGCATATTCCCGTACTGTCATCATACTGCTCTCAACATGGATATGGCCATCCATAAAGCCGGGGGTCAGATAATTCCCCTGACAATCAATCACCTGAGTACCCTCACCAATGGTATGAGAAGCATCGCCCACCAGAGCAATTCGACCGTGGGTAATGGCAACATCCAGGTTCGGCATAATCTCTCCGGTGTTTACATTAACCAGCCGGCCATTCTTTAAAACCACTTCTGCCGGTTTACGGCCCATGGCCACAGACGCTAATTCCTGTGTAACTTCCGCTAAAGGATATCTTTTTTTCATGGCGAACTCCTCCTACTGATTGATAGTATGAAAAAAATTTTCCTAAATTATCACTGGCAACTAAGCACAGCTTTCGCTAATCAGCCAATGACCTTCATAAAAGCCCAGGCAACAGGTCATCTTGCTAGAGTAAAACCTGCTGCCTGGGCGTTCCCTCAGGTGTAGCGTAAAATGCCTGTACCCCTTGAACCGAAGCAATCCAAATAAACACCCTATTCTGGGGCATTAAAAATCTGCTTGACTAAGGAGAAACGGTACAAAAAATCTGCCAATACCTCAAATTTATCGATTTCTTCATAAAATTCAACACTGGCTGCATTTTGCATTACCCGCAGCACTTTCGCCTTTAAAGGCAGTACTACCTCCGGCAGTTGAAGCTCCAGCTTAATCTCTTGCCCTGAGGCTAAACGTTCCGGTGTAAAAAAATAGGCTCCTCCAGCGGAGACATTAATGGTCTTTGCTGTAATCAGCCGAGTTTCAACTTCATAGGTCAATTTCAGTTCAATATTTAATCGCAGATATTTACGTCGTTCTTTGCTGACTAGATTAACGGGTACATGGATACAATAATAGCCCTTGTGATTTTCCTCATCCATAAAGCAAATATAGCTCTCAAAGGATATCGAGCAGCTTAACTGCTGGACCATGATTTGCATCTGTTGGCCAGCTGGAAGAAAGCCCTCAGCCGTCTTAATAATTAAATAACTGCCGTAATTTGCCACAACCTCCCCAGCATACTCCAAATCATCCAAAGAACAGGTAATACGGATAGGCGTACCTGGGACAAAAGTATCCACTTTCGAGTTCATGCAACTACCCCTAACTAGATATCAGATATGTAGAAATTTGCCATATTTTTCTTTTATCCTGCTTTATCTGGAGAATCGTTGGGAAAAATATCAAATAAAAAGAGTGGCCTATAGAGCCACCCTAATAACAATACACCAAAGAGGTAACCTTTATTAATACAAAAATCATGCCAGAAATTATGCGTGTAAAAACAATAAAATGTATAATATTCGAACATCTCGTCCCTAAAATACATGTCTAAAATGACCAGCTGTTCTTTTTGGGAACAGCTGGTCAAACGATCAGGAGTGTCTATAATTTTATGTAATTGGTTTATTCCCTTAAAAATTGGATAGGCTTTAAATAGCTCTTAATGTTTTCATACGTTCTTTCTAATTATTTGAATAATTGAAGAACCATTTGCGGTGATGCATTGGCTTGGGTTAGCATGTTTTGAGCCGCTTGGGAGAGGATATTTTCCTTTACCAGTTGCATCATTTCTTTAGCCATGTCGGTATCAGTAATTCTTGACTTGGCAGCAGTTAGGTTGATTTCGTAGTTGGAGACGTTTTTTCCTATATGTTCTAATGCATTTTGGTAGGCTCCCATCCGGGAGCGTTCTGCGGAGGCTATTTTTATGGCTGTGTCAATTTTACCTATGGCGGTTTCGGCAGTATTTTTAGTTAGTACATTTATACCTCCTACGCCCAAACTAGAAGAATCTACTTTTGAAATGTCCACTGTAAATACTTGTCCAGAATTTGCACCTACTTGAAGGTTTATTGGGTTGGAGAGAATGGGGTGGTCGTTATTTCCTGGAGTGATTATTATTACTCCATTACCAGAAGACGCGGCACCGCCTGGGCGATCACAATCGGGTCTATAAGCATCACTAAGATCAAAGGTAATTCCATTATATTCAAATGTGGTTATAGGATGCTCAAATGCAACCAGTAGTCCTTCATAAAAATCGTATACATCAAAATGGACTGGTTTTCCATTGTCATTCCACTGAACATTTACTGAAAGAGTTGTAAAAAGTCTGTTTTTTTCATCTTGTATCACTTGTTGTCCAGGGTTAAATTTAACCTTACCTCCATAGTCACCAAGATTAATCCAGCCATCAGCAATCGTTGTATAAGCACCATGTCCTGAAGTTGACATGGTTGATTGAGGTACTAAAGTAGTGTTTTTAGATATTGTACCATTCAATAACTTAATTCCATTAAATTCAGTATTATTTGCTACACCATCTATCTCTTTAATCATCTGATTTATTTCTTTTTGTATGGCTTGTCTATCATCTAATGACAATGTATCATTTGCTGCCTGAATAGCAAGCTCCCTCATTCTTTGGAGAGGCGGGTCAAGTATATTGGCCAATCCACCTTCAGCAGTTTGAATAAGGGAAATACCATCTTGGATATTTCTTTGAGCCTGATGTAGTCCTCTAATCTGTGCTTTCATTTTTTCAGAAATAGATAGACCTGCTGCATCATCGGCTGATTTATTTATACGAAGTCCCGAAGATAACTTTTCAATTGAATTAGACATATTTTTATTGTTGTTTTTTAGTTTATTAATTGAATTTTGTGCTGGCATATTATGGGCTACGATCATTTTGTCACCTCATAATATCTAGTTATATTTATTGTTTTTTCGGTTAATTCAGAAAAAGCTTTAGGACTTAATAGGTAATTAGTCCTATTTTTATTAATGATGTTCCAAGTCCTCGTTAATTGCTCTTGTTCTTTTAGAAAGTTTAGCATGGATGTTATATGCTGTAGTTGCTTTAAGTTCTCCTAATTCTGAAGGGCGTTATAATTCTGAAATAAAGGTTATAAGTTTGAAGTTGTTGTTAGGAAAAAGCTGGCTTCATTTTCATAAACTTTCTTATCACTGGAAACCTCTCTTATTTTTCATTCTAACTGGTCAATTTCTCTTTGATCCACTCATCTATGTATTTCTTAGTTTCCTCTTCAATGAGTTTCTCTCCACAATTAGAACATACTTCGTGTTTTATATTCGGAATAGTGTAAGTTCTTCCGTTAATCTTAAAAGTGAAGGGATGATACTCAGTTTTAAAAGTTCCTTTTTTACATAGAATACATTTCCCCATTGTATGACCCCCTAGACCTTAAAAAGCTTTAGGATGTTGCTTGAACCTATAGCAAATAAAAAATAAACCATTTTCCGCTTCAAATACCCTGTGGCATATTTGAATTTCTGACTATTATAATTCCTTATATAAAAAAATACCAGAAACAATCCTAGAAGGTTGTTGTTTACGGCAATTCACTATTTATCTCATTCTTAAATAACTATTCTGTTTTGTCACCTGTTCAAGGGTATAAAAAGAAAATCCTACTTAAGATCACCATAAAACACTATCTCGGATGGGCAACAATTTCCCCGTGCAATACTTTTAGGAGGCTTCTAGGGGTATTTCTGGCTGTTTAAGAAGGTGTTTTAATCCAGACAGACTATTTCCTTAGTAATATCCTCTCTCTTTCTTGGGAGGTTACCGTTTCTAAAGCACAAAAGGAATTATAGTTTTGATTTAAATCCTCTGCATATAGGTTACTGTAGTGATTGACCATTTTAAAACTCATGTGCCTAAGTATTTTTTGAAGGCTAAAAATATCTCCCTTATTAAATATCCACATCTTGGCAAAGGTGTGTCGAAATAAATGCAAAGAATACTTATTTATTCCCCCGCTTCTTACAATATTTCGTAATCCCCATCTGCAAAGTTGTTCTTGGCATAAACTGACCAAATTCATTACAAAACAAATAATCATCATCATTCTCGACAGCTCTATACTCTAGATATTCAGATAGTACCTTGTTTAAGTTTTTACTTATTGGTATAAACCGCTGCTTTCGATTCTTTGTTCTTCTAACTATCAGCATACTGGATTTCAAATCAACGTCTTTAATTCTAATGCTCCTAAGTTCTAATGCTCTAACGCCCGTTCCTAGAAGGAAGTTAATTATAATCCAGTTCCTATAATCAGCAAAAGAAACCATATCTGGTTTTCTTAATAGTACAGATAGTTCTTCGTTCGAGTATACATCCTTTATTTCCTCGACCGTTTTTATCTCTTTAAAAGGGAACGTTGTTATTAAAAAGGATGTAATCGTCTATCAAATCCTTGGTAACATCAGATACTTTTAATTCTTCTAGGTTTACAAACTTACTAAATGTCCTGCAGCTCACTTTATAAAACTGAATTGTATACTCTGACAGATTGTTAACCTGACACTTTTTTAGGTATTGTTTCTGTAGCTCCACAAATGCTAAATCCTGGTTCTTTAACATGCTCTTTCGTTTAAGACCATTCTTAGATTTCATAATTACCAGCTCCTTTTTACTCTTGTTAATGTAAACTGGTAAAACAAAACTGGTGGTTTAGATGACTAAAAAACAGTCAAAATTCTAAACCACCAGCACTAAGAAATCAAACCTATCTAACCCTTATAACCCAAGGCATTACGCCACTTTAACCCTACTCCCACTCAATGGTGCCCGGAGGCTTGGAGGTGATGTCATAAACCACACGGTTAATCTCGGCCACCTCGTTCACCAGGCGGGTAGAGATATTGCCCAGTATGTCGTGGGGAATCTTCGCCCAGTCGGCAGTCATGCCATCGTGGCTGTAGACAGCTCGCACTACGGCAGCGTAAGCATAGGTACGTCCGTCACCCATGACGCCAACACTGCGCATATCAGGCAGAACGGCAAAGTATTGCCAGATTTCTCTATCTAGGCCCGCCCGCTTGATTTCATCGGTAACTACGAAATCTGCTTCTCGCAAAATCTCCAGCTTCGGCTTCGTAATTTCTCCCAGAATCCTTACTGCAAGACCTGGGCCGGGGAAAGGCTGGCGCCAAACAATTTCAACGGGTAGGCCTAATTCCTCACCCAGCCGGCGAACTTCGTCCTTAAACAGCCAGCGTAGGGGTTCCACCAATTCAAACTTCATATCTTCGGGCAATCCCCCCACGTTATGATGGGATTTAATCACCGCTGCTGTGGCAGTACCACTTTCCACCACGTCGGGATACAGGGTGCCCTGTACAAGAAAATCAATTTCTCCCAGTTTTCTGGATTCTTCCTCAAACACTCGGATAAATTCAGTACCAATGATCTTCCGTTTTTGTTCCGGATCGGTAACACCCTTTAATTTTTCCAGGAAACGTTCTGCTGCGTCTACATGCACCAGTTTGATATTAAATAAGTCACGAAAGGTCTTAACTACCTGCTCGGCCTCATTTTTCCTCAACAACCCGTGATCCACAAAGACGCAGGTGAGGTTATCGCCCACTGCTCGGTGTACCAATACGGCTGCTACCGAAGAGTCCACACCGCCGCTCAGGGCGCAAAGTACCTTGCGGTTACCTACCCGTTGCTTGACCTCCTGAATAGCTTCTGCGGAGAAAGAACCCATATTCCAGGTGCCACTACAGCTACAGATCGCAAAAAGGAAATTCTTTAATATTTCTGTACCCCTGGGGGTATGTAAAACTTCGGGGTGGAACTGCACTGCATAAAGGCTTCTTTCTTTATTGGCCATGGCTGCAATGGGAGCCTTATCCGTGCTGGCAGTTATCTCAAAACCCGGAGGAACTGCCTCCACACGGTCCCCATGGCTCATCCAGCATTCTTCATCTGCTGCCAATCCTTTAAATAAATTATCACACTGAACAACCTTCAGGTTGGTACGGCCATACTCGCGATCTTCTGCAGAAACGACTTTACCCTGCAGTTGGTGGGTCATAAGCTGCATACCGTAGCAAATGCCCAATACCGGAACCCCTAGTTCGTATACCCGTGAATCAATGGTAGGTGCATTCTCTCCGTAAACACTAGACGGCCCGCCAGAGAAAATTATCCCCTTAGGCTGTTTGGCTTTAATTTTATCGATTGCTACATTATAAGGTTCAATTTCACAGTATACATTGCAATCCCTAATGCGACGAGCAATGAGTTGGGTGTATTGCCCCCCAAAGTCCAGGACTAAAATCAGTTCCTGTTCGGCTAAAGACATGCCATGTCCTCCTTAAATCTGGTAAATTTCTGGTTTTAATACAGCGATATAGGGTAAATTACGGTATCTCTCATTATAATCCAAACCATAACCCACCACAAATTCATCGGGAATGGAGAAACCATTATAGTCAATGGGTACCTCCACTTTACGGCGGCTGGGCTTGTCCAACAGCGTACAAACTTTCAAACTAGCAGGTCCCCGGGCTTTGATGTTTTCTACTAAATACTGCAAGGTTAGACCGGTATCCACAATGTCCTCCACAATAATGACATGTCTGCTATGGATGCTTTTATCCAAATCCTTTAAAATACGTACTGCTCCGGAAGAAACCGTACCGGCTCCATAACTGGATACTGCCATAAAATCAAAAAAAGTGGGAACATCGATATGGCGCACCAAATCAGCTAAAAAGACCATGGCACCCTTCAAAATCCCTACCATCAGGATACTTTCACCCTGGTAGTCCTGAGAAATCTGCAGGGCCAACTGAGCTACCCGTTCTTTGATGTGCTCTTCATCTAATAGTATTTTTTCCACATCGGGATGCATGTTTTTCACTCCTTGCCAATATTCTACCAACAGAGCATAACAAAAAAGTCTTTTTTTCGTCAATAGGCGTCATAAAACTTCCTTCTTATTCTCATGTTTAGGTTCTCCTGGAGCCTCATTAAAAATGCCGTTCTTGTCAAGAACGGCCAAATAATTTATGAATGTTCCACCGGAACATCAATTTTTAAAACTCCGTTATAGTCCCAAAGTTTAATGAGAATTTCTAAACCACCGGGGTTACTACCCACTTTGTTCGCTCGGATGGTAGCCTGACGGATAGTAAGTTCATTTTTATCTACCCACACCTTATAATAAAAATCATCAAATTGATCTTCTAAAAAAACATTCTCTACGTTAGGCTTCAGCTCATAGACCAGACATTTAGTGCCATCTAGCCGTTCTTCACCCACCAAGGATTGTTCGGGAATATCTTTAAAGTTAAAATTAGCTAACGGATTTAACTCGCTTACAAACAGCTCTGTTTGGGACATCTTCATATCCTTTAGGGTAAGCCATTTACCGGAGAAGGGGTCTTTCATGTAAGTATTGTTGTCTATCTGAGTAAATTCAACCGGGGTCTTTAGAACCGTCCCCTTAATATGTACTTTGTCCGGCAATACTCGCTCACCCTCAACCTTGCTGTAAAACTCATTTTCCCCTACTAGTTTCGATTCTACCACAAAGCGAAAACTCTGACTGGCAAAGGTTTTATCTAGGGCTTCTTCCAACGTTTTTGCCTCATCTACACGGGTAGTTCCAAAAAACCAAAACTTACTAATGACAATCATCAGTAATATTAGCCCGGCAACCGCCCCAATTGGTCCAAGCTTGCGTCTATTTAAGAATATCCATCTCGGTGTGAGCACAATTAACCCCCCCAGGTGCTTTGTTCTTGTTTAATCATACGGTTAAGAGGGGGACTTTATGCCAATAACAACACCCCGACACATGAAAAAGACTCCAGGGGTAACAATATACGGGAGTCAATGGTATAATATACCTGTATCATTTAGGATAATTTGGAGGGGTTTCTGTGAGTCTTAAGGATATGCAAAATGATGTAGATGGCTGGATTAGTCAGTTTGAGGAGGGCTATTGGCACCCCCTGTCTATGCTGGCCAGATTAACAGAGGAAGTGGGTGAGCTGGCCCGGGAGGTCAATCACCATTATGGCCAAAAGCCTAAGAAAGAGGAGGAAGCAGAGGGCAACCTGGCTTTGGAACTGGCGGATATTCTGTTCATTATCGGCTGTTTTGCGAATTCCTTAAACATCGACTTGGACAAGGCCTTTCAAGATATGATGAATAAATATCGGGAACGGGACAGCAACCGCTGGACCCGCATCCAACCTGAAGAACAGTAGGAGGATGTCTTCGAATGGCTAAAATAGTTCTACTTAAAAAAGCAGGTAGCCTTCATCCTCTGTCCATCCTGGACAGGTTAACCAAGGACTTCCTGCAAGAAGATTATATTCTTTCCCAGGGGTTTACGAACCTGGAGGTTTTATTGGGACGCATGAAAACACTTAGTGAAAATTTACACAATACTCCCCTGCCGGTTTTTACCCTGTATCCCGGTGGTGACTGTTCCTTTATCAATACACTGAAGGATAAGAGCAGTCTCCTACAAAAGGTGGCCAATGGTGAATACTCTACCCTAAGCTTGGTAAAGCAAGTTGTTCTGGAAACGATCCTTGGCTTTAGCCAACAGGAACAAGCTGATCTTATCTCCTACTCAGATGATCTCCCAGCCGCCCTGCAAGCCGTAGAAGACGGCCACTATGCCCTGGCCTTAATCATTCATGAGTAAAAACCTGCTAACGAACACTAAAAACTAAGCCTCCACTAGTCTCAGACAACGACGGAGGCTTAGTTTGCCCTTTTATTTACTTAAACGCTTAATTCTCTCCATCGGGCTAATGATGTTGGTAATACGAATACCAAAATTTTCATTGACAACCACCACTTCACCGGTGGCCACTAGCGTTCCGTTCACCAGTACTTCCACAGGCTCATCGGCTATTGCATCCAGCTCAACTACCGAACCGGGAGCTATTTTCAGCACATCTTTGATGGGCCGCTTGGTTCTGCCCAAAACCACACTTACCCGGAGTGGGATATCCAAAATCAACTCTAAATTTCTCTGCTCCAGAGATCCCAGCGAAGGCGCTTTATATTCCTGTACCACATCAGATGGCTGTGATACAACAGGTGCTTGTGCCGGAGATGGCGCAGGTGGCTGTTCATCTTGCATTAACAAAGCAGCCAGCTGATCCAAATCGTCAGTTTCAGTAGAGGCAGGAGCTGTCTGTTGTTCCTGAGGAGGAGCTTCTTCCGCACCAAAGATATCCATCAACAAAAGGCTAGCCTCTTCTTTGGCCGTTTCCACGCTCATAATTTGCATAATCTCGTTATCCACCAGGTCACCGATCTTCATGGCGAAGGAAACAACCACAATTACATCTTCTATATCCTCCGGTGGGTGGGCCAAAGGGTCTCCTTTGGTTTTTAATAAATTGGTTTTCGGTGGCGAAATGTTAATGGGTCGATGAAACATTTGCGATAAAGAAGTAGCCGCCGTACCAATCATCATATTCATAGCCTCTGAAGCCGCGCTAATCTCCAGATCCGATATTTCTTCGGACAAGGGGGTCCCATCCCCACCCATCATTAAACTGGCCATGGTGGCAGCATCATTCAGCCGAATTACCAGTAAATTGTAGCCATTGAGGCCTTCACTAAAATCCACTTTAATGACGAGATAAGGAACCGTAAAAGAATCAAATAATTCCTGCTTGCTGAGAATCTTTACCTTGGGGCTGGTAATATTCACCTTTTGACTTAATATTTCAGACAAGGTAGTAGAGGCAGAACCCATGGAAATATTACCAATTTCCCCCAGAGCATCTATTTCCTCCGGTGCTAATAAGTTGGCGATATCTGCAGATTCAATGGTCGAAGAACCTACCAAGGGCCCTAACGGAAGATCGGTTCCCGGCAGTGCCTCCTCTGGTACCTGAAGAACTTCTTCATCTACAGTTGTTACTTGACCCTTCATTAAAGCATCTATTTCTTCCTGGCTTAATAGCTTAGACAATTTCCCACGCCTCCTCGGCCAGTGAGGTCACCTGAACCGCCAGGCTCTGGCCGACCGTTCCCACTTGGACTTTATACTTTAATTCTTCACCTACATACATATCAAGATCTTGGGTAAAACTTCTGTCCAAGGGGAGTACATCCCCCACCTGAAGCTGTAAGAACTCCTTGACACAAATATCTGCCTGCCCCGCTACCACATTAACTTCCACATCAGACTCACCCAACCAATATTCCAATGAGCGCAAATCTGTTTCTTCCTGCTCTGTGTTCCGAGTAAATTGGTTGGCCAAAGAAAACTTAGAAAGAATCGAATCCAGCAGGCTATAGGGCAGGCATAGGTTAATAAGTCCCCTTACTTCAGTACCTACACCGGCAGATAATGTCACCACCGCCACGATATCATTAGGCGACATCAGTTGGTGAATGTGTGGATTAGCATCAATGGATTCAATCTTGGGTGTAATAGAGACAAAATCTTTCCAGGAGATGGTTAAATGATCTAATAGCCTTTTTATAATTCGGTTGGCCACCGACAACTCAATATCAGTAAGTTCCCTTATTTTTAAAGGCATTTCTCCCGGCCCACCAAACTGTAAATCAATCACCGGAAATAAAAACTGCAGGTTCGTTTCCATGAGAGCTGTCCCCTTAAGAGGAGACAAGCTAAAAACTGTCATTACCGTAGGATTAGGAACCGAATTGACAAACTCCTCGTAGGTAAATTGACCGATGGAAGCCATTTCGATGGTAATGGTAGACCGTAGATACCCGGATAAAAAGTTTGTTAGCAACCTGGCAAATCCCTCGTGCATGACCTGGAGGGTGCGCAGCTGTTCCTTGGTAAATTTGTTTGGCCTGCGGAAATCATAAAGCTTTAGTTTTTTATGCTCTTTTGCTTCAATGGTTTCCTGGGGTACATCTCCGGACATTAGCGCTGCAAGTAGCGAATCAATCTCTCCCTGGCTTAGCACTTCCTTGGACAACTTTTACACCCCCTTTAACTTGTTAGCTTGTTTACCTGTGACCTTTCGGTTATATCCTTTAGGGTGCACCAAAATCACATTTATCCTTAACCCCTGGACAGTACACGTTCAATGGCTTGCAGGATACGATCCTGTTGGAAGGGCTTAACAATAAAATCCTTAGCGCCTGCCTGAATTGCTTCCATTACCATCGATTGCTGCCCCATGGCACTGCACATAACGATATTTGCATTAGGATCTACCCCCCGGATAGCCTTTACTCCCTGGATACCGTCCATTTCTGGCATGGTAATATCCATGGTTACCAAGTCGGGTTTTAATTCTGTAAACAATTGCAGGGCCACCGCACCATTTTCCGCTTCCCCAACAACTTCATAACCATTCTTACTGAGTATATTTTTAATCATCATGCGCATAAATGCTGCATCATCAACAATCAGGATACGCTTACTCATGTTTTACAGCTCCTCCTAAGTATTTAAATTAAAGTGTTAGCCCTAAAGAACCAAATAAGGTTTCCAAAGAACCCTGTTTAGTGATTAGGAAAAAATGCCCCCTAATCTGCTCATGATCTTCAAATAACAACGTTTCAATCATTAAAATATGCTCCTCCACATAGCCACCTGCTACCAGAGAAGTGCTGAGGACCGCACCCAACATATCTGTCGCAAACATAGGAACCGTAGGTACCATATTTAAGCCGGTCATGGTTCCTATTGCACTTAGAAATGAACCGGTTAATACATTACCAATTTCTTTTACCGCCGATTCTCCCATTTCATCCAATTCCTGGGTGGTCCCATGTTCCATCCCCATCAAGGTATCCACCAAATTAAAGGTGCTGTTTAAATTAAATAAAAACAAAATTTGTCCGGGAACGTCGCCTTCCAATCGTAAGCTAACGCAGCATACCACCTCTTCTAGACCACCAATAAGTTGCATTACCTCATCCATGGAAAGAAATTTACTTTGGGGTACAGCCATATCAATTCTCTTGTTTACCATGGTAGCCAAAGCGGTAGCTGCATTACCAAGACCAATGTTGCTTATTTCTTTTAGTACATCCATATGGGTCTCTGTTAATACCTGGTGATCAGACATCTCATCCCATCCTTTCAGCCACCATTATTTCTTCCTATAAAAACAAGGAGATACCTTCTCAAAGCCTATTTCCGCATAATTAAAGATGGTTTCACTGCCTCCAATAAATAAGTATCCTCCAGGATTCAAAGACCCTGCAAAACGAAAGTTTACTTTGTCTTGGGCTTCCCTGGTAAAATAAATGGTTACATTCCGACAAGCAATAAGATCGTAGCCCCGTGTATATTCATCAGCCAGTAGATTGTGCTGCTTGAAATTAACCTTCGTTTTTATTTGGTTAGCAACGTGGTACTTTCCTTGTTCCAGGGTGAAAAACTTTGCTAACCTATCTTTGGGTACATTGCGAATTGCATCAGCCCCATATACTCCGTTGGCTGCTGATTGCAGAATGGTTTTATCCAAATCAGTGGCATCTATCTGATGCCTTCTGCCCGGAGAAATTTCCTCTAAAATGATAGCCAGTGAATAGGGCTCGCAGCCATTGGAACAGGCTGCACTCCAAATTTTAAGATTACTTTTCTTCTGTAACAGCTCTGGCAATACCTTATTTTCGAGACTTTGAAACATTTTAGTATCCCGAAAAAATTCGGATACGTTAATCGTCAGGTAGTCTAAGAATTCATGCCAAGCATTTCTGTTGCTAATTAAGTAGTTAGAAAAGGCTTGATAATCAGGATATTGTTTGCGAGAGAGTAAATTATCCAAACGCCTTTTGAGTTGATTTTCTTTATAACTGTTTAAATCAAGACCAAAGGTCTGATAAATCCTTTCTTTAAAACGATTAAAATCTGTCATTTATATCACCTTCAGTGGAGATCCAATAGTACGAATAGTAACTTGCCCATTCGCTGTATCAAAAATCATGGTGCGTCCACGATTGCCGCCTAGTTCTTCGGCAAGAACGCGAATGCCTATTTTATGGAGTATTTCACGTACCATCGCCGCATTACGCTGGCCAATATTTAAGACAAATTTTTCATCCAACCCAGAAAACATTTGTGCTCCCCCAGCTAGTTTGGCTGTCAACCGGTGAGGATTGCCACCCTGACGTTTAATATGATCAATCATTAATGGAATCCCGGTATCGGCAAATTTAGCGGGCTTGGTTACATTGTTAAACTGTGTACTGTCGGGAAGCATGATGTGTAGCAGCCCGCCAACCTTTGCTACAGAATCATACAAAACTACTCCAACACAGGAACCCAGCCCTAATGTTATCAGTCGATGGGGGGAATTTGTGACTTTATAGTCAGCAATCCCGACTTGAATTTCCTCATTTACCTTTGCCAGTGCCATGTCTGCCCCCCTTTATGCTTTATGTTTTATTTACGCATGTTATTAGCTCGTTCCCACATCTCATCAACGGTTTGAATGGTTCTGGCATTAGAGGCATAGGCCCGTTGCGCCTCAATCATGCCAATCATCTCGGTAGCCAAATCCACGTTAGATAGTTCTACATAGCCCTGACGAATAAAGCCTCTCCCCTCCGTACCAGGGGTCTCTCCTTCGGGCTCACCGCTGGCCTCTGTAGCCATATAGAGATTATCACCCTTCTTGGCCAAATTGGCCGGTGCCTGGAAAGTGTAGATCTCGATGGTCTCCCCAGTAGGCTCGCCTAGCGTTCCATCAGCATGAACCCCGCAAATAACTCCCTTTTCGTCCACCGCAAAGGACTTATATTGGGTAGTATCTAAAGTAATACCTTCATCTAGTTGATAGCCCTGGGAATTAACCACCAGTCCCTCATTATTAACATAGAAAGTGCTATCCCTGGTGTAGTACTCCTGGTCACTGTCTCCATCAATGGGCACAACTTTAAAAAAGCCCTCCCCCGCAATAGCCAAGTCCAAATCCCGACCGCTATGAACTAGATTCCCCTGTTCCATCATTCTGGCGATGGATACCATTCTTACCCCGCTGCCCTCTTCGGGGCGAGGATTATTCGATGTGGGAATCCCTTCATCACCTACGGCTTGGCGAACCATTTCCGCAAAATTGACCCGACTCTTTTTAAAGGATGTTGTGTTAACATTAGCAATGTTGTTACCAATGACATCCAGCTTTATTTGGTGAGCTCGCATACCCGAGGCACCGCTGTTTAGGGTTTTTAATAACATGAAATCACCCACTTATTTTAAAATTATTACTAAAAATTTTTATTTTACGCGCCCTACTTGATTAATGGCTTTATCCAGCAACTGATCATTGATCTGCACCAGCCGCTGGCTGGATTCATAGACACGGAGCGCCGGAATCATATCAATCATCTCTTCCACAGGATCTACGTTGGTTCTTTCCAACCACCCTTGAACTACCTGGGTGGACATCGCCTCCTCGGCAGTTCCCTCGGGGTCGGTAAAATAATTGCCATCCGTTTTCTTTAGCAGGGTTGGGTCAGCAAACTCCACAATTTGCAGTTTATCTAACTCTTCTACGTCGGTGCCTTCACCCACCAAGATCGTACCATCCTCTTTGATCGCCAGCTTCTTCCCGGCATCTTCAATGGTGATGGGCCCCCCTTCACCCAGTACCCGGAATCCTTCACTGTTTAGCAATGCCCCCTCGCCGTCCAGGTGAAAGGAGCCATCTCGGGTATAAAACTGTTCCCCAGACTCATTTTCAACCACAAAGAAACCCTTGCCTTTCAGTGCAAAATCCGTAACACCGCCGGTCTCCGACAGGGGACCGGGGGTAAAATCTATGTGCACCTGCGTGACCATATTGCCTAGAATGCCCTCACCCAAAGGCTGACGTTTGCCACTGGGTCCGTTGGCCTCCAAGGCTAATTGCAGAGAATTAGCAAATTTACTATCCACCACTTGGTTTTTTTTATAACCTGTGGTGGATATATTGGCTAGGTTATTCGAAATAGTATTCATTTTAGCCTGTTGCACATCCAAACTGTTGGTGGCAATGTATAAGCCTCGCAGCATCTTTTCCCCTCCCAATAACCGTTATCAACACTTAATTGTTCATCATATCCTGTAAATGCTTCCGTAATTTTTTCATAGCCTGACTGTGGAGTTGGCAAACCCTGGATTCCGAAACCGCCAAAACTTGGCCTATCTCCTTTAAGGTCAACCCTTCCGTATAATAAAGGGACAGGATCAGCTGATCCCTTTCTCCCAATTCTCCCACAGCTTCTGCCAACAGTCTTTTATTTTCTTTTTCTTCGATGATACTTAAGGGATCTGGACTGTTGCTATCCTCAATCATCTCCAATTTGCTCACCTGGCTACCATCATTCCCCACTACTTCTTCATCCAAGGATTGCAGGTACATCTTGTTGGCATTAAAAACCAACTGATGCAGTTCATCCAAAGAAACACCCATTTCCTTAGCCAAAACCTCATCGGAGACGGCTTCACCCCGCTCCCCTTCCAAGCGTTCCTTGGTCGTCTTTAATAACTGGTATTTTTGCCAAGTGGTTCTGGGCAGCCAATTCTGTCGGCGTACCTCATCCAACATGGCTCCCCGAATGCGATGGTAGGCATAGGAATCAAAACTGTTACCCATAGCAGGATCGTATTTCTCAAGAGCTTCCATGAGTCCAATGACCCCATAGCCTTCTAAATCCTCCTGCTGAATAAAGGCAGGAAGCTTTACCGCCACACGTCCAGCCAACTGCTTCACTAAGGGCAAGTACTGCAAAATTAACATGTGCCGGGCTTCCGTATCCCGGGTGGTTAAATATTTTTCCCAGATCATCTCATTCGACATACTTTCCACTTCCAATTACTGTCTGCGTTTTATTTCTACCATACGTTCAAAAACATAGGCCATAATCAGATCCTGCTGGGCCGGTCGAATATCTAAAAACTTTAAGCTGGCATGATAAATTCTGGCTTCTTGATCCACCAGTTGGCAGCGTATTATCTTGGCCAACAGTTGAAACTCTTGCTGTTTTTTCTTAGCCCGGACGTAAAGGGTAAAACTAAGTAAGAAAGTCGTACCGGCTTTAACGGACTCCTTAAGGGCTATTTTCAATCCCCCGCCACTTAAATCTACAGAGTAGGCCTTTTGAAAGGCCGGTACTTCATTTTTAGCCGGGGGTGGTGCATACTGAATATCTATCATGACGGGTACCCGGGCAAATTCCCTCAGTTGAATCCTGGTAATGTCCTCTTGTTTGGGGTGCATTAAAATATACATCGGCAGTTTATCCTGCTCTACTTTTCTGCCGACAGCCTCGGTAACAAAAAGGTAGGTACTTGTCTTGCCCATATATTTGACACGAACCTTTTCCCCGTGCCCCAAAACCAAGGGGTGATTATTGTTGAAGGGTATGGGAACGTAGATACCCTTGGTATCCAAGTCGTAAACAGAACTTACAAACTGTTCTTCAGTATGAAAAGGGAGAATGATTAGCTTTTGGCCAATCCTTAGCTTATCTGTCACATTCTCAGCTCCTAGCCGAATAAACGCATTAATTTGCCAAAGAAACCTTGTATACCCTTCGGCGGTTCCTCTTCCCTAGGCAGCAGTTGGTTTACGATTCTCACAATTCCTTGGGACGCAGCAGCCGAGGGAGCCATTAAAATAAACGGTTGTTGACGTTTTACTGCCTGAACTACGGTAGTATCATGGAGAATAAACCCCAAGTATGTTAACTGAACTTCTAAGAATTGTTTGGTTGTAGCCTCTATGGTTCGATAGGTTTGCCAAGCCTCTTTTTCATCGCCTGCCCGGTTTATGACCACCATCATTTGGTGATGAACATTATATTTTGATAAAACCTTAATTAGACCATAAGCATCTGTCAGGGAGGTAGGTTCCGGGGTAATGACCACCAGAACTTCCTCAGCCGCAGCCACAAAACCTAATACCGTTTTGGAAATACCCGCTCCGGTATCCACCAATACAAAATCAAACATGCGATCCAGTTCCTGCAGTCCCTCACTGAGTCTCTTACCGCCTTGCGGATCCAGATTCGCCAGTTCTACAAAACCAGACCCACCAGAGATGACATAAACTCCTTGGGGAGACACTTCCAGAACATCTTCTATCTTCTTATGATTAAACAAAAAATCATAGAGCGTATATTTAGGCACAATTCCTAACATTACTTCCACATTAGCCATGCCTAAATCTGCATCAAAAATAGCTACCCGTTGCCCTCGCCTGGTTAGTTCTACAGCCAAATTGACCACCAGATTACTCTTGCCAACGCCACCCTTGCCGCTGGTAATGGCAATCACCCTGGCACCAGGCTTCGCCTTGTGTGAAATTGGTTTACCTCTTGGCTCCATCGTGGTCGGCACTCCTAAATAGTAGATTCGCAAGTTGCTTGGGATGAACCTTAACCAAATCATCGGGAATGCTTTGGCCATCTGTATAATATGCCACAGGCAAACCAGTGCGGCTCACCACATTGAGTATGGAGCCCAGTGTATCTGTCTCATCTGTTTTTGTAAAAATATATTTATTGAAGTGAGCTATTTTAAAATCTTCAATAACGCGAAACATATCCCGGTCCTTCGTACTGGCATTTAGTACTAAGAAAACATCCGGTTCCCCTGGTATTGCCTCCAGAAAGCCTTTTAGTTCCAGTATTTGGCTAGTATTCTTGGAGACGCGTCCTACCGTGTCGATCAGGATATGATCCTTGTCCCGGTGCTTTTCAATGGCCTGGTATAATTCCGCTGGAGTCATCACGACCTCCACCGGCACCTGGATGGCGTCACCATACACCTTTAATTGATCGGAAACTCCATAGCGGTAGCTATAGAGCGTAATTAAAGCTACTTGCTTTTTCTGCAGCAGTTGAAGCTGTGTTGCCAGTTTGGTAAGGGTCGTGGTTTTACCTACTCCCGGTTGACCCACAAAGGTCATCAACCTGGCATCCTCTTCCCGTTGATAGGCGGCTTGCAACAGTTTAGTAACCTTATTGATCAAGGCCAGTTCGATCATGTCATCGGAAATTTGCTTTTCTATTTCTTGCAAAGCATTGGTCAACAGGGCTCTGGCCACACCTTCTTGCACATCCATAGCCAGTAATCTTTCCATCCATTGCCTGTGAACATGATTGTTTCTATCGCCTGGTTCCATTCCATTCACCTTGGTTCCCAGATCTTGTTCCGCCATTTTTAATAACGCGTGATCCAGTAGCGGTTGAAAACTGGTTTCAGGTACTTTCGCCCGATCAAAGGCAACGTTATCATGGGCAGTAGCTTGACTGCGCACTAAATGATTGTTGTTATAGGGAACAAGTTGTGTACTTTTTTCCTGTTGCCGGCTAGGTGTCGGTTCTTTAATGAAAATTTCCTCGGACGGCGGCGGTGGTGGCAACGATTTCACGATTGGAGGTACCGGGGCATCATCCAGTACAGCGGTAACCTCGATCATTCGCTTAAACCACCCCAGCTTACCTTTGCCTTTAATCTTGTGGCTGCTGACAATAACGGCCTCGGGACCTAAATCCTGCCGAATTATTTGGATTGCTTCTTGCATCTCATGAACAGTATATTTTTTTATCTTCAATCAATACTCACCGTCCCTACGGCTTCCACTTCAATAGTAGCGGGTATTTCATTTAAGGAAAGCACGGCCAAGTTTGGTTGATATCTTTCAATCAATCTTCTAAAGGGTAAACGCACCCGTGGTGAACAAATTAATACCGGATTGGTACCACGCATCGTAATATCCTCTACCACCACATTTATTTTTTCTAATAACTTCTTTACGCTTTGTGGCTCTAGAATTGGATAAGCGCCAAATTGAGTTTGCTGAATAGCCTCCAGAATATTTTGTTCTAATTTGGGGTGTAAAGTAATGACCGCCAGTCTCCCTTTATCATCCAGATACCGCTGTGTAATGGTCCGGGCCAGACTCTGACGTACCATATCCGTTAGATAATCAGAATCTTTATTGACTCGGGCACCATCTGCCAGGGCCTCTAAAATCGTTACTAAATCCCGAATGGGCACTCGTTCTTTGAGCAGATTCTGGAGTACTTTTTGAATTTCGCCCAAAGACATCATATCCGGGATGAGTTCTTCCACCACAGCCGGATTCTTTTCTTTGATAACATCCATAAGTTCCTTTACTTCCTGCCGCCCCAGCAGTTCCTGGGCATATTGCTTAAGAATTTCGGTGAGGTGGGTTACCAACACCGTGGAACAATCCACCACAGTAAAACCATTTAATTCAACAAATTCTCGGTCCTGTCCAGTTACCCACCAGGCGGGTAAGTTAAAGGTTGGTTCGGTGGTGGGAATACCGTTAAAACTCAAATTCTGACCCATGGGATCCATGGCCAGATGATGTCCCGGCATTAATTCGCCACCAGCCACTTCGATACCTCTAATCTTAATCGAATAAGCATTATACGATAACTGCATATTGTCCCGGATGCGGATGGGTCTTACCAAAATTCCCATCTCGGCAGCACACTGTCGACGCACCGCTGCCAACCTTTGCAGCAGGTCTCCCCCTTGGGATTCATCGGTTAAAGAGATTAAGTTATACCCTATTTCAATTTCCAAAGGGTCTACCTGGAAATAGGTAAAGACATTCTCCGGTTCACGCCTCTGGGTTTGCTGCAACTTAACCGCTTCCGCCTGTTCCTGCTCGGCCCACTGTCTTTTCTCTTCCCGGGTCAGGGTGCGAGAGCTATATAACAGCACAGCCGCCATCGAGAGGATTAACACGTTTGGCATGGCCGGAATACAACCAATAATCCCTAAAATAATGCCTCCCAGCAGTAGCACCTTAGGAAAGGCAGAAAACTGTTTCGAGATATCACTACCAAAGGTACCCTCGGAAGTGGCTCTGGTTACCAAAATACCGGCCGCTGTGGAAATAAGCAGCGCGGGGATTTGAGCCACCAAGCCGTCGCCAATGGTTAATATGGTAAATCTCCTGAGGGCATCAGCCATCGGCATACCCATTTGCACAACACCAATAATAAAGCCACCCAAAATATTAATTAACAAAATAACAATGCCTGCAATGGCATCCCCGCGCACAAACTTACTGGCACCATCCATAGAACCAAAAAAGTCAGCTTCTCGCTGTAGCCGTTCCCGTTTCGCTCTGGCCTCATCTTCAGTGATTAAGCCGGAATTAAGGTCTGCATCAATACTCATTTGTTTACCAGGCATGGCATCCAGGGTAAAACGTGCCCCTACCTCGGCCACCCGGCCAGAACCGTTGGTAATAACCACAAATTGAATTATGGTGATAATGATAAAAACAACCGCACCTACCACATAATTACCGCCGACCACAAACTGGCCAAAGGCTTCAATTACTTTACCCGCTGCTCCTTCTCCCAGGATTAAACGGGTGGAAGATATATTCAAAGCTAACCGAAATAAGGTAGTTACCAGTAGTAGTGATGGAAAAATAGAAAATTGCAAGGGTTCTGTAGTAAACATGGTAATCAGCATGATTACCATCCCCAGCGACATGCTGAGAATTAAAAAGAAATCCAATAGCCCCGGCGGGAGTGGAATAATGATGAGCAGCACAATGCCAATAACCAGACCGGCAATAATCAAATCCGTATATTGTTTTAAATTTGCTGCCAGAGATGTCTGTGCCGCCACTGAATGTAACCTCCAACTAATTCCCATTGTATTAGATTTTTTGCTTCTTTAACCGGAAAACCATAGCCAAAATTTCTGCCACAGCCTTGTACATTTCTATGGGAATGCCTTGACCGATCTCTACATTGGCGTAAAGAAAGCGAGCCACTTCCACATTTTCGATCACCGGCACATTGTGCTGCTCGGCAATCTCCCGAATTTGCTTAGCCAGTTGGTCCGCACCCTTCGCCACCACCAGGGGCGCATCCATATCTTTTTCATATTTTAAGGCCACTGCATAATGGGTGGGGTTGGTTACCACCACTGTAGCTTGAGGTACTTCCTTCCGTACCAAATTGGCCAACAACTGACGCTGCTGCCGGCGTAGCCAACCCTTAATCTGCGGGTCACCTTCGCTCTGCTTAAATTCATCTTTTACTTCCTGTTTGGACATCTTCATTTGTTTTTTAAAGGCATAGCGCTGATACAGTAAATCCAACAGCCCAATACCCAGATATACTGTAGCGCCCCAAAGCAAAACCTTGATCGCCACTGCTAACACCTGACTAAGCAAGGTTTGGGGCGGTGAATGGAAAATAGCTAGTAGGTTTGCCATTTCTCCTTTAACCGCTGCATAAATGACCCAGCCGGTAATGATAATCTTCATTAGCGACTTAGCCAATTCAAAAAGGGTCCGACTGCTGAACATATTCTTTAATCCATTGAAAGGATTTAATTTATCAAATTTCGGTTTAATGGCCTCCGGCGAGAACATAAAACCAACTTGCGCCAGGTTAACGCCCAAAGCCACCACCATTAAAAGAATCAGCAGGGGGATAAATATGGCAAATACATGCATGGCAAAATCCATCATTAGCTGGACAAAATAATATTCTTGATTTCGCTGACTGAGGTAACTATTAAAATAGGTAAAATAATACCTTTGAACTTGTGCAATTAAACCATCTTTCGTAAACAACAGATATAAACCGGCTATTAGCAGCAGGATAGCCCCGTTAAGATCGGTACTTTTCGATACCTGACCTTTCTTGCGAGCTTCCTGCAAACGCCTGGGCGTCGCCTGTTCGGTTTTGTCCTGAGAATCACCTGCCATCAAGCCAACCCCTTCAATAAGAGTAGTAGATCTCGTTGCAGGGTATCAAAAATATATTTAAATACGGAGGTTAAGGCTGGCAACAAGATGGCCAGCGAAGAAACCCCCACCGCAATTTTCAAAGGAAAGCCAAGTTGAAATATGTTCATTTGGGGCGCTGTTTTACCAATGAGACCCATCGATAAATCGGTAATCACCAGTATAGCCACCACCGGAGCACAAATTTGCACCGCCAGAGCAAAGGTATCCGCAAAGATACGGATTATCAGCAAGGTTATTTCACCGCTAATACCCGCGGCAGTCAAAGGAACCAGTTGATAGCTTTTGACCATAGCGTGAATCAGCGCATGGTGCCCGTCTATATTCATAAATAAGACCAGTGTCATCAGGTAGAGAAAACGTCCTACTAGGGAATTCATACTACCGCTGAGCGGGTCCATAATCGCCGCCATGGCAAAACCAATTTGGAAGTCCAATAAGGTACCTGCTATCCTGATTACACTAAAAACCAGGGTACAGACAAAGCCTAAGGCTAAGCCAACTCCCACTTCACTAAACACCGCCAGACCAAAACCCCAGATGCCCCCGGGAAACTCCAGGCTGGGCGGCTGCACCAAAGGCGTTACCAAAACCGCCAAGGTAAAGGCAAGGCCTGCTTTAACCAGCGGGGGAATGCCCGCCATGCTAAACAAAGGGCAGGCAACAATAAATGAGGCCATCCTAATCAATACCAAAAAGAAAACGATGATTACTTCTATATTTAGCACTGACCGGCACCCCTAGCCAATAATATTGGGTATCTGCTCATAGAGCTTGGTTGTAAACCTAATTGCGATATTGAGAAGCCAGCCCGCGGCCACCACCAAAGTAACAAACACCGCCACCATCTTAGGTACAAAGGATAAGGTTTGTTCCTGAACCTGGGTGGTTGCCTGCAGAATACCGACAATTAGTCCCACCAACATGGCCACCCCGAGGGTGGGAAGTGACAAAATTACTACCATCATCAAAGCTTCCCGGGCCAAGTGTAATACGTACGTTTGTGTCACAACAAAGCCCCTCCTACCTGAAGCTTTCCACCAGTGATTTTACCACCAAATACCAACCATCCACCATGACAAACAATAACAGCTTAAAGGGCAGGGCTACCATCACTGGCGGCAACATAAACATACCCATAGACATCAACGTACTAGCTACCACCATATCAATCACCAGAAAGGGTACAAAGATAATAAAACCGATCTGAAAGGCGGTTTTTAATTCACTAATAATAAAGGCCGGTATCATCACAGACAAGGGAACGTCATTGATATTGTTAGGTTTGTCCATTTTAGCTATGTTGAGAAACAACCCTAAATCCTTCTCTCTGGTTTGCCGGGACATAAATTGCCGTAAAGGCTCCACAGCCTTATCAGTGGCTTGTTCATAGGTTAATTGATTAGCGAGATAGGGCTGAATGGCATTTTTGTTAATGTCTTGATAGGTTGGCGTCATAATAAAGATAGTCAGAAACAAGGCCAAACCAATTAAGACTTGGTTTGGAGGCGTTTGCTGGGTACCCAAGGCATTCCGTAAGAAGGATAGTACGACAACAATGCGGGTAAAGGAAGTTAACATCAATAAAAAGGCCGGTACGAAGGAAAGCAAGGTGAGAAAGATTAACAGTTTCACACTGTCAACCACTTGCTGCGGCCCATTGGCAGTTTCCACATTTAAATTGATGTTTGGTATTGGAATCAAGGGTTCCGCAGAAGCCCCTGATGGCAGTAGAAATAGGAACAATGCCGTAAGGAGGAGAGCTGCAGATATAATATTTTTTTTGCTGCTTATTTTCCGGACACCCACTACCACTTCTTCCCTTCCTGCCAATTAATTGCTTCATTTGCTGGGACAAAACATCTTTAAAATCTGTCATTGACCCAGGCCCAAGGCCTGAGACAGTAATCGGTTCCGGTAAGGAAGCAAATTCTTTTAATAAAGTAACATTGTTCTCCTGAAAGGCTACTAAATAATATTGACCACCAATTTCCACTAACACCAGCCCACCCTTGGGTCCCAGGGGCAGGTGCTCCACTACTCGCATATAACGCGAGGTTCCCGAAGAAAAGCCTTTACTCCTAGCCAAACCATATTTTATGGTAAGATAGGCCAGGCCCAGCACCAGTGGTAACAGAATAATCATTCTGATAAACAGCCAAAGGGTTTCATTATCCATGATTGGTCTCCCGCCTGAGAGTTTTCGGTGGAATCATGCTGTAAATGCTAACAGCAAAACTATCATTGACAATAATGATTTCCCCAAGAGCCGTTTTTTTATCATTAATGTAAATATTAATAGCGTCACCGGCGGATTTTTCTAAATCCAATACTGAACCCACATCCAGGTTCAGAATATCACGAAATTTCATAGTAGTGTCACCCAACTCCGCGCTAATGACTACTTTAACATCTTCTATGTGGCCTAAACCGGTTTTCATAGCACGGTCCTTTTGCAAGGCATCCAGAGGCGGGAAGCGGACCTTTTTAATGGCCGCTTCCCCTCTGGTAGATGCTCCACCGTCTAGCTCACCCAGAAACGCCTCTATTTCTTTTTCAGTCATCATATTTTATCACCTTTACTGAGTGAGATATTCAGAAAAGTACACCCGATGGATTTCACCCTCTTGGAGGTTTTTGTTAACCTCACTCTTGATTTCCTGACCAACTTTGTCAATACTCTCCGGAGGCTGCACATCCGTCAGTTTCTTCTTGCGAATGACCCGGATAATGCAATCCTGCAGGGCTGCTTTGTTCTTGTTGAGCTCTTCGCCCATTTTTTTATTTTTTTTGTTTTGTTCGTATTCCAGCACTGGGGTGAGTCGCATAAAGTTGCTGCCACCAGGATCAGCCAGATTTACCAGCAAGCTGCCCATATTATAGGTAACCAGTTTCTCGGGATCTGGGCCTGTACTTTTATCCTCGCTGGCGGTGCTTTTATAATAAATATAACCCCCTACACCCAGGCCTGCTAATGATAAGATAAGAATTAAGCTAATTAGCAAGGTCCTTACGGTAAAGAATTTCTTTTTCTGCACCTGTGGTGCTGTTTCCTGTGGAGCGGCCAAGTTATACTCACCCTTTACACTTAGTTATTTAACCCTGTGTTTATCCTGTAGAGATTATCGCTTCAGGTTAACAAGTTCTTCCAGCAGCGTGTCGGAAACGGTAATGATCCGGGAATTGGCCTGGAACCCACGCTGGGTTACCATCATATCCACCATCTCCTGGGACAGGTCTACGTTGGACATTTCAAGGTAACCGGAGTTGATCGTATTGTTATTGGCTGCACTGGCAGTGCCTTCTTCCGCTTGGCCAGAAGAAGAGGTGGCAGAAAATAAGTTACCGCCTTCCTTCTTTAAACCATCCCGGTTTTGGAAGTTATACAAGGCAATTTGACCATTTTCAATAATCAAGCTAACTCCTCTGGTATCGTTTCCTGTTATATTACCTTCACTATCAATACTTAATGTGCCAACTGTCATAACTGCTTTTTGGGCTTCTTGTGCTTGAGTTACCGCTGCTTGTGCATTATTTGTTCTAGTAGTTAACTCTGTTTGGTACTGTTTGAGATCTTGTACAATTTCTTTATAAAAGTTCTCTAGGTCAGTACCTGTTAGTGTAGTATGGTCTGTATTAGTAAATTTGGTATTGATAGAATCATCAGCTTTACTGTCATCATCAGTATATGTCCCCATTGCTGTCTTAATAGCAGTAAGAGCAGCTATTATATTGGGATCTGTTGCTGTAGAAGGGTCTAAAGTTCCAGGTCCAGAAGTAGCAAAGAATCCGTTTATTGTAGATTGTTTACTAGTAACCACACCCAAAGCATTTTGAGCTTCTGCAACTGCATCAGCATACGCTTTATTATTTGCTCTAATTACAATAGGGCTCCCGCCTTTGCCCAGAAGTCTTCTTCCCTCCGAATTTACAACATTATACTCACCTGGATTGGACGTGGTTTGTAAAAAAAATACTCCATCTCTTGTAAAACGTATTTGGGAATTATCTGTACTGTTAGGTGGTAATACTCCAAAAAATCCATCTCCCTGGATTAACAAATCAAGGGATCTACCAGTATTCTGCATGGCACCCTGAGTAAAGTTGTTATTAATACTAGCCACCTTCATACCGGTACCTACCTGGTTTTGACCAATGGCCGGGTTGTTGCTGTAGTACTGGCTAAGGGAATCTTGAAAGTTTACTCTTCCTGCCTTAAATCCAGTGGTATTTACGTTGGCAATATTGTTACCCAATACATCCATACGAGTCTGATGGTTTTTCAATCCGGAAATGCCGGAGTAAAGAGATTTAAGCATTAATGAAATCCTCCCTTTATTTGGTTGACTGCTTCTATCGTTCCACAGTCGGCAGCCTCCTTCCGGTCCAGCTGCTATTTAATAATAACGGCACTATCGATGTTGGTAAAAATATGGTCTGCCATACTTTTCCCGTCCATGGCAGTAATAACAGTGCGATTGGTAATGCTGGTTACTAAAGCCAGATCGCGGTATAACAACAGCGAATCCTTGGCGCCCTTGGCCGCCGCCTGCTGCACTGCTTGATTAATCTTGGCTAAATCTTCCTGATTAAAGGAGATATTCCTCTCTTGCAAGCGCTTGGCCGCATGAGCTGACAGTTTTACTTCTTGCTGCTGAGTAACCTCACGCTGCAACAGTTCCTCAAAGGTTATCTTATGGGGTAGATTGCTCCTCTGTGCCTGTGTCCGAATTTGATTCGTCTGACTTACCTGATTCGTCTCCGCCACTTTCACCTGTTGGGGGAGTTGGTTCAGTTTCTCCCGAGCCGCCGTTGGCCGGGGGATCTGGTTCAGTTCCCTCTGGTTCGCTGTCATCCGGGGGTAATTGCTCAGATCCATTGGGCGCCCTCCTCTCCACAGATAGTACGGTATTTAGGTCATAGGGCTTTAGAACATCCTCACCCATCCAAAGCTTAACCCCCGTACTGTCAAAGGTTACTTTACGAACTACACCAATCAACATTTCTTGGGGATTATCTGGATTGATTACCGCCACTTCACAATCCATTAGGGAAGAGCCATAACTTAGCATCTGCATTTCATACATCTTATTGAAGTTGCTGTTCAGGTTGGTAATTTGCTCCAAGGTGGTAAATTGAGCCATCTGATCAACAAACTTATTGGTATCCATAGGACTGGTGGGATCCTGATATCTTAACTGGGCTACCATGATTTGCAAAAAAGCATTTTTGTCCAGTTCATTTTTCGGTTGCCGCTTATTATTATTTAAATACCAATCGCTGTTATCCGCAATACCTGTCGCATTATTGGTTTGATTAACGGCCATCACACTTTCCCCCCTTTACACCACAATATTAACACCGGCTTTTACACTGGCCTGCTGGGTCTCTTGCTCCAGTCCACCAATCAACTCCGGCAGCGGATAGCCCGCTTGCACCTTAAACCTGCTCTGGTGTTCCCAACGACTGTGGCTGTCCTGAGAACCCTGTTGCTGCCACTTGTCGGTATCTTGCTCCATAAACACCGCGGCTTCACTCAACTGAATATTTTGTTGAGCCAGCAGTTGCTTAAGCTGCGGGAAAGATGTTTCCAAAGCTTCTTTGGCCATATTGGTGGCGGCAACAAACTGGGCTGATAGCTCCCCCTTGGACCAGGTAAGCTTTACGGTTACTTCACCCAGATGCTCCGGCTGCAGCTTCATCTTTAATGAAGTAGCCCCTGGGGATCTTTGCAGCATCATAGCCTTAACCATTTCAGCAACTCGGTCCGGCAACTGGTTCAGCGGTACTTCTACAGTAAGCTGCGGTCTTTGCGCATGTTGGTTGCTAACCTTGACACTTTGCTCCGTTTCAAGACGCTGCTGTAGTCCCTCCCCTTCCGGTAGGTTTGCTTTCTGCACCATTTTAGATGTGCCCAACGAATCTGTATTCGATTTTGCAGTTTGCTGATCAGTATCCTTTGGCTGCTGATCTGTAAGGGATATTTTAGTGAAAGAATCATCTTCCTTAGCAACATTGCCCGTTAATCCTTCAGGAACCTCCTGTTGTGCCTGGGAAGAGGCTTTCACAGGTTCCGTTTGCCGTGGTGCTTGTTTGATGTCTGCCGCAAGCGGAGTCGTTTGAACCACTTGGTTCGTTGCCGCCGCAACCTGCTGTAAATTTTGTGGCATTTGTTGGGACTGAGTGTCTTGAATAATATTGCTAACTGGTTGCATTGTATCCTCAGGCATTTCTTGAGACACTACTTGATTAGCCATTTCTAAAACCTTGCTATCTAAAGGATCGTTATTTAAACTCTCCTTTTCCGTAAGCCCGTCCTGAGTGAAAGCTAATTCTCCGTTTTGAGCCGCCTTAGCATCCATCAGCAACTCAGCATTCAGGGGATTGTTTAACAGCAGTTGCTGTCCTTCCTCTAGCAGTTCTGTCTGGTTTAGATTGCTGCCAAGTTCCGGCATATTTTGCTGTACCATACCAGTCAGGTTCATATTCATTAACAGTTGAAGAAGTTCGTTAAAACCATCGCCGGTGGCAACGTTATTGCTCTTTTCCTGGCCAAAGTCGGGCTGTTGATGGAAAGCAATTTTGTTAACCTGCACTGTTTCACCTCCTTTCAGTACTACTATGCGGGTCGATGTAGGCAGGGGCCTCTATAATCGCATGAATAAACGATACAATACACACATCTATGCCTTCCGGCAATAGCGCAGGGTAGCCATTTCATCGGTTTCCTTTTGCTCCAGAAAAAACAGTCTTGCTTCAAATTCCGCCAATTGTTTTTCCTTCAGCTTTTCCAAAACCATGCGTTCCTGGCGGGCCTTCGTGGTGTCCTGCCTGCGTAGATCAAATATTTCTTCGGCCCGCTGTAGCTGCTTTTGCTGCCGTTGGGCCGTTTGTTGCAAATGTTCCCGGTACATCAGAGATTGCAGTTGCTCTTCTGGCCTCAGCAGAGACCCGGCATAAGCAAAAGCCTCTAGCAGCTTTTGCTGAGTCTGATCCAGATATTGCTGACATTTGAAACATTCCTGCTGGGCTTTAGCTTGTCCTAGTAAAGCCTCTTCTTCTTTGGTTTTCCTTTGTTCCAGTACCGGCTCCAAACCAAACCGAAAACCTTTCACAACAAACTACCTCCCTACTAAAGCAGCCAATCCTGTTAAGGTTTCTTCATAACCACTGTATTCTGAGGGTTTTTGTCTTAAAAGACCCACCATATCATCATTCTTAGCTATGGCTGTATCAATTTTGGGGTTGCTGCCTGGGACATAGGCGCCAATATTGATTAGGTCTTCAGACTCTCGATAGGTGGCCAATAAATCCCTGACGATCCCAGCCTGCTCTTTATGTTCCTCGGTAGCAATATCCGGCATTAAACGGCTAACACTTTGCAATACATCAATGGCCGGGTAGTGGTTAGCAGCCGCTAATTTTCTGGTTAAGACAATGTGCCCATCCAAAATCCCCCGTACTGCATCGGCTATGGGTTCATTCAGATCGTCACCATCCACCAGTACGGTGTAAAAAGCGGTTATCGAACCCTTTTGGCCCATGCCGGAACGTTCTAAAAGCTTTGGCAGCAAGGCAAAAACAGAAGGTGTATAGCCTTTAGTGGCCGGTGGTTCCCCCACTGCCAATCCCACTTCCCGCTGGGCCATGGCAAAACGGGTAACAGAATCCATCATCAGCATGACGTCCAGTCCTTGGTCACGAAAATACTCGGCAATGGTAGTCGCCACAAAAGCGCCTTTTAATCTCACCAAAGCGGGCTGATCGGAGGTGGCCGCCACAATAATTGAGCGGGCCATTCCTTCTGGTCCCAAGTCCTCTTGCAAAAATTCTAACACCTCGCGCCCACGTTCCCCAATCAACCCGATGACATTGACGTCGGCACTGCCATGCCGGGCAATCATTCCCAGCAAAGTGCTCTTTCCCACACCACTACCGGCAAATATCCCAATCCGTTGACCCTTGCCGCAAGTAAGCAAGGAATCCACGGCCCGTACTCCGGTGGGTAGCACCGTATCAATGCGCTTCCGTTTTAAGGGGTTGGGTGGACGGTTATCAACGGGGAAATCCTCACCCGCACTATTATCAAAAGTATCCTCAATAGGTCTGCCCAGACCATCCAACACTTTGCCATATAAATGCCTACCCACGCGAACCGTTAAGTTGTGGCCGGTGGGTACCACGGCACAACCGGGGAAAATACCCCTTAGTTCGCCCAGCGGCATCAGCAGAGAATGTTGATCTCGAAAGCCCACCACTTCGGCTCGTACTGGTTCTGGTTCTCCCTGCACCACGATATCGCAAACCTCACCAATACGGGCAATGATGCCCTGAACTTCGAGCATCAAGCCGATAACTTGGGTAACTTTACCGATGGGTTTGATTACCCTGGCCCGGCTTACTCTTTCTTTATATGGATTAAGGTCCACAGAAACCTTAACCTCCATCACTTATTCCTCCTGGCCGTATAACGCCTTAATTGCTTCCTGCCAGCGGGTCTCCAGGGTGGCATCCACCTGTCCCTGATCCGTTTCGAAACGACATCCCCCAGGTTGTAAACCATTATCCACCAGCAGGTTAAGTTCTACCTTACCGGGTAATCCTTGAAGTAATTGGTTTTTTCCTTCCTCTACCATTCCAAAATCAACTTGGTTGACGTAGATAGTAATAATAGGTCGGTTTTTTACCAATTCTATGCATTCTTTGGCAATCTCCATAATGGTACGGGGTTCCACAGCCAGTTGGGTCATGACCACCCGCTCAGCAATATCTACTGCCAATTCTACAATCTGCAGCTCCATTTGATCCAAGGTGCGGTTAAAAACATCTCCTGCCTGCTTCAGGACATCTCTGGCCTGCTGGCGTATAACAGCGGCCTCATCTTCTGCGGCACGAATTCCTTCTTGCCAGCCAGCTTCCTGGGCCTGTTCCTTTAACTTCTGTGCTTCTATTTGTGCCTGTTCTTCAGACTGCTGGAGAATTCGGCCGGCCTCTGCTTTGGCATTGGCTATCAGTTCTTCGGCCTGTTGCTTGGCTAATAGCAGTAACTCTTCAGGGGAGAGGTTCTGTTCCTCCACCTCTTCAAGGGGTACAAAAGATAGTTCCCTCAGGGGTAATACCTGATCGGCTTGATCCAAGGCCACACTTTTAATGATCCTAGACAAGGATGGCATCCTCCCCACCACGGGAAATGACAATCTCGCCAGCCTCTTCCAGCCGTCTGATTACATTTACAATACGTTGTTGAGCCTCTTCTACATCCTTTAGCCGGACGGGACCCATGTAGTCGATTTCTTCCCTCAACATATCCGAAGCACGCTTGGACATGTTTTTGTAGATGCGGTTGTTCACTTCCTGGTTAGCGCCCTTCATGGCCAGAGCCAGATCCTTGTTATCCACCTCACGCAGCACCTTTTGGATGGAGATATCATGAAGCTTTACAACATCTTCGAAGATAAACATCATCCGGCGAACCTCTTCGCTAAGATTAGGATCTGCCCGCTCCAACTGTTCAAAGATCGCTTTTTCTGTCGCACGATCTACACGGTTTAGAATGTTAACCAGACACTGCACGCCGCCAACCACTGTTTCCTCATGCTGAGCAACGGAAGAAAGTTTTTTCTCCAGCACTTTTTCTACTTCCTTCGCCACATCGGGAGAGATCCGATCCAAGATGGCAACCCGCCGGGCCACTTCGCTTTGCACCTGAGGTTCTAACTCAGCTAGAATAACAGCTGCCTGATCTGGTTTTAGATAGGATAATACAAAGGCAACCGTCTGCGGGTGTTCTTCTCTGATAAAACTCAAAATATGCCGGGGGTCGGTCTTACGCAGTGAACCAAAGGGAAGTGACTGCATGGTGGAGCTAATGCGGTCTAATATTTCGGCACCTTTCTCCCACCCATAGGTCTTCTCTAATAGCTCCTTGGCATAGTTAACCCCACCATTTAATAAATAATCCCTGGCTTGAATTAAATAGATAAATTCTTCAACAACCTGCTTCTGAATCTCGGTAGGCACCTTATCCATTTCAGCAATGGCTGCAGTAATGCGCTCCACTTCGCCTTCGTTAAACTCATTTCGCAACATCTTGGAGGCTATATCGGCTCCCAGGGATATCAATAATATGGCTGCTTTTTGTTCTCCGTTGAGTTTCTCATAATTCATCTTCGATACCCCTTACTCCCTCAGCCAAACTTTTAACACAGCGGCAATATCATTAGGACGCTCTTCCGCGAGATCCTTTAATTGTTTCTGCTTATCCCTAGGCACAGGAATTTCCCACTCCGGTCCTTCCTCCTCTACGGGCGCAATAATTGGACTCTCGGTTTCCTCAACAATCGCTTCAACCGCCTTTTTCCTCCGACGACGAATGAGCCAGCTAATTAGGAACAACAAGAATAGAATCCCGGCTGCACCAGCTGCAATCAATGCATATAGTTGCTCATTGGGGGCTTGAGTTTCCTTTATATCTTCATTCAAATCATATTGACTACGGTCAAAGGTCATAGCAGAAACATTAATCTGGTCGCCCCGCTGTTGATCATAGCCAATGGCTACAGATACCATACGTTCCACCTGAGCACGGTCCAGGTTTTTCACCGATTCGTCCAACACCACAGAGGTTGAGAGTTTCAGCACTTTGCCCGGAGCCTGTACGACTGAATCTACCCTCTGCCCATGCTGATAGTTCTTTATGTCATCGGATTTCGTATAGCTGTTTTGTCCAGTGTTCGTTACCCCAGGATCACTTTGTCCGGGCATTTGACTGTTCGTACCGGGTACCCCACCGCTACCGCCATCACTACCGTTCTCTGTGGTACTTCGCTCGCTGACGATCGGACCGGTTATCACTTCCGTGGTATTGGTCTGTTGCTGATTAAAGTCCAGTTCAGCAGTAACCATAGCCACTGCTTTATTGGGTCCCAGCACTTTAGCCAACATAGCCTGTACACGACTTTCCAATTCCTTTTCATAAGACCGGCGAATCTGCTGTTGTTTCTCCACCACTGTTCCCGAAAAACCAGCAACGCCTCCCTGGCCTGCAGGGTCTTTCAGAAAATCGTTTAAGATGTTCCCTTCGGTATCAATAATATGTACATTTTCCGGTTTTAGTCCCTCAACACTGCCAACAATTAAGTCATTAAGGCCTTTTACCTGTTCGGGCTTTAGCTGAGCACGGGGTTTTAGCTTAATTACCACGGAAGCAGAAGCCGTACCCTCTTCCTCAATGAAGACACTCTTTTGTGGAATTACCAAATGAACCCTGGCCTGCTCCACACCTTCTACTCTGGTAATTGTACGCCTAAGCTCCTCTTGTAAAGCCCTTTGGTACGTAATTTTCTGTTCAAAATCGGTTTCCCCAAACTTACTGGTGTCAAACAGTTCCCAACCATGACCCATACCAGTTAATAATCCTGCACTGGCCAGCTTCAACCGGACATCATCCACTTGTTTTTGTGGTACCATAATAGTTGTTCCCTGGTTCGTTAACTGATACGGTATTTTATCTGCTTCTAGTTGCGCAACAATGTCTCCGGCTTCTTTGGGTTCCAGATCTCCCAACAACATCGCATAGTTGGGTCGGGAAAAACTAATCGCCGTGTAGACCAAACCCGCCAGAAACACCGCGCTGACCAGGATAAATAAAATTTTTCTCTTTTGGTTAGTCTCCTGCCACCGCTGTTTTAATCTATCCAGCAGGTCTCTAAAATTCACGATACCACCTCAACGGTATTATAGCTGCATTCGAGAAATTTCTTGATATGCTTCAACAATCTTGTTTCTCACTTCCACCGCCAACTGCATGGTCAGTTTGGCCTCCCGCAAGGGAATAGTTACCTGGTGAATATCTTGAATCTCTCCCACCAGAAAACCTTGCATGACTTGATCCGCTTGTATTTGTGTCTGGTTCAGCTTATCGATAGCATTGTTTAGTACCGCATCGAACCCCTTGGCCGTCTGACTTTGGGAACCATGACTCTGTTCCGGTATCTGCAACGTCATGGGCATTGGTAAAACATTCATTGCTTAGTAACCTCCTACCCCCGGGAAATTTCCAAGGCCTTCAAGGCCATATTTTTGGCTGCATTCAGAGTGGTTACATTGGCCTCGTAGGAGCGACTGGCTGTAATCGCATCTACCATTTCGTTAACAATGTTAATATTCGGATAGGCTACATTGCCCTGTTCATCCGCCAAGGGATGATCGGGATCATTAACGATTCTGGGAGCAGCCGTATCTTCCACAATAGCAGCTACCTTAACGCCCTTCCCTTTGGGTTCTATACCGTTGGCCGCCATCGTTTGCCTAAGTTGTTCGGCAAACAAGGGCATCCTGCGGCGATACACCGGGTTATTGGGATCATTTGGCCTGCTGGCTGTATTCATGTTGGCCACATTGTTGGCAATTAATTCCAACCGCATCCTCTCCGATGTCATCCCCGAAGCACTGATGCTAAAGGTTTCAAACAAACCCATCTTTCATTACCTCCTACCACCAATGACAGTGCCTAAAATCTCAAAATGATCTATTAAACCCTGGGCAATCAGATCCTGCTGAATGGTTGTTGCGGCCAGGTTAACCATTTCTTCATCCACATCCACGTTATTGCCGTCATAGCGCATCGTGGTGCCCTTCACTTGTTTTACTTCCGGGCTAAAAGCAGCATTAGCCGTGCCAATGTGTTTGGCGTGCGTCCCCTTTAAGGGCCCACCATTGCTGTTAATCGCAGCCTTTAATTGATCTTCAAAACTCACATAAGACTTTTTAAATCCCGGTGTGTTAAAATTGGCTACGTTATTGGCAATCACTTTCTGCCGCAGTGACGTGGCGTCTAAACCCTTTTGCAAAATAGTAAGCGTGGGATCGTCAAAAATATTCATATAATCATCCCTTGATATACAAATTTTTTGTGTAAGCTATTAAGTTCTTTACTATAATTACGATAACTGCAATGGGGGTAATTTTACCATTTGACGTAAGATTTCGGAATAGTTTACCACCTCTAGAAATTCTACACAGAACTACAAAAACCCTTCTGTTGCATTGCTTTGTCACCTTTTTTTAATAAATAGCTTTTGAGGTCTATTATAGAACGTGCCTACTTTAATTTGGTAGATGCTTTTTATCGACACTACAATTGTTTTTTGTAGAAATACGTCAACTGCCTTT
This sequence comes from uncultured Desulfotomaculum sp., assembly GCA_946411205.1. Lineage (GTDB taxonomy): Bacteria > Bacillota > Desulfotomaculia > Desulfotomaculales > Desulfotomaculaceae > Desulfotomaculum. Next base: position 51,286 of record CAMKDG010000005.1, read on the forward strand.
ATTTTATGTCAATTTTTGCCCAATGTCCATCTTTTTCCATATGACCATGGTCATTATTGTTATAGGACTTAAGTCCTATATTTCCTTGTCTGGCATACTAATTTATTGCTTCAAAATGGCTACCAATACATTGATAACGTTAGCAATTTCATCTTCTGTTAACTCCCGATAATCAGTCGACAAATTAATTACCCTTCGGTAAAACTCCTCTGCTTTAGGGCATAATGGCCCTTCAATGGTGCATATATCCGGGTGCCCTTGCCATAGATAAATAGGATGCAAATAAATCGGATAAAACTGAACAGTTGCATCTATACCTTGTCGTAAAAGTTCTTCCACAAACCCCTTGCGTTTTCCTATCAGTTTCTCCTGTAATAGGATTGGAAATGTATACCAGGCAGACTCACATTGGCTGGGAACCTGTAGTAATTCTATCTCCTCAAGGCTTGATAATGCCTCATGATATTGGGTTGCAATTTGCCTGCGTCTAGCCAACTTGTGTTCTGCCTTGGCCAACTGCTCCAAACCCATATCTGCCTGCATACTGGTCAGACGGTAATTAAAACCAATCTCCTGGGCTTCAAAATGCCACGGACCCTCCTCTTTCACCAATTCCCCATGGTTGTACATCATACCCGTATCCCGAAATAACCAAAGCCAGTTAGCATATTCTGCTGAATCTGTAACCACCATGCCCCCCAATTCGGTATATACTCCCTGGGGGTGAGAAAAATCGAATACAGTGAGCGAACTAAGGGTGCCTATTTTCTTCCCTTGATAAATGCCTCCTAAAGCTTGGGAGGCATCTTCAATGATGACAATCTCCTTTTCTTCGGTTACCTTGGCCAGGGCTTCTACGTCACAGGGAAACCCGGCGTAGTGGGTGGCAATAATAGCCTTGGTATTGGCAGAAATGCGCCACCGCACTGCCTCTGGATCCAGACAGCCGGTCTTGGGATCAATATCCGTATAAATGGGCACACCGTCTAGGTAACGAACGGCATGGGCTACCTCCGGGTGGGCCAGCGGTGATAAAATAACTTCATCTTTATGACTAATCCCTGCTGCATATAAAGCAGCATGTAGAGCTGCCGTGCTGTTGGCCACCGCCACCGCATATTTGACACCTATATACTTGGCAAAGGCGTTTTCAAATTCTCGTACCTTTTGTTCTCTTTTGTTCATAGGTATGGCTCCTTACTGTGCAAAAATTGTCAGATCCTATTATATACCAAAATAGGCTGCTTGAACTTGGAATTAATACCCAATAAGCATATAATATCCTATAGGTAGGTGATTTGAATTGTTCATGGATGAAAAACAACTAGACCTAATTAAAGATTTTTTAAAGAAAAAGATATCTCCTTATCTTATCCTTCTTTTTGGTTCAGCTGCGCGGGGTCATTTAAGAAATGATAGCGATATAGACATAGCCTTTGTAAGTAATCATAGCCTTGATGATTATGAGGTTTTTATGTTATCCCAGGAACTTGCCGATTTGTTAAATAGGGAAGTTGACCTCATCGACTTGGATAAAGCCTCAACCGTTTTTCAAGCTCAGATACTGAACACCGGTACGGTTATCTATTGTTCCGATTTTGCTAGAAAGCTACGCTTTCATGCATTAACTCTAAAAAAATACACCCTATTAAACCAGGAGAGGGAATGTGTTTTAAAAAGACTGGAAGGAAGATAAATTCTCATGATTGATGATGTTATACTCAATAAGAGGCAAATTATCGAACGTTGTATTAGTAGAATCCATGAAGAGTATCAAGACGACATCCAAAACCTGCAAAATTACACCAAACAAGATTCTATCATTTTAAACTTACAAAGAGCCTGTGAGGCTTGTATAGATTTAGCGATGCATCTTGTGGCAGAAAATAACTTAGGCCTCCCCCAAACAAGCAGGCAAGCCTTTGATATGTTACTTGAAAACGGCTTTATTGAAAAAGAGATCGCCGAACGATTGAAAGCCATGGTTGGGTTTCGCAATATCTCCGTGCATGATTATCAATCCATTAATCTAGGTATTTTGGGGAGTGTATAGTAATTTGTGTAATTGGTTTATTCCTTTGTAGATTTGGATAGGC